>DATMAW010000152.1:0-7552 GCA_035559715.1 Gemmatimonadales bacterium | reverse complement strand
TCGGCCGTGATTGCGTTGGCGCCGTTCACGTTCCATGCGTACCCCGCGTCGGCGAACACTACCACGTCCGGGCCACTTACGTGGAACGGCTCGTAGCGCTCGCCTTCCTCCTGGTCACCCCAATCGTTCGCCCACTCGGGGCCGATATCGAACCCGAGATGAGTGCGAAACTCCGCCTGCGCTAGCGCCACCCGGTCGCACAGCGCCGGTGCGCCGTTGAACTGCGCGCCCCCGCAGGCGAACTCACGGAAGCGGAACCCGCTCAATGGATCCGGTCCGCCTATCGAGACGCGCCGCTGCAACGGCAGTGCCTCTCCGCCCGCCCAGCCGCCGCCCGCCACTCTCAGATTCACTCGCCCGGAAGGCGAGATTCGGGTGTACAGGCGGGCGTCGACGAAGAACCGCTCGAAGTCCAGCCTGCCGTCGGCCAGGTCAGGGTGCGTACCCGGCAAGCGCGGGTCCACCTCACCCGTCACATCGCTCAGCCGCCCGGCCTCGTAGTCGGCCAACAAGTAGAAACCGCTCGATGGGGCCCGGCGGTCGTTGCGCGAGTCCACCCGCAGCGAAGCCGTCGCGCTGCGCAGTAGGCCCTCGGTGATGGCAGGGTTGGGCCGCCACGGCTCGTCGCTCCGGAACAGCGTCCACGGATCCCGCGCCTCGCCTGAGAAATGCCGCTCTTCCCGAGCCTCGAACGTCAGGCTCGCTTCCCGGGTGGGACGCAGCGAGGCGAACGCGCTCGCACCGCGCCGCCGGTATAGATCGCGGTAGTCGCGGTGCAGCAGGAACGCCGCCCACCCAGTCTCGAAGTCCTTGAGCGGCCACGGCTCGATGGAGGCGTACAGGTCGATCAGGCGCAAGCCCACGCCCACGTTGCTCTGGCGCGAGCCGATTACGAACTCGCCCCGAATGCGGTAGCCGAAGTCGCCATTATCGAGCTCGAAGTTGCGGCCGGATCGGATCACACCCAGCAGTTCGCCCTGCCAGCGCAGCCCGTCGTTGATGAACAGATCGGCCCGCGGTCCGAACAGGATCGGCACCCCCTCGACCCGGTTGTAGGTGCCGCCCAGGGCAGTGTAGAAACCGCTGTGGCTGCGCGAGTAATCGGACCTGCGCCACCGCCGCGCCCAGGCAGGGAGTTCCCGCTGCGGCGCGTACACCAACTCGTCCCCATAACGCCGGTAGCGCAGCACGTCACGATAGGCCCGCAGCTCGCCAGCGATCTCTGCCCGAGCGGCGCCTTCCACTGTTCCCCCTACTACCAGCACGTCACCACCCACCACGGCACCGGGTTCGAAAACCAGATCACCGTTGATCACAACCAGCGAGCCGCTGATCCGGCCGGCCAACGTCACCGGCCCACCGAGGACCGCCACGTCTCCGTCGATGCCCCGGGAACCGGGAATCCGAGTAGCGCCCGAGAAATGGAACGTGCCGCTCCGGTTGAAGAACTGGATCACCTCGTCCGCCACATCGCGCGGCAGCTGCCGGACCAACTCGTCCGTGCTGCGCGATCTGCCAACCACGATGGTCCGGTCCTGCGCCGCCGCGGGCGCCGCCAGGGCCAGCAGTGTCAGAACCAGGAGGGAGCTACGCATTGACCACCCCAGTAAGGTCCGTCCAGATCGGTCGCAGACGACGTGCCGTGAATCACCGACGAACCTAAGTTCAAATAATGACTAAACTTAGAGTGCACGGCCCGGCTCCGCCAGCCAGCTCTCGGTACCCGCATTCGGACATCAGCGTGTCGGTTGGACACGGCAATGGGCGGCCAGAGTCAAAACGACACTTACGAGCCGTGGTCAATGCCGAGGCGCCGCATGCGACGATAAAGGTTTGCCCGATCCGTGACCAGCAGCCGGGCCGCCTCGGCGATGTTGCCCCGCGCCGCCGACAGCGCCCGGGTAATGAGCGTGCGCTCGTACTCGTCCAGCTCGTCGGAGAGCGACCGTCCGGGGACCGGCAGCGGTAGCGGCGGATCGTTATGCGCCGCCGCCGTGGTCGCGGGCAGCGCATCCCGCACGGCCTCCGCGCTTACCGCCCCGCCGGGGGACAGGATGATCAGCCGCTCGACGATGTTCGCAAGCTCCCTAACGTTGCCCGGCCAGCGATAAGCAATCAGCAACTCCATCGCTTCCTTCGACACGGGCATGCGCGGCCTTCCGATCCGCGAGCAGACCAGGGCCACGAAGTGTTCGACCAGCTCCGGGATGTCGCCCGGGCGCTCTCTCAGCGGCGGCAGGTGGATCGGAAACACGTGCAGCCGGTACAGCAGGTCCTCGCGGAACCGGCCCTCCCTTGCGGCGCGCTGCAGATCCTTGTTGGTCGCGGCAACCACCCGCACGTCCACGGCGACGGGCCGCGTTCCCCCCACGCGTTCGATCTCTCCGGCCTCCAGCGCCCGCAGCAGTTTGGCCTGTGCCTCGAGCGACAGATCACCCACCTCGTCCAGGAACAGGGTCCCTCGATCGGCCTGCTCGAACCTGCCGATGCGCCGCTCGGTCGCCCCGGTGAAGCTGCCGCGTTCGTGGCCGAACATCTCCGACTCGATCAGCTCGCGCGGTATCGCCGCGCAGTTGGTCCGCACGAACGGTCCGTCGGAGCGCGCGCTCGCCTCGTGTATGGCGGCCGCCACCAATTCCTTGCCGGTGCCCGATTCACCCGTGATCAGCACCCGCGCCTCGGTGGAAGCGACCCGCGCGATCAGCGAGCGCACCTCCGCCATCTGGGGCGAGCTGCCTACGATGGTCGAGGTGGGACCCAGGGCCTCGCGCAACGCCTGCGCCTTGGCGCGCGTCCGCGCCAGCTCGAGCGCGTTCTTCAGCGTGAGCAGCACCACCTCGGGAGCGAGCGGCTTCTCGAGGAAGTGGTGGGCGCCCAGCTTGGTGGCCTGGACCGCGTCCTGAAGGCCGGCGCGGCCGCTCATCATTATCACCGGTAATCCGGGTGCCTCCGCGCTCAAGCGCTTCAGCGTTTCCAGCCCGTCTGGCCCGCCCGGCATCTGCAAGTCGAGGAACAGCACATCGGGCCGCCGCGCCTGAACCGCGCTGACCACCTCGTTGCCGTTGGCTGCCTCGAGCACTCGATAGCCCTCGGCCACCAGCACCGCGCCGAGCATCCGGCGCAGGTTGGCCTCATCGTCCGCGATCAGAACCAGAGGGGCTCGACTCATACCACGAAGGCCGGCAGGGTGAGGGTGAAGGTCGTGCCGCGACCAGGCTCGCTGGCTACCTCGATCGTGCCGCCGTGATGATGTACGGTCTGGCGCACGATGGCGAGACCCAGACCCGTTCCCCTCGTCTTGGTCGTGAAGTAGGGCTCGAACACCCGCGACAGGTTCTCGGGCGGGATTCCGGGCCCGTTGTCGCGCACTGCGATCAGCACCTGCTGCCGCCCATCCCCGGTGACCTGCGCCTCGAGCACGATTTCCGCCTGCGCCCGCGCCGGCTCCGTGTCCGTGCTTCGCAGTGCGTCGATTGCGTTGAGCACCAGGTTGCTGAGCGCACGGCGCAGCGGCTCCACGTGGCCGAGCACGACCGGTGTGCCCCGCGTCTCCACCCGCACCTTCACGTCCTCAGGCGCTCCTCGCGCCAGGGTCTGGAGCAGCTCCACCACGTCTATAGGGGCCGCGGGCCCCTCCGGCAGCCGGCCGAGATCGGCGAACTCACGCGCCATTTGCTCGATTCGGCCACTTTCCTCCGAGAGGATCTCCAGCAGCTGCTCCCGCTGCTCCGGGGTGGTTTCCTTGCGCAGCCGGTCGATCGCAAACCGGATCGGCGTGAGCGGGTTCTTCAGCTCGTGAGCCACCTGGCGCGCCAGTTCCTGGAAGGCGCGCAGGCCCGCGGCCTCGACCTCGCGGGCGCGGGCCCGGTCCAGCTCGCTGGCCATGCGACGGAACGCCGTGCGCAGGACCTCGAATTCCGGCGCTCCCTTTGGCGGCGGCCCATCCGGCAGTGGTTCGCCGCGCTCGATCAACGTGGTCCAGTCCACCAGTTCGTCAATCGGACGCGATAGCTGGCGCGAGAGGTGGCCAGCCAGTCGCACCGCGCCACCTGCAACCAGCACGGCCAGCGCGATGGCGACCGCAGCCAGGATCCCCGAGAAGGCGGCCCTGATTGCCTGGGCACGCCGGGCCAGCATCACGCTGGTAGCCAGCTCCTCGCCGTGGGCCTCCAGGGCGCTCCGGGCGCTCGGCGGGAGTGACCTCAAATCCAGGCCCCGCCGCGCCGCGCGGAATGACTCTGCGGCCCGCTCCCAGGCGTCCGCGCCGCCCACTGGGGCCGCCACCTCAGGGGCAAAGAACGTCGCCGCGACGGCTATTAGGGCCGGAACCGCAGCGATCGTCACCAGCCAGGCGAAGATCCGCTGCCTGAAGGTCATTGCCACGCGCATAACCTCGCCCCTGCCCCCACCAAGCTGCAACCTGCTATCTTACCATGCTGGTGTCTGTTACGAACTCTACGCATCTCGCCGACGCCTTTGCTTCGGCCGCCAACCGGGCCCCCGACCGGACGTTTCTGGTTGCCGGAAGCCGGGAGATGTCGTACGGGCAGACCCAGCGGGAGGCCGACGCCCTGGCCGCCGCTTTTGCCGACCTCGGCATCGAGCCCGGAGACCGGATTGCCTGTGTCCTGCCGAACTGGCCCGAGGCCGTGGTAACGATTCTTGCCGCTGCCCGGCTCGGCGCCACCGTGGTCCCGATCAACCCTTCACTCGGCTACCACGAATTGAAGTACCAGCTGCGGCAAGCGGAGGCGTCGCTGGTCGTCACGGCGCCCGCGTGGGAGAGCAGGGACCTGCTCGAGTGGTTCGACGAGCTGATGAATGAACTGCCCGAGATCACCTATGTGGTGGCGGTCGGCGCGGACGACATGTGGTACGACGACCGGGTGTTTCCGTACGCAGATCTGGTGTCGAAGGGTGCTCACCGGCAGCCGCCGCCCATCGCCCGCGATCCGGCCGCGCGCCTGGCGATCCTGTTCACCTCGGGCACCATGGGCAAGCCCAAGGGCGTTTGCCTGTCTCACGGCGCCCTGGTGGGCGCGGCCCGGGCTACCAACGCCGAGCTGGGCGTATCGTCGGACGACGCCGCGCTGCTGGCGGTGCCGATCTTCACGATCTTCGGCACGCACGTGGTGCTGAGCGCCCTAGACGCCGGGGCGTGCCTGGTGCTCCAGGACCGGTTCGAGGCCGCAGATGCCGTGCGACTGATGGCCCGGCGGAACGTGACGCTGTGCCACGGCGTGCCGACCATGTTCACGCTCCTGCTCAGGCAGCCGGACTTTACGCGGGCCGTGCTGCCGCGGCTGCGCACGGGGATAGTGGCCGGCAGTCCGGTCAGCACGGATCTGGTGCGGCGGATCCGGGTGGTGTGCGACGTGCAGATCGCGTACGGACTCACCGAGACCGGACCCACGGTGACGCTGACGCGGTCGGGCGACCGGCCGGACCTGAGAGAGGAGACCGTTGGGCGCCCGCTGCCCGGGGTGGAAGTGCGCGTGGCCGACCTGGTGACGGGGGCGCTGCATGAGGCGGAAGCGGTGGGCGAACTCGCGGTGCGCTCGCCGTTTCTGATGAGCGGTTACCATCGGATGCCGGCCGAGACTAGGCGAGCGCACACGCAGGACGGCTACTTCCTGACCGGCGACATCGCCCTGGTAGATCCGGATGGGTACGTGCGGATCGTGGGGCGCCGGAAGGAGATGATCATCCGCGGCGGGTTCAATGTGTACCCGCGCGAGGTGGAGGATGTGTTACGCGCGCATCCCGCCGTCGAGGACGTGGCCGTGGTCGGCCTGCCGCACGAGGTCCTGGGCGAGATGATCTGCGCGTGCGTAGTAGCAACGGAAGGGGCCGTTGTCCGCGGCGAGGACGTTCTGGACTTCGCGCGGGAACAACTGGCCGACTACAAGGTGCCCGATCTGGTACGGTTCTTCGACGCGCTCCCGCTGACCGCGAGCGGCAAGGTGAAGCGTCGCGAACTGGCGCAGCTCGTGGCCCTCGACCACTCGACAACGTAGGGAGCCATGGCCTCACCCACGCAGATGCAGCGCGTGCCGGCCAAGCAGCCGCCGGCACACGCGCCTAACGCAGCACTGCTGATCGATTTCGACAACGTGACGATGGGGATCCGCTCGGATCTCCAGCACGAGCTGAAGCGGCTGATGAACTCGGACATCATCCGCGGCAAGGTGGCCGTGCAGCGGGCCTATGCGGACTGGCGTCGCTACCCGCAATACATCGTCCCGCTCTCCGAGGCGTCTATCGACCTCATATTCGCGCCGGCCTTCGGTTCGAACAAGAAGAACGCGACCGACATCCGGCTGGCGATCGACGCGCTGGAGCTGGTGTTCACGCGCCCGGAGATCGGGACGTTCATCCTGCTCTCCGGTGACTCTGACTTCAGCTCGCTGGTGATCAAGCTAAAAGAGTACGGTAAGTACATCATCGGGGTTGGGATCCGCGAGTCGTCCAGCGACCTGCTGATCCAGAACTGCGACGAGTACTACTCGTACAACGAACTGGCCGGGCTCACCCGGGTCGCCGACGAGGTGTTGGAGCGGCGCGACCCGTGGGAGCTGGTGGTGGACGCGGTGCTGGAGATGAAGAAGCGCGACGACGTGATGCGCTCCGACCGGCTCAAGCAGGTAATGCAGGAGCTCGACCCGTCGTTCGACGAGAAGAACGTCGGCATGAACCGGTTCTCCAAGTTCATTGACGAAGCTCGGCGCCGCGGCCTCATCGCGGCGAACAAGCTGGAGAACGGGCAGTACGAGATCGACCTCGGTCCCGCTGCGCCCGGCGGTCCTAAGGCGCTGCCGCCGATTCCGGGCGGCGCTGAGGATCGCCAGAGCCGGGAGCGTGCCGAGCGCGCCGCCGAGGCCGAGGGCCGCGGCCGCCGTCCGCGCTCGGGCTCCGGCACCGTCGGGGAGGGCATGCCGCTCAACGAGGCCTTCGAGCTGCTGAAGCGGGTGCTGCGCGAGCTGGGCGGCGTGGCTCCCGGGAAGGTGGGCGAGGACCCGGTGCGAGAGCGGATGCGCGAGATCCTGGGGCGCAACGACGAGCCGATCTTCCACCGTCCCAAGTTCGGGCGCTTCCTGCGCCAGGCTGAGGACGCAGGGCTGATCACGCTCTCCAAGAACGCGCGCGGCTTCGAGATCGCGCTCAAGGCCGAGCTTGCGGCGCCTCCGGCCGAGCCGGCCGTGGAAGCGGCGCCCGAGAAGGGCCGGGGCCGGCGGGGCCGCGGACGCGCCAAGGGCCCGAAGGACGAGACCCGGGAAGCGCCGCCCGTCGAGCAGCCAGTGGGGCGTGAGGTCGCCGCGGCCGCGCCGCCCGCAACTGTCCCGGTGGTGGCGAGCGCCGGAACCCCGCGGGTCTTCCGGATCCGGCGCGGCTCGGGCTCCAGCAAGCCGGTGGCGACGCAGATCCCGCTGATCGGTGTCGTGGATCTCGGCGAGGAGGAGGCTGCGCCGGCGGCGAAGCGCGGCTCGCGCCGGTCGCGGACGGCTGCGGCCGCGGGCGGCACCAAGCGCGAGAAGCCCGCTTCAACTTCGCG
>DATMAW010000151.1:0-28065 GCA_035559715.1 Gemmatimonadales bacterium | reverse complement strand
ATCCGGGCGCTGATGATCGGCTACACGCGACTCGAGGCGCAGATCAACCTCGTGCCGGGTCAGTCCCAGACCGTGGACTTCACACTCGCGCCCGCTGCCATGCAGCTGGACGAGGTCGTGGTCACGGGCCAGCCGGGGCGCACCGAGAAACGCACACTCGGCAACGCCGTGAGCAAGATTGACGCGGCCAACGTGGCGGAAGCCGCGGTGGTGGCCGACGTGCAGGACCTGCTCACGGGCCGCACGCCCGGTCTCACGGTGATCTCCAACTCCGGCCAGGCGGGCGCGGGCAGCAACTTCCGCATTCGCGGCGCCGGGTCCATGGAAGCCGGCTATCAGCCCGTGTACTACATTGACGGGATTCGGTTCGAGAGCCGCCTGCAGGTCGGTTTCGGAACGGGCAACTCGACCGTCCAGCCCACCAACCCGCTCTCCTTCTTGAACCCCGATGACATCGAAAGCGTCGAAGTGATTAAAGGCCCGTCGGCCGCCACGCTCTACGGAGCGGACGCCGCCTCGGGCGTGATCCAGATCATCACCAAGAAGGGACGTCGCGGCGCGGGCGTGCAGTGGACGTTCGGCGCTGAGACCGGCGAGACCCGCTGGACCGAGCACATCGGAAACCCCATCAACTACTGGCTCTGCCGTCCCAGTAATATCCGCAACCCGGCCTCGTTCCCGGGCTGCGCAGGGATGGACTCGCTTGCCCCTGAGAGCGATCGCCTACTCGTGCACAATCCGTTGCGCGAGGACACGATGCTCGACGGGCGTCCCGTGATCCGGGACGGGAACACGTACAAGTTCGACCTCTCGGCGCGCGGCGGCGGCGACTTCTTCAACTACTACTTGTCGTTCGACCGCTACAGCGAAGACGGCGTGTTCTGGAACAACTTCGACCGCCGCATCGGAGGCCGGGCGAACATCGAGTTCACGCCATCGGAAAAGCTGGACATTGGCGTGAACTTCGGGTACGCCAGAAACCACAGCATGCAGCCCCTCAACGACAACGCGTCGAACGGTCTGTTGCGGAACGCCTTCCGTGGTCAGGCGAAGGGGCCGGTCCAGACCCAGGGCGTCGGCGCTCCGGGATGGCGCGGGTTCGCGCCGGACCTGTCGAACTCCTTCGACAACCAGATCAGAACGGAGCGCACCACGATCGGCCTCACCGGCAACTGGCGGCCGTTCTCGTTCATGCAGAACCGCATCACCCTCGGCCTGGACAAACAGGACCTTCGAAACACGCAGTTCTATACGATTGACACGACCGGCCTGGCCCCGTGGGGCGCAGTGAACGCGACCGGCGTGATCTCGCACTATATGCCGACGACGCACGTGTGGACGGCGGATGTGGCGAGCACCATCAACTTCGATCTCACGCCCGACCTCTCGTCCTCGTTCTCCACCGGCATGCAGCTCAACTCACGGGCCCGACGCATCTACCAGGCGAGCGGCGAGGGCCTGATCGCCAATACGTTGAACCTGGTCGGCGCCGCCGCCGTGCGGCGTGGGGACGAGGACTTCGTGCAGCAGACCTCGCTCGGGTTCTATTTCCAGGAGCAGGTGGGCTGGCGCGAGCGCATGTACCTCACCACCGCGCTGCGGGTGGATGACAACTCGGCGTTCGGCTCGGACTTCTCCATGGTGTATTACCCCAAGGCGTCGTTCTCCTGGGTCGTCTCGGAGGAGGAGTTCTTCCCGATTCCGTTCGTGGAGCAGATGAAACTGCGCTTCGCGTGGGGGAAGGCCGGCAACGCGCCGCAACCGTTCAGCGCCGACCGGACGTTCACCACCAACCAGACCACGGCGCAGTCGGGCAACGCGGAAGTCACCGTGAGTCAGCTCCAGCCCTCCGAGTACGGCAACGCCAACCTCAAGGCCGAAGAGGGTGTTGAGTACGAGACCGGGTTCGACGCATCGCTGCTCGGCGGCAAGCTCGGGCTGGAATTCACCTACTACCACAAGAGCACGAAGGACGCCTTGATCGCCCTGCCGGACCCGCCGTCCTCCGGCTTCGGGGGCGATCATCTCGAGAACATCGGCGAGGTGGTGAACCAGGGCCTTGAGGTTCTGGCCACCTTGACCCCGGTGAATACCCGCTCGCTGACATGGGACGCCACGCTGTCGTTCTCGAGGAACAGCAACAAGCTCGTGGACTTCGGCGGTCGCCCCGAGGACACCTTTGGTGCGTTCGCCACCGTGCAGAAGCACAAAGAGGGCTATCCCCTCGGCGGCTTCTGGTACAACGACGTGGAGCGCGACGGCGCGGCCACGCCGGACGCGTGCCCGCGAACCTGGGCCGCGCCGGATTCGATCGGCCCCGGTGGCTGTCCCCTCATCAATCCGGCGACGAACAACGTGACGGTGGACATTAACAAGTACAACTACGTTGGCCCGTCCGTGCCCACACGGGAGGCCGCGTTCACCAACACGATCACCTTGTTCAACAACCTGCGCCTGTTCGCGCACCTGGACTACAAGGGCGGGTTCAAGGTGTGGTGCGCCCTGTGCTCCGTGCGCAGCCGGATCGATCGGAATACGTATGCCATCAACGCGCCCGATCGAGACACACTCGAGGTCCTGGTGCACTCGAGTCTCCAGACGCGCACCTGGATCATGGACGGCGACTTCCTGAAGCTGCGAGAACTGAGCGTGAGCTACACGCTGCCCTCCTCGTGGAGTCAGGCGTTCCGCGCCAGCCGCGTCACGATGACGCTCGCCGGGCGCAACCTCAGGCGCTGGACCAAGTACAAAGGCACCGGCGACCCCGAGGTGAACTTCAGCGCCACCGCCAACTTCACGCGTCTCGACTACGCATCCGTGCCGCCGATGCAGCAATTCTTCGCGTCGGTGCGGATCACCTTCTGAGGGCCACGACCATGACTCGACTCAATCACGTGATGCGAACGGCCGCGGCGACGGTTGGCGTCGTGGCCCTGCTGGGGTGCGACACCCTGCTGAAGGTGAGCAACCCGGAAGAGATCAACATCAACGACCTCAACCAGAAGAACCCGACGATGATCAACGCGCTGGTCTACGGCGCGATCGGCGACTTCACGCACATGTACGACGATCCGTTCATCTGGCGCGGCAGCATGCTCACCGACGAGCAGGTGACGGGCGTCAACTGGGAGCAGACGGCGCGGTTAAACCTGCGCATCGTGCAGTACAACGAGGGCGACGCGGATCTGATGTTCACGGAGATCAGCCGCGCCCTGCGACAGGCCGAGGACGTGTACGAACGCCTCGGAACCCTGGAGACGTATCCCGACTCGAGCCGGAACCGCGCGCTCATGGCTGCCTTCGCGGGCTACAGCTACACGGTGATGGGCGAGGCCATGTGCGAGGCCGTGATCTCGAAGGTCAACACGCAGACCGGCGAGATCGAGTTCGGGCAGTATCTGTTGACGCCGGACAGCCTGTTCCTCCGCGGGATCAACTGGTTCAACCAGGCGATCGCCATGGCGACGAAGGTTGGCGACCAGAACATCGTCAACCTGGCCCGCGTGGGCACCGCCCGGGCGGCGTTGAACGCAAACCAGAATGCGGTTGCCATTGCCGCGGCCACCCCTGTACCGGCAACGTTCAAATGGTGGCTCGATTTCTCGGACGCCACCGATCGGGAGACCAACAACCAGTACACCAACATCACCGGAACGAACCACCGGCTGGGCATGAGCCCGCGCTTCTTGCAGTCCGGCGGGCAGCCGTTCGGCACGCAGCGCCTGGTGGCGTCGCAGACCGATCCGCGGATTCAGGCGGACACCAATTGGACCCTGGGCCACAACGCGCTGACCAAGCTGTACAAGATCCGCCAGGGCCTGCGGTTCGACGGATACAATGGCGGGCGTTGGTCCCTGCGGGGCCAAACGGGTTTCGTCGCCCCGGCAGCCTATGCCCGCGGGACGGACATTTTGCTGGCGGATGGCATCGAGGCCCAGCATCACTTGTATGAGGCCATGGGGCCCTCGGCGGCCACGGCCACGTTCGTCAACAGCCGTCGCGCCGTGGGATTCCAACCCGCGATCACGTACAACCTCCCGGCGGACAATGCGGCGTTGATGTCCGAGCTGCGGGAGCAGCGTGCGAGAGACCTGTTCCAGGGCGGCTTCCGCCTGGGAGACCTGCGGCGCTGGCTGAGGAACGGCGTCAACGACCCGAACCACGTCTTCCCGAGCGGACAGCACGTGAACTATCCGGCGGCAGCGTGGTTGACGTACGGCAACGCGACGTGCTACCCGTTGCCGCTCGACGAGTACGAGGGCAACCCGTTCATCAAGGACTTGAAGCCAGGTAGCTGATTCGGATCGTATCGTCACTGTACGGCCGGCGGTGGGGCGGGCAACCGTCCCACCGCCGTTTCACTTCAAACTCGACCTATGCGTCATGCGGAGATTGCCGTGCGAACCCTAACCGCGTTGTCACTGCCGCTCACACTGCCCCTGCTGCTCTCAGCCCAACAGGCCGCACAGCAGACCCCGTCCCAATGGGACGTGACCCTGGCCAGAGGCCAGACACGGGAGATCGCATTCACCACGGACGAAGGCACGTGGATGTCGGTGGACGTGTCCCCCGACGGCCAGTGGCTCGCGTTCGATCTCCTGGGGCACATCTACCGGTTGCCGATCACCGGCGGCGAGGCGCAGTCGCTGACGCAAAGCAGCGGCGTGGCGGTGAACTATCATCCGCGCATCTCGCCGGACGGACGGCTCATCGCCTTCATCTCCGATCGCCGCGGCCAGAATAATCTGTGGCTCATGAACGCGGACGGTACCGATCCCAGGCCCGTGTTCACCGACCTCGACGTCCGAGCCGCCGTTCCGGCGTGGACGCCGGACGGCCAGTACATCCTGGTGCGGCGCGACTACGTGGGTACCGAGGAACAGCAATCCGGCCTGGCCGATGACGCGGCCGAGGTCGCAGGCGACGAACAGGGACCGCAGGGACGTAGCGGGATCTGGATGTATCACAGAGATGGTGGGCAGGGCGTGGCGTTGATCGGCACGGAGGTTCCAGGGGCCACGTGGCCCTCGGTTTCGCCGGACGGCCGGTACGTGTACTACCACATGCGCACGTCCGGCTCAGACGCACTGCGGGGGCATTATCAGATCCAGCGGCTCGACCTTCGCACCGGCGGCCGGATCGCGCTCACCGCAGGCGACGCGGATGGCCCGGCGTCCAATCGCATGTCTTCCGGCGGCGCGTGGGCACCGGAAATCGCGCCGGACGGGCGCTGGCTGGCGTTCGCCCGGCACATCCCCGACGGCACGATCTCCTTCAAAGGGCACCGCTTCGGACCCCGCACGGCCCTGTGGCTGCGCGACCTCGAGACCGGCCTCGAGCGGCTGGCCCTCGATCCGATTTCGGTATCCGTGGAAAGTGGATCGAAGAGCCTCCGAATCCTGCCGGGCTACGACTGGACGCCAGACGGCCGCTCGATCGTAATTGCGCAGGGCGGAAAGCTGCGGCGCCTTGATGTGACGACCGGCGCCGTGCAACCGATCCCCTTCACCGCCGGGGTGCGCCGCACGATCTCCGAAATGGCCTACAGGCCGTTCCGCATTTCGGACGGACCGTTCGAGGCGAAGTTCCTGCGGTGGCACACGGCCACGCGTGACGGGGCCCGGCTCGCCTTTCAAGCCGTGGGTCGCGTGTGGGTCATGGACCGCAACGGGGCGCCGCGGCGACTGACGCCGGAGTCCTTCGGGCCGCAGGAGTTCGGCCCCGCGTGGTCACCGGACGGTCGCTGGATCGCGTTCACCACCTGGGACGACACCGCGCGCGGTCACGTGTGGAAGGTGCGATCCACGGGCGGAGAGCCGCAGCGCCTCACGACGGACGCCGGCGAGTTCGTGCACCCCGCCTGGAGCCCGGACGGCGGTGAATTGGTCGTGGCGCGCGGCGCGGGCGCCACGCTGGCAGGCCGCACGCTGACGCACAACCCGTGGTGGGACATCGTTCGTATTCCCGCGGCCGGCGGCGCGGCCACGTTCGTCGCGCGCGTGCCCCTCCCGGTGGAATCGGACCCGAGCGCGATGGCGCGTCGCGGCATCGTCCAGCCGGCCTACGGACCCGAAGGACGGATCTTCTACCCCGAGATGCAACGCGCGCAGGGGCGCGGCGGACTCCGATCCGTCATCGTGTCCGTGAAGCCCGACGGCAGCGACCGCCGGGAGCACCTGGTCATCCCGGCCGCGGACGAGGCAGCCCCTTCACCCGACGGCAAGTGGTTGGCGTTCCAGGAGGGCGACAATGTGTACCTCGCGCCGCTGCCGTGGCAGGGCGCGGGCGAACAGCCCGTGGACGTCAACAAGCGCCGCGGCAAGCTCCCCGTCAAGCAGCTCTCCCGCACGGGCGGGCTGTTCCCGCGCTGGCGCGATTCAACGACCGTGGAGTTCGGGAGTGCCAATCGCTACTACGCGTACCACGTCGGGCGGGAGACCGCGGAGACCGTGGCCGTGCGACTCACCGTCCCGCGCCGCGCGCCGCAGGGGTCCGTGGCGCTCAGCGGGGCCCGCATCGTCACGCTCGCGGGGGATCGTGTGATCGAGCGCGGGACCATCGTCGTGACCGGAAGCCGCATCACCTGCGTGGGCGATTGTCCCACCACCGGCGCGGCGCGGGTCATTGACCTGGCCGGCGCCACCATCATTCCCGGGTTCGTGGACATGCACAGCCATCACTACCGGGAGCACCGCGGCTACCGGCCGCTCCGAGATTACGAGGTGGCGTCGTACCTCGCCTATGGCGTGACCACGAGTCTCGACAACTCGATGTGGTCCCAGAACATCTTCCCCACGGCCGAGCTGATCGAGGCCGGTGACATGATCGGGCCGCGCACGTTCTCCACGGGCGATCCGCTCTACAGCGGCGACGCCGCGCGGCAGAACCTGCTCTCAAGTCGCGAGGTCACCCAGGACAACGTGGATCGGTTACAATCGTGGGGCGCTGTGTCGCTCAAGCAATACATGCAGCCCCGGCGCGATCAACGGCAGTGGGTGTCGGACGTGGCGCGCGCGCGGGGACTCATGGTCACCGCCGAAGGCGGCGACCTGAACTACAACCTCAGCATGATCATGGATGGGCAGACGGGGTGGGAGCATCCCATGAGCGAGATCCCCGTCTACAAGGACGCCGCGATGTTCTTCGGCAAGGCCGGCGCGGCGTACTCACCCACGTTCGTCGTGGCGGGCCCGGGGCCGTGGAACATCGAATACTTCTTTGCCGAGTCCGACGTGTGGAAGGACCCCAAGTACCAGCGCTGGATGCCGTGGCGGCAGATGGTGGGACACCTTCGACGCCGCACGCTCCGGCCGGAGACGGATTACAGCTTCCCGTTGCTGGCGCAGGGGCTCGCGGACATCATCGCCGAAGGCGGGTATGGCGCCATCGGATCGCACGGCGAGCAGCTCGGTCTTGCGCCGCAGTGGGAGGTCTGGATGGCCGCCACGGCCATGGGGCCACTCGGGGCGCTCCGCGTGGCCAGCCTCCACGGCGCCCACTTCCTTGGCGCGGATCAGGACATCGGCTCTATCGAGAACGGGAAGCTGGCAGACCTGATCGTCCTGAACGCCAACCCGCTCGACAACATCCGCAACACGCTCAACATGCGCTACGTGATGAAAGGCGGCGTGTTGTACGACGCGGCGACACTCGATGAGATCTGGCCCGCGGCCCGGCCGTTCGGACGGTACTACTGGGTGAACGAGGACGCGCTGCGCGCGGACGACCGGCCGCACGACGCTACGCGTCGCTGAGGCAAAGGATGGCGAAGGGCGCTACCGCGAGTCGAGGAACTTGATCAGCTCGAGCTGCTCCAGGTAGTCGAGCGCCGCGAAGGCGTCTCGTGACCGCTGGGCCTCGCCGCCGTGCATCAGGATCGCGTCGCGCACGCTGTAGGCGCGCCCGTCATGCAGGAACACGCGGCGGGCGCCCAGTCCCATCAGGGGCGCCGTCCGGAGTTCGGTCGGCGTCGCACCCGGACCACAGACGTTGGCGAGCGCCGGTCCCATGTCGTGCAGCAGGAGATCGGAATAGAGAGCCACGGCCTTGCCGTCGAGTGAGGGGATCTGGCTGCTCGTGGTCATGACGGGCACGTGGCAGGCCTCGCATCCCAGGCGCCGAAACAGGCGCTCGCCGCGAGCGAGGCTGTCTCTGGCCACGGACCACTCAGGCGTTCTCGGAGCGGGCGGGGCAAGAAACCGCACGAAGTCCACGAGCAAGGCGAGCGAGCGGGCGTCCATTTCGGGATCCGGCGTTGGATCAACGCCTTGAGGGAGCGGTTGGCCATTGGCACGAGCTTCATTGGGTTCGAGCGGGCTCGTGAGCCCCATCTCGAGCAGCAGCGCTCCCGCCGCGAACTCCTCGATGGTGGCAAAGTCCGCCTTGCGCCCGAACCGCCCCATTCGCCCGTCGGGCGTGCGGCCCATGCGTCCGGAAATGCCATCGCGGTCTCGATCGTCTGGGTCGGCGCGGGAGGCGATCTCGGACTCGGGAATCGCTTCCACCAGGCCTAACCCGAAGAGAAACGGCACGGTGAAGCGCCCGCGCTCGGTGGCTGCCTCGGGAACCGTCTCTCGATCGAGACCGCGGGCCTGCATGGCGGGCGTCGCCTGCGTTCGCACGTTACGGCCGCCGGCTTCGGCCAACAGGTCGCACGCGGTCCCGTCGAACCGCGTCGCTTTCACCACCTTCTGCTCGCCCGTTCCGCCGCTCGCGGGGTCGGTGTGGCAAGCGCTGCACTGGTTCTCGTTGAACATGGGGCCCAGGCCCTCTGCGGGACTGAACACGCGATTGAACAGGGCCTCGCCCGCGCGGAAGCGGGCCAGCTCTTCCTGCGTGAGGATTGGCAATGGCGCCCCCAGCTCCGCAGTCACGTCCACCGCGGGCTCGCGTCCACAGGCCGTGAGCAAGGCACTACACGCGCCCAGCGCAGCACGCCACACACCGGCTTGGCGAAGTCTCTTCATTGGAGCGAGATTTCAGAGTGACCCTGTAGCATGCGCGGGGAACCGGTGAACGGCAAGCAAGCCTACCCGTTGCTCGCATCTGTGGCGGCCTTCCAACTGGCCGTCGCCGTGCCCGTGGCCGCCCAGACGGTACGCGGCCGGCTGCTCGAGGTCGGGACCAACCAGCCCGTGGCGTCGGCACAGGTTGCGCTGATCACGCCCTCGGGCAACGCGGTCTCGGCAGACCAGAGCAGTGGGTCAGGGCATTTCTCGCTGCGCGCTCCCCGTCCGGGAAGGTACCGCCTTCAGGTTCGCCGGCTCGGCTACCGGCCGCACCTGGAACCGGTGGACATCGGCCCGCGTGGCGTGGAGCTGGACGTTTCAATCGAGGCCCTCCCCATCGCGCTGGACCCCGTAACTGTCGAAGCGGACCTCAGCCTCCGCTACCTCGAACAAGTCGGCTTCTACGTTCGACAGCTCAGCGACTTCGGCCATTTCATCACGCGCGACGTGATCGAGGAACGCAGGCCAACCCGCGTCAGCGACGTCCTGAGTACGGTGCCCGGCGTCCGCCTGGTGCCGGATGGGCGCGTGCTGGGCCGAACGCTGCTCCAGTTCCGCCAGGCGCAAACGGTGTTCGGCGGCCTGTGTGAGCCACGTGTATTCGTGGACGGCTTGATTGCCATCCGGGGCGATTCCAAGCCTGTCGTGATGACACCGGGAGGCGGGCTGATTGACGAACTGAATCAAGAAGACCCCAGGTCGCCCGAGCCGAGCGTGGATGAGGTGGTGGACCCCAGGGACATCGAGGCAATCGAGGTCTATCGCAGCGGTGCGGAGGTGCCGGCCCACTTTGGCGGCATGGGGCCGTTCACCCGCTGCGGGGTCGTCGTCATCTGGACGCGAAAGGGACGATCGGGAAGCGATCGCTGGCGATGACGGGCGATCTCCGGCCAGGGGGGCGATCGCCTATCATCCTTTTCCCTCCGCGCCGAACTCGAGCGTCGGAGCGCGCGCGAACGTAGCGGACGCCCCGCCACCTCCTCCGTGGGAGGAGGCACCGTCATTCTGACCGTGAGACCGGAACTGGTACGGGATTAGCAGCGACCTAGCGCCGCGCGGCAAAGAACTCGCTCAGCAGCGCCCCACACTCCTCTTCCATCGCCCCGCCCATCACCTCGGGGCGATGGTTGAGGCGCCGGTGGCGAAGCAAGTCACCCACGCTCCCTGCCATTCCGGCTTTGGGATCATAAGCGCCGAACACGACGCGGCTCACGCGCGCCAGCACGATGCTGCCGGCGCACTGCGCGCACGGCTCCAGCGTAACGTACAGGGTGGCGCCGTCCAGCCGGTCTGTGCCAATCGCCTGCAGCGCGCGTTGAATGGCGAGCAACTCGGCGTGTTGCGTGAGATCTTGGCGAGCCACCGTTTCGTTGTGAGCGAGTGCCACGACACGCCCGTCCACGACGATCGCGGCGCCGACCGGCACTTCGCCCTTGCTCGCCGCTCGCCTGGCCTCTGCGAGCGCCGCCGCCATTCCAGCCGCGTCGCCCTCGGACAACGCTCCGCGCCTAGGACTCGGGCCGCCGCGAGCGCTCAGCGCCGACCTGCCCCGCACCGTGTGGCCACTCGTTCGGCATGCCCGCGGTCGCTCGAGGTCACGCGCAGGACGTCACCGGACGGCTCGTGCGCCAGAAACACCGTAATGTCATCGTAGATCGGCTCTCGGGTCGATGTCCAGCCACGCCGCACCGTCCCGCGCCCCTCGATCCGCCCCATGGCGCGGTCCCGCCGGTCCAGCCGATACCCCAACTGGTTGAGTTCGGCCACGACGCAGAAAAACACCGCGTTGCCATCAGCGGGGGCAGGCACGCTCACGCGGTAGGGGCCCGTGGACCCACACGCCGCCCACGTGGCGGTGGCGCACAGGACCGTGGTCGTTATGGACGTCCCGAAGGCAGCTTGACCCATTCTTCCACACTCGAGTCGTCGCGGAACCGAAAGATCAACTGCTCTTGTCCCAACTCGGCCCAGTGCACTCCCTGGCGCTGACCAGACGCCGTGTACCGCACCTCGTACACGAACGGCCGCTCGGTGGGACGAAGCGCGAACAGCACCAGACCCGCATCTCGCGCCCGTGTTCCCCCATCCCGGGATGGCAGGCGAACCGCGATGTAGTCGTACCCTTCGTAGCGCGGATCGCGTACGATGGCGATGCGCGGGACAGCGCTGCCAAGACGGGATTCGATCACGCTCGTCGTGCGGATCGGATCGATTTCCCAGAGCCCCTCAACGGGCTGGAGGCTGTCTTCCCAGAAGGCGAAGAACGCGGCGAAATCACCGTCGGTGGCCGGGAACACGTCCCACCGCTCGGTCTTGGTGAGCGGCACCGGCGACGCCCGTCGCGTGTACGAGGCCACGGGATAACCGAGCGACGTGACCGGGATTTCCTCCCAGCGGGCGGGGCGCAGCAACAGGCCGATCCCCGAGCCGAGCAACGCCCCGGCGAGCCCGAATCCCACCACCTCCGCGCCGACTCCCGGATCGCCCCAGCTTGCGCCGAAGGTGGAGCCCAACGCCGTGGCGCCGAGCACGCCTCCGGCAAGCGCGCCAACTCCCCCTCCCAGGAGCACGCGGCCGTTCGACCGGCGCCGAACCTGAATTCGTTGAGAGCCGTCGAGCGGCACGGGCACCGTATCGGCGCCTTCTGAGCGGACGAGCACACCCAGCCGCGTGGCTCGGAGCACGGTTCCCACGCGCCACAGGCCGGTTGCCGCGGAATCGGAGCTCACGGTGCGCACGGTGTTGCCGGGTCTGAGCGGAACGCTCTGAGCCGCGATCGCTCCCGCCTGGCCTCCCGCACACAGGAGCAGCGCCAGCATGGCCGGCCGTCCCGTCACTTCCCTGCGCCTTGCAACCGTACCGTCACGTTGTGACGGACGCCACGGGGGACGCCGCAACGGCGGCGACCCTGGTGAAGGCGAGTTCGCCCCCCGGGGCGAGCTCAACGCGAACCGTGTCGCCTTCCCCGTAATCTCCCTCGAGAATGGCCAGGGCCAGACGGTCCTGAATGCGTCGCTGGATCACCCGCTTGAGCGGACGCGCTCCGTAGACGGGATCGTACCCCTCCGCGAGAATGAGGTCCCGCGCCTCGGGCGCGAGCTCCAGGTTGATCCGTCGCGCGGCGAGCAGATGCCGCACGCGCTCCAGCTGCAGGTCAACGATTTCGGCCAGATGCTCGCGCGTGAGCGGGCGGAACACGACGATGTCGTCCACGCGGTTCAGGAATTCCGGCCTGAAGGTGGCACGTAACGCCTCTCGCACGCGGCGCTCAGCTTCGTCCCATTCGCGCTCGCCCAACTCCAGAAGCCACTGGCTCCCGATGTTGGAGGTCATGATGATGACCGTGTTGCGGAAACTCACCGTGCGGCCCTGGCTGTCCGTGAGCCGGCCGTCGTCCAGGATTTGCAGCAGGACGTTGAACACGTCCTGGTGCGCCTTTTCGATTTCATCGAACAGGATGACCGAGTACGGGCGCCGCCGCACGGCCTCGGTGAGCTGCCCACCTTCCTCGTAGCCCACGTAGCCCGGCGGCGCGCCGATCATCCGCGCCACGGCGTGCTTTTCCATGTACTCGGACATGTCCAACCGCACCATGGCGCGCTCGTCATCGAACAGGAACTCGGCGAGCGCCCGTGCCGTCTCCGTCTTGCCCACGCCCGTGGGGCCAAGGAAAATGAAACTACCGACCGGCCGATTCGGATCCTGCAGCCCGGCCCGCGAGCGGCGCACGGCATTGGCTACCGCCGCGAGCGCCTCGTCCTGGCCGATCACACGGCGGCCAAGTTCCCGCTCAAGGTGCGTCAACCGCTGGCGTTCCGACTCGAGCATCTTGCTCACGGGAATCCCCGTCCAACGCGCCACGATCTCGGCCACGTCTTCGGCGTCCACTTCCTCCTTGAGGTACTTGGCCTTCGCCTGGATCTCCGCCAACCGCTTCTTCTCCGTCTCGATTTCGCGCTCGAGCGCGGGGATTCGCCCGTACCGGATCTCCGCCGCCTTCTGAAGGTCGCCGGCACGGGTCGCCTTCTCAGCGTCAATTCGCGCTTCCTCCAGGCGGGCCTTCTGTTCCCGCAACGTGGCGATGGCGGCCTTCTCCGCCTGCCATTGCGCCTTCATGGCCTGCGACTTCTCGGCCAGTTCCGCAAGCTCCCGCCGGAGCGCGTCGAGCCGCTCGAGGCTCACTCGATCGGTCTCGCGGCTCAGAGCCTGCTCCTCAATTCGGAGCTGCACCATGCGCCGCTCGATCTCGTCGATCTCCTGCGGTAGGCTATCAATCTCGATCCGCAGCCGGCTGGCGGCCTCGTCAATCAGGTCAATCGCCTTGTCCGGAAGGTGCCGGTCGCCCACGTAGCGATCCGAGAGCGTGGCCGCGGCGACCAGGGCGTGATCGGTGATCCGCACACCGTGATGGACCTCGTATCGCTCTTTCAGCCCCCGGAGAATGGCGATCGTGTCTTCCACCGACGGCTCGCCCACGAACACCGGCTGGAACCGGCGCTCGAGCGCCTTGTCCTTCTCGACGTGCTTGCGGTACTCATCGAGCGTCGTGGCCCCTACCACGTGCAGCTCGCCGCGCGCCAGTGCCGGCTTCAGCATGTTCGACGCGTCCACCGCGCCCTCCGCCGCTCCCGCACCCACAATCGTGTGGAGCTCGTCAATGAAGACCACGAAACGACCTTCCTGGCTCGTGATCTCCTTCAGCACCGCCTTGAGCCGCTCCTCGAATTCCCCGCGATACTTGGCCCCGGCCACGAGTTGGCCGATGTCCAGCACGATGAGATGCTTCCCGCGCAGCGACTCCGGAACGTCCCCGTTGACGATCCGCTGGGCCAAACCCTCCACGATCGCCGTCTTACCGACACCGGGCTCTCCGATGAGCACCGGGTTGTTCTTGGTCCGCCGGGAAAGCACCTGCACCACGCGCCGAATCTCTTCGTCACGCCCGATCACGGGATCCAGCTTCCCCTGGCGGGCGAGCTGCGTGAGATCGCGCGTGAAGCGCTCCAGGGCCTGGTACTTCCCTTCGGGCTCCACGTCGGTAACCCGATGGCTACCGCGCACCGCCGCGAGCGACTGCAGCAATGTCTCGTAGTCCACGCCGCGTTGGCTCAGCACGGCCCGTGCGGTTGTCCCCTTGGTTGCCACCAGCGCGAGGAGCAAGTGCTCGGTCGAGACGTATGCGTCGCCCAGCTCATGCGCGAGCGTATCGGCCCGATCGAGCGCAGCGGACAGTTCACGGGCCATGATGGGCTGCGTTCCCGCCGGGCCCGATTGCTTCGGGAGCCGGTCGAGTTCGCGTCCCACCTCCTCGCGCAGTTCCGCGACGTTGAGCCCAGCTTTCTGAAGGATGGGGATAACAATCCCTTCCTCCTGCTCGAGCAACGCCATGAACAGGTGCGCGTCGTTCACCACGGGATTGCCCCGTCCGCTCGCCAATTGCGAGGCGGTCTGGAACGCTTCCGTGGCCTTCAGCGTGAGACGTTCGGGACGAATCATCACTGAACCGTGTGCGGCAATGGTCGTGCCCTAATCTGCGCCGTTCCGGCAATGACGGGCGTCAAAACGACAGGGCGCGCTGACTACTCAGCGCGCCCTGGCCGACTCGGGGGGTGGAGCGTTTCTGCTCTCACTTGATGATCGTCATCTTCTCGGTTCGTCGCACGCCGTCCACTTCGAGCTGGTAGACGTAGACTCCGGATGCAGCCTCTCGGTCAGTACCTCTGTACTTGCCGTCCCAGTAGGCGACGTAGTTCCCTGTCCCATTCCACTCGAGGCTCAGGTTCTCCAGCAGCTCACCCGAGCCTTGGAGAATCGGAACAGCTACGAGCTGAGCCAGCACGTTGTATATGCGCAGGCTCACCACCGGAGGCTTCCCGTCGTCAAACAGCGACTTCGGGATCTGGAACGGAATCCACGTCTCCGGATTGAACGGGTTCGGGAAATTCCTGCCCAGCGACACCTCGGCGCCCTGTTGCGATGATTGCGCCGCGACCCGCTCGGGTGTCGCCACGACGAGCCCGAGCAACACTACCGCCCAGGCAACAACCCTCATTTTGTAGCTCCTATTCTGACAACAAAGGCCCGAACGCAAGCTCCTTGAGTGTGAAGGGTTCAGCCATGCCTTCTCAGTTAAAGTTAGGACCGACCGATAACGGGGTCAAGCCAGCCTATCCGGCTTAATGATGCGCCGCCGGACCGAGGCGTCGCGCATCACCGACTCGAACCGTGAAGCCGGCACCGTCCATCCACTCCAGCAGGGGAATCAAGTACTTCCGCGACAGACCGGTTACCTGGCGCAGATCGGCCGGCGAGGCCTGCCCTAACCGCTTGATCTCGGCCAAGATGGAATCACGGATTCGCTCGAGCTCGGCGCGAACGTAATATCGGTCCCGACCAACCCTGGCCGCTCGGCCGTCCCTGACGAAGAACTCCAGGAGTGAATGCGCATCCGCAGGTGCGACCGCCGCCAATTCGGCTGGCGTTCGCCCCTCCTTCCCTGCTTTCGACAGTTCCTCCATCACCTTGGTTGCCGTCGCGGCGAGCGAGGGAGGCACGGCCGGCACATGCCACTCGGCCCTGATGTACGCGCCGTCGACTACGGCTTCTCCGCTCGCCAGCAGCTGTGTCTCCACCAGCCTCGAGACTTCGCCGCCGCCCAACTCCTTGCGCCACAGCTCCAGGGGCATGCCTGGCTCGAGCGAATGCGCCCGATGATACGCCTCCAGTGCCCGCCTGGCTAACTCCACTCCCGCGATTCCGGCGCTGCGGGAGACCAGCGCTTCCCCCACCTGCGTGACACCGTCCCGAGCGGCGGCAGCAATGGTCTGCCCGACGGCGCCGGGATGAACGCCTAAACGCACCGGCAGGTCGGCCACTTTCAGCGACTCGCCGATCAACTCACTTCGCTCTACGAAGGCTCGAACGCGCGCTACCGGGTCCGAGGCTCCGCGTTGAGCGGCACCGACTGGTCGCCGCGGGCGGGACGGCGGCCAGGGGTCCACGACCACACAGCCTCCAATGGTGGTGACCGGCGAGGCGGACCTCAGCACACCACGATCGCCCCACCGGCTCACGATGGACCCGGCCAGGCGCAACCGTGCCGGAGCCGACGTTCCGGGGGCGATCTCGTTCTCGAGCGGCGTCACTCGCGCCATCACCTCTGCCGTGCCAAGGTGCAGCCGAACCGGCGTTCGTTGCGTGAGCGGGCGAGCGGATGGGAGGAGCGAGACGATGACGTCAACGGCCGTCGTGGCCCGCCAGGAGGGATCGGACACGATCACACTGCCCCGCTCGCAGGCATCTCGTTCTACCCCCGCCAGCGCCAGCGCCGTGCGGCGCCCCGGCTCCGCGCGACCGCGCGCTTCTCCATGAACTTCGATGCTCCGCACTCGCGCCCGGCTCCCACCGGGCAGGACGATGACCTCATCTCCCACGGATACGGCGCCGCTCCACGTGGTCCCCGTGACCACGGTTCCCGCGCCCGCAATCGTGAAGACCCGATCCACCGGCAGACGAAACACGTCGTCCCGCATGCGCGCCCGCGAACGCCGTGCGGCGGCGGTCAGCGCATCGCGCAGATGGTCGAGTCCGGCGCCTGTCACCGACGATACCGCCACGGGCGGCTCCCAACGGATGCTCGTGGCAGCCAGCCGTTCGGCGACGTCCGTGCGGACCAAGTCCAGCCACTCCTGATCCACCAGATCAGCCTTGGAAATCGCCACCACACCGGATGAGACGGCCAGGAACTCCAGGATTGCGAGATGCTCGGTGGTTTGAGGCATCACGCCTTCGTCAGCCGCCACCACGAGGAGCGCCACGTCCACGCCCGTCGCTCCGGCCACCATGTTCCGCACGAAATCCTCGTGTCCCGGGACGTCCACGACGCTCGCCGTGACGTCGGGGGCCAACCGCATCGCGGCGAACCCCAGGTCAATCGTGATGCCCCGTCGCTTCTCTTCCTCCCACCGATCGGTGTCCGTGCCGGTGAGCGCCTTGACGAGCGCCGTCTTGCCGTGGTCCACGTGCCCCGCGGTGCCGATTACGACGTGGTGGTCCACGGCTGGGCCTCCCAGAAATCGAGGGCGCGGAGGTTGCGCCCTTCCGCAAGGTGATGGCGGATAAAACGAGCAAGCAGTCGGCGATGCGCGACCGCGCGCGTTGGAGTGAGGGGCTCGTCGAGAGCATGATCGCCGGCCACCAGGTGCTCGAGCGCGCGGCGATCCTCCGCCGGCAAGCGCCGACGCCCGCCGCCGGCACATCGCTCGCACACGAGACCACCGTGCGCCACCGAGAAGGCAGCGGGTCCTGGGGCCACGGGGCGACCGTCGCGGGCGCACGTGTCGAGCGTGGGCGCGAAGCCGAGCGTGGCCACCAGGCGCCAGACGGTGGCGAGCGCGACCGGACGAAGCACGTCGGCTCGAGCTGCCGCCACGCGGTCGAGCCCCGTAGAAAGCACGTCGTATACAACAGGCTGTGGCTCCGCCGGTGAGCAACGCAGGACCAGCTCGGCGAGCACGGCGGCCGCGGCGAACCGCCCGAGGTCGTGGCTCAGCGGCTGCCACTCGGTGACCACGTCGAAGCCCGCGAGCGTCTGGAGCTCGCGATTCCGCTTCAGGTACAGCTGCGCCGTGCCACGCGTCAGCACCTGCAGCCGAGCCCCGAAGGGGCTCTTGCGGCGCATGGCCCCCTTGGCGATCGCACTGACCACGCCGTGCCCCGGAGTGGCGAGCCGCACGATCTTCGACGTTTCTCCATACTTGAACGCGTGGAGGATAACGGCTGGGGAGGACGTCGGAGGCATCAACGATGAAAGATAAGGCGCTGTCGCGCGGCCATCGTTGGCGAGCGTCACCGTTCGGCGGCTCCCGCTAGCGGATCCGCGCTCCCAGCCAGACCGTCGTTCCCCGCGCGGCAAAGTTGAAGGCATCCCTCACATCGGCACCCGTGACGTTTTCCACCTTGAGAGTCAGAGTTGTCGCCGGCGCTTGGTGGCGGACGTCCCACTCAGCCGCAAGGTCGGCCGCGGCATACGAGGCCAGGGCTACGGGAGTCGGCACCGCTGCGAAGTCACAGTCGTCCCGCTCGCCAACGTAGCGGCCGATGACGTGAAGCCGCACACCGCTCCTGAGACGGGCGTCGAGTCCAGCGGACGCCGCATGCGCGGGGCGGCGTAGGAGGCGGCGCCCTCGCACGAACGTGCCACACGGGCCCGCGTCGAGCCCGCCGTCAATCACCTCGGTGTGGAGATACGTGTACGTCGCGCTGAGCTCCAGGGCCGACGTGGCCGTAAGCCGCCCCTCGAACTCCATGCCAGAGGCCTCGGCTTCGCCCACGTTGAGGAAGTTCGGATCACCAGGCGTCCGCGGGCTGAACGTGAACTGAATCAGGTCACGAAAACGCTGTCGGAAGGCCGTTATGGCCATCATGCCACGGCCTTTGAGGGCATGCTCGACCCCGACTTCGGCGCTCACGGACCGCTCAGGACGGAGATCGGGATTCCCCCGCACAAAGCCGGTCGCGAAGTTCTCGTAGAACGTTGGCTCCTTGAACCCGGAGCCTGCCGCCGCTCGGACGGAGAGCCCGCCCCCCCGCACCGGGCGGTACACCAGTCCCCCCCGTGCCGTCCAGTGCGCGCCGAACGCCTGGTTGTCCTCCAGTCGCAACCCACCGCTGACCGCGAAGGCGCCAAGTGCATCGGTCTGCAGGTGTGCGTAGTAACCCCGGCTCACCCGCCGGTGATCGTCATCCGACGAGAATGGGCCGAACTCCGACGCGAACGCGCTGAACCCACGCTGCCGTTGGTGCTCGATCTGCGCGCCGAGCACCAGTGACGTTGCCGCGGGCAGATGGGTGATGACGCGCGCGTCAGCCCTGCGTCGCGCAACCGTCGCGTGGCTCTCGGACGCGTAGAAGCCCAGGGTGTCGGCCGCATCGTCCGGTTGATCATCGGTTCCGCCGTCGGTCGTGTGATCGGCCAGAAACATCCGCGCTTCGACCCGGCGCGTCAGGTACCGCCCGGCGTCGAAGCTGATGGTGGTGCTGCGGCGATACTGAAAGGCATTCCGGTCTACCAGCTGGCCGCGCCCGTCCGTGGGATAGTGGTAGGTGTCGTCGCCGTAGCGCACGCTCAGCGTGGCTTCGGTCCGCGCATCAGGCACTACCCGTACCAGACCGTTGAGCACCGTGTTGCGGAAATCGTTATTGAACGGCCGTGTCCCGTCCGTGGTGTAGAGTCCCGGACTCGCCTGCCGCGCGAGGCCGAGGGCATAGTTGACCTGCTCCGTTCCTCCCGCCGCCTGCACACTCCATTCCGTGGCCACGCTCGTCATCTCGCCCCGTATGACACGGTTGTTGTCAGGGCGAGCGCTGCGGAACACTCCGCTTCGGACCTCGGCCCTGGCTCGCGGGACACCCCGGCCACGCCGCGTGAAGATCTGCACAACGCCGGACACGGCCTCCGACCCGTAGAGCGTGCTGGCGGGCCCGCGCACGATCTCGATGCGTTCCACGTTGTCCGTGGTGACGGCGGCGAGATCTACCGCTCCACCCGGCGCGTTGAGCGGGACGCCATCCACCAACACCGTGGTGTAGTCGCTCTCGCCGCCGCGCACGAAGACCGAGGCCAGGCTCCCCGTCGAGCCTGTTTGCGCCACGGCCACACCCGCCACGTCCCGAAGTGCGTCAATCACCGAGTGGATCCCCCGACGTTCGAGTTCTTCGCCTGAGATGACGGTCACGAACGCCGTCACGGCGGCTCTTGGAGTCGGAAGGCGCGTGGCGGTGACGACCACTTCGGAGAGCCTGAAGGTGTCCCGCGGCGTCTGCGCGCGGGCACCTGTGAGCGGAGAACTCATGAGGCCCGCCAGGGCCGTCAGCGTGACGAGCACAGAAGCGGACAAACGATCGCGGCCATTCTTGAGCATTGAGCTACCCCTCCTGATCGCTGGCTGGCGACTGCTCAGTTTGCGTGGATGACCATGAGTTGTCGGGCCGTTCATCGCTCCGTTTGAGCGGTATGAACTGCGGCGTGCCGCGCCAGGAGAACACCTCGACCGGCCACTGGAACACCCGCTCCAGCGTGGCGCGCGTGAGGACCTCATTCGCCGGGCCTGCCGCGACCACTGCTCCGGTGTGCAGCACCACGACACGGTCCGCGTACCGGGCGGCGAGATTCACGTGGTGTGTCACGACCACCGCGGCGAGGTGCTCCGCGCGCACCAGCTCGGCCACCAACTCGAACACGTGCATTTCGTGACGGACATCGAGGTTGGCCGTGGGCTCGTCCAGCACGAGCGCCCGGGGTTGCTGCGCCAGGGCCCGCGCGATGCGCACCCGCTGCCACTCACCCCCGGACAACGTGCTCACGAAGCGGTTCGCCAGATGCTCCACGTCGCACCGCGAGAGCGCCTGCCGGACGGCCGCGCGGTCCGCCTCCCGAAACGAGCCCAGCGGCCCAACGTGCGCGTAGCGGCCCATCCGCACGGCTTCCTGGACCGAGAGCGGAAAGGCGGGCTCCTCCCGTTGGACAACGACGCCCACGAGGCGGGCCAGGTCCCGCCGATCCCATTCTGCCGCGGCGCGATGGAGAACGCGTGCGACACCTGCGTCCGGCCGGATGACGCCCAGCATCAGCCGCAACAGCGTGGTCTTCCCGCCGCCGTTCGGGCCCACCACGGCCACCAGTTCTCCTTCGCGCACCGCGAGATCCACGTGGTGCAGCGCAGCGGCATCGCACCGCGGATATCGGAAGGAGACGCCGCTGACGCTGAAAATCAGCTCGTCCATCGTCGCACGAGCACGAGGAAAGCGGGAACACCGATCAGGGCCGTCACCACGCCCACCGGCAGCTCGAGCGGAGCGAACGCTCCTCGTGCCACGGCATCCGCCACGACCATGAGTACGCCACCGACCAGGAACGCCAGGGGGAGCAGCGTGCGGTGGGCGTGCCCCGACGTGAGGCGAACAGCGTGAGGCACGACGATTCCGACGAATCCAATGATCCCGGACACGGCGACGGCGGCGGCGGTCAGGGCCGAAGCAGTGCCATAGAGCACGCGTTTCAGCCACTCGACGTTGGCGCCCAGGAACCGCGCCGGCTCCTCCCCGAGCGCCAGCAGGTCCATTGGGCGGCTGAGCAGGAACAGGGCGGCGAGCGGTAGACTCGCGTACACCCCAAAGACGGTTACCGACTGCCACGACGCGCCGCTGAAGCTTCCCAGAATCCACAGCAGCGCGTTCCGTACTTCGGCGGCCGATGACAGCGCCATGATCGCACCCATGAGCGCAATGCCAAACGCTCCGACCACCACGCCCGCAAGCAGGAGCACGCGCGTGTCGAGCAGGCTTCCCGCCACAATCGCCAGGCGGTACACCACCAGCACGGCCACCACGGCGCCGGCCAGCGCCGCCAGCGGGACGCCCCACGCACCCGCCAGTCCCAGCGCGATGGCGGACACGGCACCCAGGCCGGCGCCACCCGATAGTCCCAGGAGGTACGGATCGGCCAGGGGGTTGCGCACCAGCACCTGAAGGACGGCGCCGGTGACGGCGAGGCTGCCTCCTACGAGAAAGGCGAGCAGGACTCGCGGCACGCGCAGATCTCGAACGATGGCCGTGACCGTTGGATCCGCGTCGCCGAGCAGCCCATGCCATACCGCGGAGGGAGCCAGGTCCGCCGAGCCAACGAAGAGCGCCGCCACGACGATACCGAGCGGCAACCCGACGAAGGCCACCCCGCGGCACGCGGCAATCGTCCGTTGGCTCACCGGCGACGCTCGTCGGCCGTGGCCGGAGTTCCCGCGTCTCCTCCGGTGGATACCGCGTTCAAGCGCGTGCGTAACTGTCGGACGGCCCCACTCAGGCGGAACGACGGATGTCCGAACTCCGTGCCGTGCACGTGGAGGAGCCGACGCTCGCGCGCGGCTCGGATCACCCGCCACTCGGGCCGCTGGAGGAAGGCTGGCACCGAGTCATCCCCGTGCACCAGCAGGAAATCCGGGTCCCGCGCGGCAATGGACTCGACGCTGACCGTGAGCGACGGTTGCTCCACGTCGCCGAACGCGTTGCGGGCCCCCGCGAGCACGACGATCTCGCTCAGGAAGCTGGTCGCACCGATGACGATGGGCGGATTGTCCCACGAGATGATGGCGACGGAGGGAGCTGATGACCGTGACGGTCGCGAAGGCAGGGGAAGGACATCGGGTCTGAAGTTGTCAATTGCCGTTTCGAGCGCTTCAACCAACGAATCGGCGCGTGCCTCGACACCGAGCAGCGTCCCCAGGATGCGGGTAGCCCGCTTGAAGTCCGCAATGCGATCGATGCGCAGGCTCACCGTCGCGATGCCCAGGTCTTCCAGGCGTGCAATCGCCGCGGCATTCGCCGGTGTGTGGTAGAACACCACTAGATCCGGCTCGCGGGCCACGACGGCCTCGATGTTGGGGGCGAAGCCGTCGCCCACGCTCGGGATCTGGAGCGCCTCGGGCGGGTCTTCACACCAGCGCGTGCGTCCAACGATGCGATCGCCCGCGCCGAGATCGAACAGCAGTTCGGTGGTGGCGGGAGAGAGGGAGACAATGCGGCGGGGCGGCGTTTGCAGCGGGAGCGGGCGACCCGCGTCGTCGGTCATGTCGCTGGCCCGTGGCGCGGCATCGCGGCCACAGCCGAAGAGCGCCGCGCAAAGCAGCGACAGGGACGCCACGGATCGAATCAACAAAAGCGCCCACTCCTTTCCCGCGGAAAGGGGTGGGCGTCGCCCCACCATCCCTCCCGCGAGGGACTTCCGGTGGCGCGAACGGGATCGTCTCCTGGCTTCGGGCTGTCGGCTCCCCTTCCCGGTTTCCCAGTGGGCTCGAGCCGACCTACCTGCCCGTCACAGTGGCGGGGCCGCGCCGGCGTTGCACCGGCTTCCGTGCTCCGCGTCCGCGATACTGACTTCTCTGGGGGCTAGGATACGGCCGGCGCGTGGCCGCCGTCAAGCGGGCAGGTCAGTGGCCGCTGGGCGAGGACAATCGCTGGAGCACTGCGCGCCGCCGCTCGTATGCGGCCCGCTCGGCGCCCTGGAGGGGATGATCCGTGGCACCGAGCGCGGCCTCGATGGCGGCGAGCTCGGCAGCCACGGCGGCCGGATCGCCTCCCGTCACCGGGACGTGGGCGTGACTCCACCTCGTCATGAGGGACCAGGCCAACGCGCCGCCGGCGAGCAGCACGATGATCCACCACCACTGCGTGACGCTGAACGGAGACCGACCGAACGCCACCACCACTCGACCGCCGCGCTGAGCCAGCGCGCCGTCGAACCGGGCGAAGCTCGCTCCCTCCATGGTCTCGAAACCCATGGCCGCGAGGGGGCCTTCGGTCACTCGTGCAGCGCTGTCCTCGACCAGCACGTTCAGCCTCAGCAGCGGTTGGTCCACGGGCAACTCCAGCGCCCGTACGGACGCGGGGAGGAGATAGCTCACGACCACCTGCTTTTGCCCGGGCGGAACCGGGGCCGTCACCAGGAGCGTGTCGCCACGAGCCATGATGGCGTCACTGCTCACGTCGCTCTGGCCGACCTCGAGCTGGGTGACCCCGCGTGGCAGGGTCCCGCGCCACACCGGTCGGTCAGGACCTGACGACACGCGGGTCCGGGGCCCGTCGTTCGCGAGCACGATCACCTCCACCACGCGGCGAGAGCCGTCCGGAGCCGCGCGCCGCACGACAATGTGTCGCTGGGCGACACCGATGTCGGGTGCCACCGACGACGTGTCGAACACGGCAAGTACCTCTGCCGTATCCACGCGTCGCCCAAACATGTGCACCGGGCTCGTGAAGTAGGCGATCCCCTGATACATCACGCTGACGACATACAACGCGGTGGAATCGAACACGGGCGCCCTGACCACGTATCGGCCATCGCTGCCGGATCTTGCGGAGTCCACGGGCGCGCCCCCCGATGTCGTAACGCCATGGAGAACGACCCACGCTCCGCCGAGCGGCTGCGAGTCCGCCCCGCTCACGCGGACCACACGGCCAAGGACACGAACGCCCTGAGCCATCGCCACAGCCGGCAGGCCCAGGGCGATCAGGAGACCGACCGCGACGCTACGGCCGGAACTTGCCGAAGTCTTCAGGATTGAGATTCCGCAGGTCTCGGAGCCATTCCGGATCCTGGCCCTCGGTGGGTGGCTCCGGCTCGACGGTCTCGATGGACTTCTGCTCGAGGAGGTCATCGTGCGTGAAGATGGGGGCCTTGAGGCGCAACGCGACCGCGATGCTGTCCGACGGCCGCGCGTCTATCTGAATGACGTGGTTGTCCCGATACAGGTGCAGCTCCGCGTAGTACGTGTTGTCCTTGACCTGCGTGATCAGGACGCGCCGCAGGCTGGCCCCAAGCCCTACGATGATCTGTTTGACGAGATCGTGCGTGAGCGGACGAACGTACTTGACGCCCTGCAGCTCCAGGGCGATGGCGCTCGCTTCAGCAGGACCGATCCAGATGGGAAGCACGCGCTCACCTTCGGTTTCCTTCAAAATGACGACAGGCGAGTTCGTGGTCGGGTCGATGCCGAGGTGCACGACCCGCACTTCCACCATCTCGTCCCCGTTATGTTCCGGCATCCCACGACGCCAGATAGCGCCGCTGCTCGGCGGTCAATTCGTCGATCCGCACGCCCATCGCGGCGAGCTTCAGCTCCGCCACACGACGGTCAATGTCCTGCGGCACTCGATGCACGGCCTTGGTGAGCCCCGCCCCGTTCTTGACCAGGTGCTCGGCCGCGAGCGCCTGATTGGCGAACGACATGTCCATCACGCTCGCTGGATGCCCCTCGGCCGCCGCCAGGTTGATCAACCGCCCCTCACCCAACACGTAGATGCGCTTGCCGTCGAGCTGCCACTCGTCCACATACTGGCGCACGCGCCGGGGCCCCTTCGCCACGCGCTGAAGGCCGGCGAGATCGATCTCGACGTTGAAGTGTCCCGAGTTGGCGATGATCGCACCGTCTTGCATCAGTTTCATGTGCTCGACGCCGATGACGTGCATGTCGCCGGTGAGCGTGACGAACACGTCGCCCAGCGGCGCCGCCTCCCGCATGGGCATGACGCGGTATCCGTCCATCCTGGCCTCGAGGGCGCGCAGCGCGTCCACTTCCGTCACGATCACGTCCGCGCCCCCGCCGCGGGCCCGCTGGGCCACGCCTCGCCCGCACCATCCATACCCCGCAACCACGACGGTGCTCCCGGCCAGGAGCACGTTGGTCGCCCGGAGGATCCCGTCCACCGTGGACTGCCCCGTCCCGTAGCGGTTGTCGAACAGATGCTTGGTCTGTGAATCGTTCACGGCGATGACGGGAAACTGGAGCACGCCATCCTGCGCCATGGCCCGGAGTCGAATCACGCCGGTCGTCGTCTCCTCTGTCGAGCCGATGACCCGCCGGACGATGCGCTCGCGCTCGTCGCGGGCGAGCCCTTCCACCCAGCGGCGCACGGGGGGCGCAAGATCGTCCATGCGGTTGAGCGCGATCATGTGGATCGCGCTCACGAGATCGGCGCCATCGTCCATCGTCACGTCGGGTTGATGGGCGAGCGCTTGCTGGATATGGCGATAGTAGGTCTCATGATCTTCGCCCTTGATGGCGAACACCTTGATCCCGTGGTCCCGCACGAGGTGAGCGGCCACGTCGTCCTGCGTGGACAGCGGGTTCGACGCGCACAGCGCCACATCCGCCCCGCCTGCCCGAAGCGTAACGGCGAGGTTCGCGGTCTCCGTGGTCACGTGCAGGCACGCCGCGACCTTCTTCCCGCGCAGCGGCTGCTCCCTGGTGAACCGCTCCCTGATCTGCCGCAGCACCGGCATGAATCGTTCGGCCCATTCGGTACGGCGGCGGCCTTCATCCGCCAGCTGGAGGTCACGAACGTCGGAGGTGACTTCAGTCTTCACAGACGTCATGGTGGTTGATCTCGTAACGGTTAGGCCGCGTGGCGCACGGCGTCGCGCAACGCGGTGGCTTTCGGAGTCTCTTCCCAGGAGAACAGGCGCACGGGCGTGCCGTGGACCTCGCGCGTTTCCGGCGTGCGGCCGAAGTGCCCGTACGCCGCCGTGGGCCGGTAGATGGGACGCCGCAGGTCGAGCGCGCTGATGATCCCGCCCGGCGTGAGGTCGAACGTGGCGCGAATCGCTCGCTCCAGCTCGCGCTCGGGAACCTGCCCGGTGCCGAACGTCTCCACCATGATCGACACGGGCTCGCGCACGCCGATCGCGTACGCGAGCTGCACTTCGCAACGCCGCGCCAGTCCCGCGGCCACGACGTGCTTGGCCACCCAGCGCGCCGCATACGCCGCCGAGCGGTCCACCTTGGAGGGATCCTTGCCGCTGAACGCGCCGCCGCCGTGCCGGGCGGCACCGCCATAGGTATCCACGATGATCTTCCGGCCCGTCAGACCGCAGTCGCCCTGCGGCCCCCCAACCACGAACCGACCCGTGGGATTGATGAAGTACTTCGCGCGATCGGCGTCGAGATCGGCGCTCTGGAGCACCGGGCGAATGATCTGCTCCTTGACGGCACCCTCAAGCTCCTGCTGCCTGATCGTGGGCGCGTGTTGCGTCGAGACCACCACCGCCCGCACGGCGACCGGCCGGTGATCCACGTATTCCACCGTCACCTGACTCTTTCCGTCCGGCCTGAGCCACGGTAGGTCACCGGATTTGCGCGCCTCGGCCAGGCGCCTGGTCAGCCCGTGCGCGAGCATGATGGGAACGGGCATCAGCTCGGGGGTCTCATCGGTCGCGTAGCCGAACATCATGCCTTGATCGCCGGCCCCACCCGTGTCCACCCCCTGCGCGATGTCCGGTGACTGTGGGTCAATGGACGTGACGACGGCGCAGGTGTTGGCATCGAACCCGTAGGTGGCGTCCGTGTACCCAATGGACTCCACCATGCCACGGACGATTTCCGGCACGTTGGCGTACGCCCGAGTCGTGATCTCTCCGGCGACGATGGCGAGGCCCGTGGTGACCAGTGTTTCGCAAGCCACACGGGCCGCGGGGTCCTGCGCCAGAATGGCGTCGAGCACCGCGTCGGAGATCTGATCGGCGATCTTGTCCGGATGTCCCTCGGTGACGGACTCGGACGAGAGGATGTAGCTGTGCGAGATAGATGCCTCCCGGCTCAGAGGGTGAAGCTAGTTTCGGACGGGGCGCCGGGCAACGGCATCACCCACCCAGCAAGCGCAAGTCCACATACTCGGCGATCCCGCGCTCAAGCGCCTGCCGGACCTCGCGTTCCGTCGTAGCACAGGCCGCCTGGGTCGCGGCAGCCTGAGCGGCGCTCAGCTCCACGCGCCGGACCAGCCACCGCACCAGCGGCAGGCTCGTGGGCGCCGAACTGAGAACTCGGTAGCCCAGGCCCAGAAGCAAGAACGCGGCCAGCGGCTCGGAGGCCATTTCGCCGCACACACTCGTGGGTTTCCCGGCGCGGCGTCCCGCCTCGGCAACGCTCTGGAGCATTCGCACCACGGCGGGATGCAACGCGTTGAACCGGCTTGCCAGCCGCGCGTTCCCACGGTCCACGACCAGCGTGTACTGCGTCAGGTCGTTCGAGCCGACGCTCAAAAAGTCGCTCTCACGTGCGAGGGCTTCCGCCAGCACAACCGCCGCGGGGGTTTCCACCATCACGCCCACCGGGAGGTCCGCGCCGAATGGCGTGCCTTCCTGCGTCAGGGCTCGACCAGCCTCCGCGATCAGTTCCCGTGTGCTTCGGACTTCCTCCACCTGGGTCACGAGAGGGAGCAGGAGACGCACGTCGGCGGCGGCTCGAGCGCGGAGGATCGCTCGAATCTGCCCGATGAAGATCTCCGGCCGGTCCAGGCACACGCGCAGCGCCCGCCACCCCAGGAATGGGTTGGCCTCCGGCGGCGGGCGGAGCGGCGCGGGGAACTTGTCGCCGCCGAGGTCGTAGGACCGAATGACCACCGGGCGTCCCTTGAACCGCGTGCCGACGCGAATGAAGTAACTGGCCTGCTCGTCTTCGCTCGGCATCTGACTGCGCCCGAGCACCAGGAACTCCGTTCGCAACAGGCC
>DATMAW010000150.1:0-5578 GCA_035559715.1 Gemmatimonadales bacterium | reverse complement strand
GCCACTCGGTGTAGATCGACTCGGGATGCAGCCGGCGCGCGATCCCGTAGGCGAGGACGCTCGTGAGCATCAGTGGCAGGATCAGGCCGTAGTCTGCCGTCATCTCGAACACCATCATGATCGCGGTGAGAGGCGCGTGGGAGACAGGCCGACAATTGGGATCGCGCGTGGGCCTCCGTGACCTGAGCTTGCAGTCCCTACGCCGCGCAGCAGGACAGCCTGGCCACGTCTTTCGTGAAGGCCTGGGCTGCCAGTTTGATTCCTTCAGACAGAGTGAGGTACGGGTGGAACGCCGAGGTCAGGTCCTCGACCGTCAGACGGTGCCTGATTGCGAGGGCGGGCTCCGTGACCATCTCGCCGGCCTCTGCGGCAAGGATGTGGGCCCCGATGATCTTTCGGGTCGCGGCATCGGCCACGAGTTTCACAAACCCCCGGGTGTCTCGTGCCGCGAGCGCCCGCGGCACGTGAGAGAGCGGCAATTGCGACGCCAGGGGGACGATCCCCTGCTCGCGCGCCTGGCCCTCCGTGAGACCGACGGAGGCCACGGCCGGGTCGGTGAACGTGACCCTCGGCAGCGCCGAGAGATCGTAGCGTTGGCCGTTGCCCGTGAGAGCATGCTCCGCCGCGAGCGCTCCGCCATGCGCCGCCACGTACACGAACATCGGATCGCCGATCACGTCGCCCGCGGCGTACACGTCCGGGTTGGACGTCTGCAAGTGCTCGTTGACAAGAATCTGGCCCTTGTTGCCGAGTCTCACGCCGGCGTCCTCGAGGCCCAATCCGCTGGTATTGGGCTGCCGCCCGGTGGCGACGAGCAACTGCTCCGCCGTCACACGGCCCGTGCGTTTCCCCAGGCGGATGTGCACGGTGTAGCCACGGGCCCATTCCACGCGCTCGATCGTGGCGCCCGTGTGGATCTGCAGGCCCTCGGCCGCGAGATAGCCGGCCAGGGCCTCCCCGATCGCGGGGTCCTCCGCCGCAACGATCCGCGGCAGCGCCTCGAGCACCGTGACCTGAACGCCGAGGCGCGCGAACATCTGCGCGAGTTCGAGCCCCACGGCGCTGCCACCGATCACGATCATTGAGCCGGGAAGGCGCTCGAGCGCCATCGCGCTGGTGCTGTCCAGGTACGGAACGGCCGCGAGCCCGGGGATCGGTGCCGCCCAGGGAGAGGCGCCGGTGGTGATGATGAGCTTGCCGGCCTTCAGCTGCGGCCCGCCCTCCAGGGTCACAACGTGTCCGGACGCGAGCGTCGCGCGGCGCTGGAAAAGGGTGATCCGCTCGTAGGATCGCAACACGTCCCAGTACTTCGCACGTCGCAGCTCGGCGATGAGCTCGTCCTTCTGATCCCGGATGTGGTTCCACTGCGGTAGGCCGGCGGTGGTGGGCACGCCCCGGAAGGCGTGGTGGCTGCGTCGATGGTGGACCTCGGCCGCGCGGATCAGTGTCTTCGACGGTACGCACCCCACGTTCACGCAGGTTCCACCGAGCGTGCCGCCTTCCACCAGGGCGACATGGGCGCCGAGTTCCGCGCCTTTGATTGCGGCGGCGAACCCGGCCGATCCGCCGCCCACGATCACGAGGTCGAACTCCCCGGCGCCTTCAGCGGGTCGCGAACTCAACTGTTGTGTCCCTCCGGCTTGGGCGGGTCCGCCAACACGGTCGCCTTGTAACCGGTGAGCTTCGCGAGATGGGCCACGATTTCCTCCGGTGAGACGGTGAGCGGATCGTACCGGACCACGCCGAGGCTATCCTCGACTGTCACGGTCGCGTCGTAGATCCCCGTGAGGCGTTTCAGCGCGAGCCGGGCCGTCGTGGCGCAGCCCCCGCAGGTCATGCCGGAGATATGCAAGCGGACCGTGGCCGTGTCCGCCACCAACGTAGCCGCCGGGCCGTGGCGCGTTGCCGCCTGAATGGCCTCGCCGCACGGGGGGCACAGCGGGGCTACGCCGCCCAGCCCGGCCGCCACCATGAGTCCTGCCTTTCCGAGGGACACCATTTGCTCCAACCTCCTATCCGAGTACGAACTGCGACCACCACGGGAACGTCACCAGCGGGATGGCGATGATGGTCGCGATCCACAGGGCGAGCCTCATGCTCCGACGAGCGCGAGGCGAAGCGCACAGCGTGCCGGGCTCGCAGGCCTTCCGCTCCTCGTGGCGCACGGCCACGAATCCCGCGCCCAGCGCCACCACCGTGCCCAGCACGAAAAACGGGCGCAGGGGCTCGAACGTGGCAGCGAGCCCGGCGCCGCTCATGCCGAGCGAGACCGCCACAATGGGTCCCGCGCAGCAGAGCGCCGACCCCACGGCGGCCACGACGCCGCCTGCGGCCGCCGTGACGGCCTTAGTGACCGGTGTGATCATCTTCCTCCAGTGCCGCGAGGATCGGGCAATCGTCCGTAGGGCGTCGCGCCGCGCAGGCAGCCGCCAGGCGCTCGAGCGTGCGTTTCATGCGCCGGAGATCCCGGATGCGCTGCTCGACCAGCTCGATCTTCTGCCGGGTTCGCCGCGACACCGCGTCACACGCCGCCGGATTGCGAACGCGCAGGCCGAGCAGCTCCTGGATCTCCTTCAGCGAGAAGCCCAGTTCCTGGGCATGTTTTATGAACCGCAGGCGGTTCACCGCCTCTTCAGTGTATTGCCGGTAGCCGGAGGCGGTCCGTTGCGGCGCTGCAAACAGGCCGCGCCGCTCGTAGTAGCGGATGGTCTGCGGGTTGACGTCGGCCGCCCGAGCGACCTGGCTGATGGTCAAGGCCATGACTGCACTCCAATCCGCTGAGAAGGTAAACCCTGTACCAAGGTATAATGTCAAGCACGGGCGGGAACTGTAACCGGCGTCCGTGCCCGTGCTCACCCCCCGACGCTGGGCGCCATCATGAGAATGACCCCGAGGACCAGGACGAGGAGGACAATCCCGAATGCCTTCAGCCAGCGGGGTGTGTTCGGCTATTCGCCGCTGTCGCCGTCGGTTTCCGCGTTGCTCCAATGGCCGGTCATCTGCACTCCCGCGGACCTCGCCTGCGGCCGGATCGCCCGCGGCGGGGAATCTGGTATCGAGCCACTTCCCACTGTACCGGCAGACGGGCGATAGCACTTGCATGGCTCGGCGGGAGGACCGCCCTTGATCCGGTACCCATGTACAAGGTCATATTGTGAGATTGAGTGATCCGTTGGGAATGCCCAGAATGAGTTCCGTTGCCCGGGAAAGCCGCCTTCCGGGGTATCTATCTCTGTTCGCCTCGGTCGGCACGCTGGTCTGCTGCGCGCTCCCGGCCACGCTTGTGCTTGCGGGCCTGGGAGCCACCGTGGCGTCCGTGCTGTCCGCGCTTCCCTGGCTCGTCACTCTCTCGAGACACAAAGACTGGGTTTTCGCAGTCACGGGCATCTTGATTGCAGCCAACGGGTACTACGTGTACCGGCTCGCCCCGAGGCTCGCGATTGCGCGAGAAGCGTGTCCCCCGGGCCAGGCAGACCGGTGCGCCCGGGTGAGCCGTCTGAGCCGCGCGATGGTGTTGGTGTCGGCTGGCATCTACGTCCTCGGAGCCATTGTAGCCTATGCGCTCGGCCCGATCCTCGCGGCGCTCGAAACGTGACGGCCCGAGACCTGTGCACGGTGGTGATCGCTTCGCTGGCCGCGGCGTCTCCGGCCTGGAGTCAGGGTCACGGACCCCTGTACGGCCTCTCCACTCCCACACTCGGCAAAGGTGGTTGGAGCCTCGACTTGGGGACGATGGCCCGGGTCGTCGGGCCGAGCGGGATGATCATGCTCCGGCCGATGCTCAGTTACGGCTTGACCGAAGACCTCCAGGTTTCGGCGTCCTTCCCGATGCCGGTGTACACCCAGCAAGGGTTGCGTCCGACGCATGGAATGTCGCGCATGCCCACGAACCCCGACGTGGAATTCCTGCTCGGGTGGCGTTTCCACCGGAGCGGGGTGGGCGTGGGGGCGCGGTTCGAGACGACCGCGTACGTCGGGTTCGACTATCCCACGGACGCGATCCGCGCCGGCGCCCGAATGTCCCCCGGCCTCTACGGGGCTCTCGTCACCGGTTACGCATCGCGGGCGCTGTACGCCTGGGCGGGAGGCCTGTACCGTCGCTACATGACGCCCGTGGGAAGCACCGCAGACCACCCGGGCGACGTGGCGATGTACAGCGTGGTGCTGGGCTACCGCCCACCGCCGTTCCAGCGGGACTTTCCGCATCCCGACTGGCGTGTCTTCGTGGAAGCGTTCGGCGAGTACACTGCGCGCGATGTCGTCGCAGGCTTCGAGCAGCCCGACACGGGCGGGCACCAGATATTCGTCGGGCCGACGCTTTTGGGACTCTACGGCGCGTGGGGCATCTCGGGCGGCCCGGTGTTTCCGGTCTTTCAGCGACTCAACGGCGCTCAGCCCCGCGAGGCTCTGCGGCTGGGACTGATCACGACGTTCTGGTTTTGAAGGAGTCCATCATGATTCGCCTTGGCCCTCCCCTCGCCCTTCTCCTCTTGCTGGCCCCCGGCTCAGCCAGCGCCCAGCTGCAGGAAATGCGACAGACGATCTTCGGGATGGACTGAGCGGTGTGCGCCCACGCCGTGCGCGTGGCGGTGCGAAAGATTGACGGGGTGGATTCGGTCCGAGTCAGCCTGAATGAAGGACTCGCTACCATCAGGTTCAAACCGGACAACCGCGTCGGCGTGGAGCAGGTGCGCGAAGCGATTCGGCGGAACGGGTTCACCCCGAAGGGTGCCGACATCACCATCCACGGCCGCCTGGTGGAGCAGGGAGGCGCACTGGCGCTTCAGGTCGTGCCCACCGATCGCACATATTCTCTGGTGGCGGGTTCGGAGGCCGACGTGCTGGCCCGGATGAGACGCACCGCCGTGGGCCGCGTCGTCGTCGTTTACGGTGGAGTGGCCGAGACCAGGCGCGGCGCGGCGGTGGATACGATCCAGGTGCGTCGGTTCGAGATACGCTGAACCGTCGAGGCCAGACCGCCGAACGCTTGGCAAGTGTCGGCGCGGGCGTTTCGAGGCCGGTCGCCACAGGGGAGCCTGCAGCCATCGCTTGGCCAGCCAGTAGTCCACGCCGAACGCGTGCCCGGCCGCGCCGGCGGCTACAACCAACGTGATCATGAACATCGCAGCGTCGTTGCTCGATGGAGTACCAGCGAGGCGGTTGGGCGTTGGGTCCCGAGGGCGGCGATGGGTCCCAAGAAAGGGGTCGCCAGGAACTTCCGGACGCGCGTGCCGGTTTGTCAGGGGGACAGGCCAACTCCGGAGCAGCAGGCATGCGAACCCCTCACGCTTCTCGCGCCGGTCCTCGACTGGCGCTTCTGGCCGCGGCACTTGGGGCCTCGTGCGTCGGCGCCCCGAGCGCAGCCATCGGTCCGGAAGCCGAAATTGCGTGCAGTATCCCGCGGGACCTGATTTTCGACGGCGGCCCCGGCAAAGACGGCATTCCAGCGCTCAGTAACCCCAGGCTGGTGGCCGCCGGGGCGTCTGGCGCCGCCTACCTCGGGCCGGAAGATCGTGTAATCGGCTTCACGGTTGCTGGAGAGCCCATCGCCGTTCCCCTCAACATCGGTTGGTGGCAT
>DATMAW010000149.1:0-26298 GCA_035559715.1 Gemmatimonadales bacterium | reverse complement strand
CCCGCCGGTTCCAAGCGCTGATTAGCCAGAAGCGGCGGGAAGAGCGGCTGCGGGACTCGTTGATCCTCGAGCTCAACGCGATCCGCTCGATTGACGCCGAGCGCTACGTGTGGCCGCACATCCTGGAGGAGGTCACCAAGGCGGTGCCGGATTACACCTGGCTTCAGTCGGTTGGCATGCTGAGCAGCGGGCCTGCGGAGTCGGCGGACACCACCGGGACGCCGCCCCTCAGGATCCTGATTGACGGTCGTACCTCGGACATGGGCGGCTATACGCGTTTCCTGCGCAACCTGGGCAACTCGCCATGGCTGACCAACGTGGTCGCGGGCGCCACCAGGACCGTCACGGAAAACGAGAAACCCATCGTGGCGTTCACGGTGACGGCGACGTTCCGGCACGCCGACTCGGCCTTCATCCGCACCGTGCCGGTGCTGGAATCGATCCGGTAGGGGGATCCCATGGCGCTCGGCGACAAGGAAAAGAAACAGCTCCTGGGATTGGCCGTCTTCGCCGCCATTGTGGCGATCGTGGCGTTTTGGATGTACTGGCGCGCCCCAAGGGTGGCGCGGGCCCAGGAGATGCGATTGCGGATCGACTCGCTCCAGGCCCGGGTGGATTCGGCCAAGCGAGATCTCGCCGCTGGAACGGTGGAGCAACTCCGGGCGCGGGTCCGCGAATACGAGGCCAGTCTGCGAGTCATGCGGCAGCTTGTCCCGACAGGGGCAGAGGTGCCCAGTCTTATTGACGACGTGAACGCGCGCGCCAAGCGGCGCGGCGTGGACATCGGAGACTTCTCGCCTCAGGCCGTGGAGCCAGGCACGCCGTTCGAGACGCACCGCTACCAGTTCGCGGTTCTGGGGCACTTCGACGAGATCGGGGAGTTCCTGTCGGATGTGGCGTCGCTGTCGCGCATCATGGTGCCGTACGACGTCACGCTGAACCGCGCGAATGAAACCGTGGCGCAGACCTACCAGGACACCACGGGCGCACTGCTGCGCGTGGACTTCAAGTTGCGCACGTTCGTGAAGCCGGCATCCGCGGCGCCCGCCGATTCGGTGCCCGGGGGTGGGTTGTGAGCGCCGGGCGCTTGTGGCTGACCCTGGGGACGGCCCTGGGGTTGGCGTGCGGCGGAGGCGGCGAGCCGGCTCCGGCGCCCGGCACGCCGGCCGGGGACATCCCGCCGCCCGCCACCGGGGCGCAAAGCGCAGCCGATTCGGCGGCCGCTGACTCCGCGGCTCGGGACTCCGCCGCCCGGCAGACGGAACTTCTGCGCGAGACGTTCGCGTATCGTGGGTCCGGCCGGGATCCGTTCCAGTCGTTGCTCGCCTCCGGCGAGGTGCGGCCGCTGTTCGAGGACCTGCGGCTCGTGGCCGTGGTGTATGACGCGCGCTACCCGGCCCGCAGCGTAGCGGTGCTGCGCGATGTCTCGGTGAACAAGCGATACGACGTGCGTGTGGATGATGAACTGGGTCGCCTGCGAGTGGTCGAGATCCGCCGCGACGAGGTGATCTTCATGCTCGAGGAGTTCGGGGTCGCCCGCCAGGTGAGCCTGACGCTGCGACGCCCGCAGGAGGGGATTCCATGATGCGGTCGTTCCTGATTACCGCCCTCGCCCTGAGCTTTGCCGCACCCGGAGCCCTTGCCGGGTGGGGGCGAGGGCCGGGCGACGTGACGGCGGTGAGCGTGCTCCCTGGTCCGGGCCGGGCGGAGGTGGTCATTGACGTGGAAGGAAGCGTCACCGTCCAGGATTTCACACTCCGGAGCCCTGACCGGCTGGTGCTGGACCTTATTGGGGCCAAGCTGGCAACCTCGCTCCAGGCCTACGACGGACTGAACCGCGGCGGGATCACGAACATCCGATATGCCCAGTTCTCTCCGGAAGTTGTGCGTGTGGTGCTCGAGCTGGAACGGCTGGTGAGCTACCAGCTGGAGCGTGAAGAGGGCGTGGTGCGGGTGACGTTGGGGACCGACCGCTCGTTCGCGGCCTGGACGACGGAGGCGTGGTTGGCAAGGACCGCCGAAGTCGCCGCCGCGAGCGCCGCCGAGCCCGAGCCGCTCCCGCAGCAGTCACAGCAGCCGCCGATCACGGTCACCTATGACAACGCGAGCATCGCGGACGTGATCGCGGGCTTCGCCGAGTTCAGTGGGAAGTCTATCATCCTGGGTCGCGAGGTGTCCGGAACGGTGACTGCCACGGTGAAGAACCAACCGTGGGACATCGCCATGCAACAGATCCTCCAGGCCCAGGGGCTGTCGGCGCGGGAGGAGTTCGACGGCATTATCCGCGTGGACGCGCCGGCCACGCTGGCACAGCTGGACTCCATCGAGCCGCTGCAAACCCGCATCATACGCGTGAACTACGCCAGAGCGGCCGATCTCGTGCCCACGCTCGAGTCCATCAAGTCGCCGCGCGGCAAGGTCGTCTCGGATGCCGGGACCAACAGCTTGATCATCACGGACCTCGAGAGCCGCATCGGCAGCTACGAGGGGTTCTTGCAGCAACTCGACGTGCGGACCCCGCAGGTCTCCATTCAGACCAAGCTGGTGTTCGTCAACCGTACCGACCTGGAACAACTGGGCGTGAAGTACGACCTCGGCTCGCCCACGCAGTTCTTCAACGATCTCGTCTCCCGCGGCGATCCCGCGTCGTCGCAGCCGGTGGATACGAATGGCGACGGTGTGCCGGATGCGGTGCAACCCACCGAGTTCTTCGGGCCGGACGACCCGCCCATCGTGGATCTTGGCGGCAACGCGCTTTCAGCGGTCGCCAACGCGAACGCCACGGTGGCCGGCGCCGCGCTCAAGCTGATCTTCTCCACTGCCCTCGGGAACTTCGATCTCACGACGTTCATCGAGGCGTTGGAGCAGGTCGAACTCTCGGACCTTCAGGCCGAGCCGCTGATTTCCACGGCCGACAACACCCAGGCGTACATCCTGGTCGGCGAGCGGACACCGATCCGTCAGATCGACGTGAGTTCCGTGGGCGGCACCGGTGGTAACGTCCCCCGGGCCACCACCGAGATCGTGCCCACGGGTATCACGCTCCGGGTCACGCCCCACGTGACCAACAACCGTCAAGTGTTGATGGACATCCACGCCGAGAACTCCAGCGTGGTGCCGAGCCCGGGAGACGTCGGCTTCTCGTTCCGGACGCAGGAGGCGGAGAACAAGATCCTGGTCGGTGACGGCGAGACGGCCGTCATTGGCGGGCTCACCGTGACGGAGGTCACGGTGTCCAAGACCGGAATCCCGTTCCTTGTGGACCTCCCGATTCTCGGTCGGATTTTCGGGTTCACGTCCCGGCGGGAACAGCGGCGCGACCTGCTGATTCTGGTCACTCCGCACATCGTAGACGACCTGTCGGCGACGCCCGACCGCCGGTAGAGAGGACGGTGCTGACACGTATGGTGCGCCCGAACCTTCGCGGCGCCGGTCTAGCCCTGCTTCTGGGGTTAGCCACGGCCTGCACGGAGCAGCGCTTCCAGCTCGGCGTCGAGCAGGATCAAACCGCGCCCACAGTCGCCATCGTGAACTCCTCGGGCGACACGCTCCAGGTGCAGCAGGGCATCCGGTTCACGGTGAATGCCGCCGACAATCTCGGTCTGCGGCGCATTACGGTGTCGCTCACCGGCGGATTCACGGGCACGCTGGACACGACGTTCACGACCGCCGTCACCACCGCCTCCCTGGGTGTGCAGATCACGCTCCCCGCGAACACGACGGCGGGCGGCTTGATCATCGTCACCGCGACGGCGACGGACGGCAACAATAACGCCGCGAGCGACACGGCCTCCCTGTTCCTGGTCAACCTGTCCGCGCTGAACGTCTCGCTCCTCCGGCCCACGCCGGGATCGGTCACAGCGCCGGGACGGCAGATTCAGGTGGAAGTTCGCGCCACCCAATCCGCGGGCATCCGGCGCGTGGGCTATGACATCGCCGGTGCGTTTTCGGCCGTTGATTCGGCGGGTTTCGCCCTGCCGGACACGGCCATCTTCGTTGACACCGTGACCGTCCCCTCGGGCTTGAGCACGGGGACGTTCGTAATCACGGGATTCGCGGTGGATTCGGCGGGCCGGCGCGGGACGAGCACCCCGGTGTCGGTGACGATTCAGTCCGTGGCCGCGGATTCCACGCCGCCGTTCGTGCGGTTCAGCATCGCGGATCGCGTGGAAATGCGGGACTCGATCACGGTCACGGCCACCGACGCGAGCGGCATCACCCGGCTCGGGTGGCAGGCGCTGGACGGCGCCGGCAACGTGATCCGCGGTGACTCGACCACGTTTGGCGGAACGCTGACGGAGGAAACGCGGCGCTACAATCTGAACTTCAGCTTCGCCACGCTGCCGCAGTCCGTGATCATCCTGGCGTTCGGCGTGGATGCCGCGAACAACCGCGGGGAGGCGCGCCTGGACTCGGCTCGCACCTCGCCGACGCTGCGGGACACCGTGCTGGTCGTGCACGGGATCACCAAGCCCCTTCCCGCGGGCGGACGCATCGCGGACGCCATCTATAGCCCCAACAACCCGACGGGGACGTCACCGGAGGGCGAGCTGTACCTCACGAACTTCCTGTTGAATCGCGTGGAAGTGTTCGACGTGCAGGACACGGCGTTCGTCGCCAGCATTTCGGTGGGCTCCGAGCCCTGGGGCATCGCGCTCTGGCCGCTCAGCACCGCCGGAACGAGCGACAACTACGTCGTGGTGGCCAATTCCGGCGGGACCAATCTGTCCATCGTGAACACGGCGACGCGGCTGCTCCAGCGGCGGCACCAGCTGCCCATCTTCCGCGTCCTCACGGTGAAATCGGAAACGGACCCCAATACGGGATTCGTGAACCCCGTGTATACGGAGCACTTCTTCTCCGATCGACCGCAGTACGTGGGAACCGTGTGCCGCACGGCCGGCCCGCCGTGCGAGGTCGTGGCCGTGTACTCAACGACACCCACCCTGGGGCAGACGAACCCGTTCCAGCTGCGCGGCTCTGTCCGCTGGGAGCTGTTGGGGACCAACCCGGCCGCTCTCCCCGGGACGCAGGAATCCCATTTCTTCTGGGAGCACGCGGGCGCCCAGGTGGGCAACGCGCCGGATACGCTGGAAGTCCGGGTGAAGCGCGGGGCCACGGAAACCACCCTCACCCACGCGACCTGTGGTCAGATGGTGACGCCGCTCGAACTGGGCTTCCTCGACACGACCTTCGTGCGGAACTCCGGCAACTTCACGCGTGCGCTCATCGGCGAAGGCGGCTCGTCGGCCGCGCCTGCGCTGGCCTACTCCCGAGCGCTTACCTACGCGGTGGGCAGCGGCCTCACCTCCACCTGCACGGGTGGGTCCCCGCTCAACTACGACTTGGGCGTCTCGCCCGACATCAACGTGCGGGACTTCATTTCCGAAACCGCGGTGCCGGTACGGTCCATCGCCCTGAACTTCAACGGACTCACGAATTTCATTCGCGCCGACTCGGTGTACGTGCTGGACGGTTCGCTCCGGCTCCAGGGTAAACTGAACGTTCGCGGCACGAACCCCGGCATGGATCTGAACTTCGTCCATGACTTCGATGCCGGGAGCGCGACGTCGGGCACCGGGCTCACGCAGAATGACCGCGTGGCCTTCGTGGCGGCTGAGGGCCCGGAAGTCATCGTGTACGACACCTACCACTTCGGGGTCGTCACCACGATCCCAATTCGCGATCCCGTGATCGGTCCGCTCCGCGTGGCGCGGCTGGCGGGTGGCGCCACACAGATTCTGGTCGGTGTCACCGCCAAAGGCGTCGTGACCGTGAGACTTCCCGCCATCGTCAACAACTACCGGCCGGGGCCTCGAAGCGGCGGGCAGTAGAAAAAACAGAAGAGGGGTGAGGGGTGAGGGGTGAGGGGGGTGGCCCCCTTGCTCCTCACCCCTTACTCCTTAACGGACTCATGGGCCTGATCCGCTTCACGACCGCCGGCGAATCCCACGGGAAGGCTCTGGTGGCCATTCTCGAGGGCGTGCCTGCCGGCCTTTCCCTGGTTGCCGGAGACGTTGACCGCGATCTGCGCCGCCGCATGGGAGGCTACGGGCGGGGCGCTCGCATGAAGATCGAGTCCGACGAGGTCGAGTTTCTCTCCGGTGTGCGCGCGGGCCAGACGCTCGGCTCTCCCATCGCGCTGCTCATTGCCAATCGGGACTGGGAGAACTGGAAGGACATCATGGCGCCGGAGCCCGACCCCGCGGGGTCCGACAGACGGCGTCGCCGGGTTACGCGGCCGCGGCCCGGGCACGTGGATCTCGTGGGTGTGCTGAAGTATGGGCGAGAGGACGCGCGAGACGTGCTGGAACGCGCGAGCGCGCGCGAGACCGCCGCACGCGTTGCCTGCGGGGCCGTGTGTCGCCGGCTGCTCACGGAGTTCGGCGTGGAAATCGGCAGTCACGTGGTGGAGCTGGGTGGTGTCGAGGCCCAAGTTCCCGCCGAACTCCCAGCGCCGCTCAATGACGCCGCCGATCGCTCGCCCGTGCGATGTCTCGATGCCCGGGCCACCGAGCGCATCGTTGCCGCCATTGACCAGGCCAGGGCGAGCGGCAACACACTCGGCGGCGTCGTGGAGGTTGTGGCCCGCGGCGTGGTACTGGGTCTGGGGTCGCACGTCTCGTGGGACCGCAAGCTCGACGGGCGGTTGGCTCAGGCGCTCCTCTCCATTCCCGCCGTGAAGGGCGTGGAGGTCGGGCTCGGTTTCGCAGCGGCTCGCCGGCCCGGGTCGGAAGTGCATGACGAGATCGAGTCAGGCGGCGAGCGCCGGGCCGGTGGCTTCTCCCGCCGTACCAACCGCGCTGGCGGCCTCGAAGCCGGGATCACCACGGGCGAGCCGCTCGTACTCCGCGTCGCCATGAAGCCCATCTCCACGCTGATGCGCCCGCTCGGCACGGTGGATCTGGAGACGGGCGGGCCGGCCAAAGCCCAGTCTGAGCGCTCCGACGTGACCGCCGTCCCCGCGATGGGCGTGATCGCTGAGGCCATGGTAGCCCTGGTGCTCGCAGGCGCCATGGTCGAGAAGTTCGGCGGGGATTCCCTGGCCGAGATGCGCGCTAACTACGACGCGTACGTCGCTCGGATCAATCGCGACTGAGATGTGAAACGCCACATTGTTCTCGTCGGGTTGCCGGGCTCCGGCAAGACGACCGTCGGCCGGATCTTGGCTCGGGAACTCGAGGCCAGGTTCGTGGACATTGATGCGGTCGTGGCCCAGGATGCCGCAATGCCAATCGAACGGATCTTCGCCGAGCGTGGCGAGGCGGCATTCCGCCGGCTCGAACGGGCGGCGGTGGAGCGGGAGCTTTCCGCGGATCCTGGCGTCGTCGCCCCGGGAGGCGGCTGGGCGGCACAGCCCGGGAATCTCGAAGCGGCCCGGAACACCGTCAGCGTTTACCTCAGCGTGACGCCGGAAGAGGCGGAAAGCCGCATCAAGGGAGAGGAAGCCCTCGTGCGGCCGCTGCTTGCCAGCGGGGATTTGCTGCAAACGCTGCGGCGGCTGTTAGCGGATCGCGAGCCGTTCTACCGGCAGTGCACGGCGATGGTGGACACGGTGGGGAAGGCTCCCCAGGCGGTAGCGCAGGCGGTCAGCCGGCTTGCGCGATCGCTCGGTGGGTGGTAATAATCGCGCGCCCGCTGTCCAATCGATCGTCGCCTCTCCCGTTGCGGTAAGTTGCAATACGGCAATTAGTTACAGGCTGTTGTGCGGACGGGCGTTGCGAGGTCGTTGGAGCCGCCGCACCGCGGCAGCCCGCGGTTTGATCTCCGGTTGATGGCTCGCCCCGAGCTTTACCGAAACCAGGGTTCCGGGAACGAATGGACTGGCAGAGACACTAGATAGAGGTATGGCGACGAAGAAGCGAACCAGCGCAGAGCCCCGCGGGGCGGCCAAGCCGGGCCGGAAGCGCACGAGCGGCCAGCAGCGCAAGAAGCCTGCGAAGGCCACGAGTGCGGCTCTGGCGCGCCCGTCGCGCAAGCTCGCCAAGACCGCGCAACCGGCGGACGCACCCACCGAAGTGCTTGCCACCGTTGTTGAGCAGCCGAAGGCGAAGTCCCCCAGGCGGCCGACATCCGCTGGCAAGCCCGCCGGCGCAGCGCCGGGCGGCCTCGTCGTCGTCGAGTCCCCCACCAAAGCCCGCACCATCGGCAAGTATCTGGGCTCCGAGTTCTCCGTCAAAGCCACGGTGGGTCACGTGCGGGATCTGCCGAAGCGTGTGCTCGGCGTGGACGTGGACAAGGGATTCGCCCCCACCTACGTCACCATCAAGGGCAAGGGAAAGACACTTGCCGAGCTGAAGCGCGCGTCCAAGAGCGCCCCGGCCGTGTATCTGGCCACTGATCCTGATCGCGAGGGAGAAGCGATCGCCTGGCACGTGGCAGACCAGATCAACGGAGGCCGGAAGGTGCGCCGCGTCCTGTTCCATGAGATCACCAAGGACGCCGTGCGTGAGGCCATGGCGCACCCCGTCCCACTGGACGAGCGCAAGGTCGAGGCGCAGCAAGCGCGACGCATTCTGGATCGGCTCGTGGGTTACAAGGCGAGTCCGCTGCTGTGGCGCTCCGTGCGTACGGGGCTTTCGGCCGGCCGGGTGCAGACGGTAGCGCTGCGGCTCATCGTGGAGCGCGAAGCGGAGATCCGCGCGTTCAAGCCGCAGGAATACTGGACGATCGAAGCGGAGTGCGAGGGTCGGGAGAAGCGATTCACCGCCAAGCTGCACAAGGTGGACGGCAAGAAGCCCGAACTCCACTCCAAGAGCGCCGCCGATGCGGTGGTGGCGGACGTCGAAGGAAAGGCGTTCGTCGTCTCGGACGTCACGCGCAAGGAGCGCAGGAAGCGCCCCTCGGCGCCGTTCACCACCAGCACGCTGCAACAGGAAGCCGCCAAGCAGCTCGGGTTCTCCACCCATCGGACGATGCGGGCGGCCCAGGATTTGTACGAAGGTGTTGAGTTAGGTGACGAGGGCGCGGTTGGGCTCATCACCTACATGCGCACGGACTCGACCCGCGTGGCCCCCGGCGCCATTGACGCGGTGCGATCGTTTATTCACCGCGCGTTCGACAAGCGCTACCTGCCGGACACGCCCAACATCTACCTCAACAAGGCCGCGCGCACGCAGGATGCGCACGAGGCCATCCGGCCCACCGACGTCTCCCGGCGCCCCGAGGAGGTGAAGCGCCATCTCTCGGCGGACCAGTTCAAGCTGTACCAGCTCATCTGGCGCAGGTTCGTGGCATCCCAGATGGCGCCCGCCGTGTACGACACTACGGCCATTGACCTCACGGTGGGGCGGTACGTGTTCCACGCCACGGGCTCGGTGGTGCTGTTCGACGGGTATCATGCCGTCTATCACGAGGCGCGAGAGGCCGAAGAGGGCCTGAGCCTCGACGACCTGGCGCCGGTGCCCGCGCTGGAGGTGGGAGATCGTGTGAGGGTGCATGCGATCACGCCGAGCCAGCACTTCACGGAGCCGCCGCCGCGGTATAGCGAGGCGAGCCTGGTCAAGGAACTCGAGCGGCTCGGGATCGGGCGGCCGAGCACCTATGCGTCCATCGTTTCGACGCTCAAGGCCCGCGACTACGTGACCATGAAAGACCGGCGGTTCCATCCCACGGAACTGGGTGAAACGGTGAGCAGGGTGATGGTCAGCCGGTTCCCCGACATTTTCAACGTGGCGTTCACGTCCGAGATGGAAGACGAGCTGGACAAGGTAGAGGAAGGAGAGCTAGGCTGGCAGCGCGTGCTGGAGAACTTCTACGGCCCGTTTGCCAAGGCGCTGGAAAACGTGGACACGGCATCACTGATCCGGGAGGCGCACGACGTGGAAGACGTGGAGAAGACCCCGTGCCCGGAGTGTGGCGCCAAGCTCACGGTGAAGGGCGGCCGCTTCGGTCCGTTCATCGCGTGCACCCGATATCCGGAGTGTCGCTACACCAAGCCGCTCAAGCGACACAAGGCGCCGGATCGCCCCACGGACGAAAAGTGTCAGGAGTGCGGCTCGCCCATGGTGATCAAGACGGGACGCTACGGCGAGTTCCTCGCCTGCACGGCCTACCCCAAGTGCAAACACACGCGGCCCATTCCGCTGGGCGTGAAGTGCCCGCAATGCGGCACCGGCGATCTGGCCGAGCGGCGGACGAAACGCGGGCGATCGTTCTTTGGGTGCTCGCGGTACCCGGAGTGCACGTTCTCCACGTGGTACAAGCCGGTGCCGGAGCCGTGCCCCAAGTGCGGCTACGTTGGCGTCGAGCAGCGGGTCACCAAGACGCGCGGGGAGTACCGCCGGTGCGTGAAGTGCGGCCACGAGTTCGCGGTGCAGGGGGCGCCGGAGGGCGCGGAGGGCGCGGCGGTCGCGACGTGAGGGCCACGGTCGTGGGCGGCGGTCTGGCCGGCTGTGAGGCGGCGTGGGCCCTTGCCGAGCGCGGCGTCGCGGTCACGCTTCAGGAGATGCGCCCGGTGGTCGGCACGCCGGCCCACCGCACTGATCGCCTCGCCGAGATCGTCTGTAGCAATACGTTCAAGTCCACCGAAATCACCAATGCGCACGGCCTGCTCAAAGCGGAGCTGCGGCTGCTCGGCAGCCTGTTGCTCGGCGTGGCCGATGGCGTTCGCGTGCCCGGCGGCGCGGCGCTCGCGGTGGATCGCGATCTGTTCAGCGCCGAAGTCACGCGCCGCGTGAGCGCCCACCCGCGGATCAGCGTGGCGCGCGGGGAAGTGTCGTCTCTGCCGTCGCCCGGGGTCGTCGCCACGGGCCCGCTCACGTCGGACGGGTTGGCGCGCGTGATCGCCGAGCGACTCGGCCAGCGCTCGCTCGCCTTCTACGACGCGATCGCCCCGATCGTGGCCGCGGATTCGCTGGACATGAGCCGACTGTATCGCCTGTCGCGCTACGGCAAGGGCGGCGGGAATGATTACCTCAACGCCCCGATGACGCAGGAGCAGTACGACGGGTTCGTGAACGCGCTGCTCCACGCCGAGCAGTTCCAGGGGCACGATTTCGACCGGGTCCCCTATTTCGAGGGCTGCCTGCCGATCGAGGAAATGGCCCGCCGCGGCCGCGACGCGCTCCGATTCGGACCCATGAAGCCGGTTGGTCTCCCGGACCCGCGCAGCGGGCGGGAGCCACACGCGGTCGTGCAGTTGCGCCAGGAGGATCGCGCCGGCCAGATGTGGAACCTGGTGGGGTTCCAGACGCGCATGAAGGTCCCGGAACAGAAACGCGTGTTCGCCCTGATTCCGGGACTGGAGCACGCGGAGTTCCTGCGGTACGGGAGCATCCACCGGAATACGTATCTCAACGCGCCCGCGTCCCTCTCCGCACATCTCTCGGCGCGGGACGATGAGCAGTTGCTGTTCGCCGGGCAGCTGGTGGGCGTGGAGGGGTACACCGAGTCGCTCGGTACCGGGCTGTTGTGCGGCATCAACCTGGCGCGGATGTTGAGGGGTCTGCCGCCCGCGCTGCCGCCCCCGGTGACCATGCTCGGTGCGCTGCTCCACTATGTGCACACCTGCGATCCGGCGCATTTCCAGCCGATGAACGCGAACTTCGGGCTACTGCCGCCGCTCGAACGACCCGTGCGTGACAAGCAGCGGAAGAAGGAGCTGCTCGCTGAACGGGCGCTCGCGGCGATGCGGGAGTTCGGTCGGACAGTCGGCGCGAGAGCCGCAGCAGGGGCGGAGGAAGTGGTGGGACGGTCGGCGAGCACGGTTGGGGCAGCGGGCCAGTGACCGACGGCGATCGTCCGCGGCGGTCTGCGATCGCCCCTGATCACCCCCCTCGCCGTTCCTCACCCCCGCTCGCGCCGCATCGTCCGTTGCGCCCGGAAGCCCTTGGGTTCCTTCGTTACCTGGAGAAGGAACGCAACGACTCTGCCCATACGATCAAGGCTTACGCACGCGACCTTGCCCAGTTTCAGGCGTTTGCCGACGAGTACTTCGGCGGGACCGAAGAGTGGCAGTGGGCCGCCGTAGACCGGCTCGCGCTTCGTAGTTTCATGGGCGCCTTGCAGCGGCGGGGGATCTCCAAGCGATCCGCGGCGCGGGCGCTTTCGGCGCTGCGGACGTTCTATCGCTACCTGGGTGACCGGCACGGTGTGGCTCTGAACCCCGCGCGAGCCACGCGGCTCCCCAGGCTCGAGCGACGGCTGCCCCCGGTGCTCGATCGGGCGCAGGTGGATGAGCTGTTCAGCCGGGTCGAGGCCCTCGCCGCGGCAGGCGACTTCACGGCCGCGCGCGATCACGCGATGCTCGAGACACTCTACGGATCGGGACTCAGACTCGCCGAGCTGGCCGGCCTCAACGTGTCGGACGTGGACATCGTCTCCGGGCAACTACGCGTGCGCGGCAAGGGCCGGAAGGAGCGCATCGTGCCACTGGGCGACCACGCGGAGCGGGCCCTGCGTCGCTACTACGTGGCGCGAGAGAAGCTGCTGGAACGCGTCCGCAGCGGAGAGGCCTCGGCCGTGTTCCTGTCGCGGGCGGGCCGGCGTCTCTCGCCCCGGGCTATCCAGCGGTCGGTGAAGAGCCATCTGCGGCTCGTTGACCGCGGGACCGCGCTCAAGACGCACAGCCTGCGGCACTCGTTCGCCACGCACCTGCTGGACGCCGGAGCGGATCTGCGCGCGGTGCAGGAGCTGCTCGGTCACTCTTCGCTCAGCACGACGCAGGTGTATACTCATACGTCCGTGGAGAGACTGAAAAAAGTCTATCAGCAAGCGCATCCCAGGGCCTAGGAAGTGACGAGGAAAGGCCAGGGGAGGCGAGGAGAGACGCGGAGGGTACCGATGGTATCAAGGCGGTATGATGATGGGGGAGGCCCAGGCAGCGACGTGCGTCCCACGCCTCGTCGCTGCTCGCCACCCCTCGCCCCTCCTCGCCCTTGTTTGCCGGGGGCTGGAACGTGACCGGGGGCAAGATCATTCACGCCACCACCATCCTTGCGGTCCGCAAAGACGGCCGGGTAGCCATGGGCGGCGACGGGCAGGTGACCTTCGGCGACACCGTGATGAAAGCGCATGCCGTGAAGGTGCGGCTCCTCGCCAGCGGCAAGGTACTGGCCGGATTTGCCGGGGCCGCGGCGGACGCCATGACGCTGTTCGAGCGCTTCGAGGAGAAACTCGAGCGATTCCCGGGCAATCTCCCCAAGGCGGCCGTGGAGCTGGCTAAGGACTGGCGTAGCGACCGTGTGCTGCGGCGGCTCGAGGCGCTGCTCGCCGTGGCCAACGCGGAGCACGGCTACCTGATCAGCGGGTCCGGGGAGCTGATCGAGCCGGACGACGGCATTCTCGGCATCGGCAGCGGAGGTAACTACGCTCTGGCCGCGGCCCGCGCGCTGGCGCAGCACTCCGCTCTGTCGGCGCGCGAGGTGGTGCAACGCAGCCTGGAAATCGCCGCCGATATCTGCGTGTTCACCAACCGCAACGTCACCGTGCTCGAGTTGCCGTGACCGATCCCAAGACGACGACCACGGAGAAGCTGGAGGACGCCGACCGCGGCCCCGAGCCGATGCCGTGGCTGGAAGAGCTGCCGCCGCGCCAGATCGTGGCGGAACTGGACCGCTACATCGTGGGCCAGCACGAGGCGAAGAAGTCGGTCGCCATCGCGATTCGCAACCGCTGGCGCCGGTCGCAGGCGCCCGACAACATCCGCGACGAGATCGTCCCCAACAACATCATCATGATCGGCCCCACGGGCGTGGGAAAAACGGAGATCGCGCGCCGGCTGGCGCGGCTCGCGGGCGCACCGTTCCTCAAGGTCGAGGCCTCCAAGTTCACCGAGGTGGGCTACGTGGGCCGGGACGTTGAGTCCATGGTGCGGGACCTGGTGGACGTGGCGATCAACATGGTGCGCGGCGAGCGCGAGGACGACGTCTACCCGCAGGCGCAGCAGCGGGCGGAGGAGGCGTTGCTCGATCTGTTGCTCCCGCCACCGGCGCCGCAGCCCCAGCCCCGTGAGCCGGCTGCCGCGGCTGGTGAGGCCGAGCGGCCCGCCGGAGAGCGGCAGTTGTTCATCGTGTCGCCCAAGGGGGAGACGCGTGAGACATCCGAGCCACCGGAGGGAGGGAAGCGGGAGAAGGAGCGCCGCGACCGCACGCGCGAGAAGCTCCGGGCCATGCTGCGAGACGGGAAGCTCGAGGAGCGTGAGGTGGAGGTCGAGATCACGCAGCAGAACCTGCCGCTGCTCGAGTTCATGCAGCCGCCGCCCGGCATGGAGGGGCCCGACGTCAACTTCACCGAGATGCTCCAGGAGATGCTGCCCAAGCGCAAGAAGCGGCGCGTGGTGCGGGTGACCGAGGCGCGGCGCATCCTGATTGACGAGGAGCTGCGCAAGCTGGTGGACATGGACGACGTGGTGAACGAGGCGCTGGACCGCGTCGAGAACCACGGGATCATCTTCATTGACGAGCTGGACAAGATCGCGGGTGACCGGGGGCCCGCGAGCGGGCCCGATGTCTCGCGCGAGGGCGTGCAGCGAGACCTCCTGCCCATCGTGGAGGGCTCGACGGTCCAGACGCGTTACGGCTACGTCCGCACCGATCACATCCTGTTCATCGCGGCCGGCGCGTTTCACGTCTCCAAGCCGTCGGACCTGATTCCGGAGCTGCAGGGGCGGTTCCCCATCCGGGTGGAGCTATCGCCGCTGAGTCAGGAAGACTTCGTCCGCATCATGACGGAGCCGGAGAACGCGCTCACCAAGCAGTATCAGGCGCTGTGCGCCGCCGAGGGCGCCACGCTCGAGTTCACGCCGGACGGGATCGAGGAAGTGGCCCGCATCGCCACGATCATCAACGACCGCATGGAGAACATCGGCGCGCGCCGGCTGCACACGGTCATGACCACGCTGCTGGAAGACCTGCTGTTCGAGCTGCCGGACGTGGCGGAAAAGAAGGTGGTGTTCAGCGGGAAGGAGGTGCGGGAGCGGCTGATGCGGATCGTGGAGGACGAGGACCTGCGGAAGTACATCTTGTAGCGGCAGCCCTGTCTCGACTGCCATCCATTCCCCATTCGGGTCTGCCTTTGTACGACCTAAGGGGGGTGGCAATGTCCGGGGCGCCGGGCTAAACTCCCCTCTCGCCACACTGTCATTTTGACCTGCCGCCCCGCGCCGTTATGCCGAAACGTGACTTCCTCGCCATTACGGACTTCTCGAAACAAGAGCTGATTGACCTGCTTGACCTGGCCGCGCGCATGAAGGCAGGGAAGTACAAGGACCGGCCGCTCAAGGACAAGGTCCTGGCCATGATCTTCGCCAAGAGCAGCACGCGCACGCGGGTCTCGTTCGAGGTGGGGACCATGCAGCTCGGCGGCCATGCGCTGTTCCTGTCATCGCGGGACATCCAGATCGGCCGCGGCGAACCCATCAAGGACACCGCCCGCGTCCTGTCGCGCTACGTGCACGGCATCATGATCCGCACGTTCGGGCACGACGAGGTAGAGGAACTCGCGCGCTACGCCACCGTGCCCGTGATCAACGGGCTCACGGATCTCCTCCATCCCTGCCAGATCCTGGCCGACCTGCTCACCATCCGCGAGACGTTCGGCACGTGGGACGGGAAGGTGATAGCCTGGATCGGCGACGGGAACAACATGGCGAACGCCTGGCTCCAGGCGGCCGAGGCGCTCGGCTTCGAGCTGCGCCTGGCCTGCCCCGAGGGCTACGAGCCCAATCACGAGATCTTCGAGCGGGCCAAGCGCAAGGCGAACGTGACCATCACCGAGCTGCCGGAAGAAGCCGCGCGCGGCGCGCACGTGATCAACACGGACGTCTGGGCCTCCATGGGCCAGGAGTCGGAGGCCGAGAAGCGCGCGCTGGCGTTCAAGGGTTACATCGTGGATCAGGATCTGATGAAGCTCGCCGCCAAGGACGCGATCTTCCTCCACTGCCTGCCGGCGCACCGGGGCGAGGAGGTCGAGGAGGCGGTGTTCGAGGGACCGCAGTCCCGCGTGTTCGATCAAGCCGAAAACCGCTTGCACGCGCAAAAGGCGCTGCTTGCCACTCTCATGGGATGACGCATGACCGTCACGAAGAGCGCTGAACAGCTCAAGCGCACGCCGTTCTACGAGTTGCACGTCGCGGCCGGAGCGAAGATGGTTCCGTTCGCGGGCTACGAGATGCCCGTGCAGTACCCCACGGGCATCAATCGCGAAACGGAGATCGTCCGCACGGCCGTGGGCGTGTTCGACGTGTCCCACATGGGCGAGTTCGAGGTGAGCGGCCCCGATCGCAACGCGTTCGTGAACCGCATCACGTGCAACGACGTGGGCGCGCTCACGGACGGGCAGGCGCAGTACTCGGCGCTGCTCACGGACGACGGCACATTCGTGGACGACTGCCTGGTGTATCGCTTCGATGACCGCATCATGCTCGTGGTGAACGCCGCAAACATGGAGAAGGACTGGGAGCACATCGTCAACAAGAAGGCGGGCATCAACGTCCGTCTAAAGAACATCTCGGACGATGTGGCGCTGCTCGCGGTGCAGGGCCCGGGCGCCGAGGCCATGCTCCAGCCCATCACCAAGATCCCGCTGGCGAAGATGGCGTATTACCACTTCGACATGGGCCACGTCGCCGGGATCGAGTGCTTCGTATCCCGCACCGGGTACACGGGCGAGGACGGCTTCGAGATCTACTTCCGGCCGGCGCACGCCGAGGTGATGTGGCACGCGTTGATCGGACCGGGGCGCGGCTCGCCCGTGGGACTCGGCGCGCGCGACACGCTGCGCCTCGAGGCGGGCCTCGCGCTTTATGGCAACGACATTGACGACACGGTGAATCCGTACGAGGCGGGTCTGGGCTGGATCGTGAAGCTCGACAAGGGCGCGCCGTTCACCGGCCGCGCCGCGCTCGAACGCGTGAAGGCAAAGGGCGTCACGCGCAAGCTCGTGGGGTTCAAGATGGTGGAGAAGGGCGTGATCCCGCGCCACGGCTACGACGTGTACATCGGCGAGCGCAAGGTGGACGTGGTGCGGAGCGGCGGGTTCAGCCCCACGCTGAAGGCGGCGATCGGTACAACGTATCTGCCCACGCACTCCACGGAGCCCGGCACCCGCTTTTTCGTTGACTGCCGCGGCAAACGCGTGGAAGCGGAAGTGGTGAAGCTGCCGTTCTATCGCGGTAGCGTGAAGGCGGGGAAGAAATGACAACCGGTGGTGACGCGCGCGGCGTTCAAGCGCCGAACGCCGGCGACGATCGTTGAACGGCTGCCGTGTCCGTTCGCATCGCTGTGCTCACCGTCTCGGATCTGGCCTCGCAGGGAAAACGGCAGGATGTCTCCGGGGACGCCATCGCCGAGTGGGCGAGGGGACGCGGCTACAGCGTGGCGGCCCGCGAGGTCGTGCCGGACGAAAGCGATCTCATCGCGAGCGTGCTCGCCCGCTGGGCGGATGACGGCGTGGCGGACGTGTTGCTCACGACGGGCGGCACCGGCCTCGCCCCGCGAGACGTGACGCCGGAAGCCACGCGCGCCGTGCTGGATCGAGAGGCGCCCGGCATCGCCGAAGCGCTGCGGGCGGCGAGCCGGCAGCGCGTGCCGCGCAGCGCGCTGTCGCGCGGCCTGGCGGGCGTCCGCGGCATGGCGCTCATCGTGAATCTGCCCGGAAGCCCGGCCGCAGTGAAAGACGGGCTTGGGGTGCTGGAACCGCTGGTCGAACATGCAGTGCAACTGATCACGGGAACCAGGACGGACCATGGGTAGTGGAGTGAATGCCTGACCACATCCTGATCTCGATGGACGACCTCGAGACCGCGGTTCGGACGAACGCGGCGTTCGAGCAGGCGGGATTTCGCACCACGCTGGTGGCCCCGACCGACGACGTGGTGGCCGGCCTGCGCCGGAGCGAGCCTGATCTCGTGGTGCTCACGGGAGCGTTGCACGAGGCGCCCGCGGGTTTGCTCATCGAGCACGCGCGCGAGCGATCCATCTCCACGCTCGGTCTCGTGGAGCCGGAGGATCCCGATCCCCAGCACCTCGCGCGCCACCTCGGACTCACGGCGTGGATGGCCAAGCCCGCGGCGCCGTCCGAAGTGGTGGACCTGGCGCGGCGGCTGCTCGAGCGCCGGCGGCTGCAGGAGCGGACCGGCATCATCGGCGAGAGCCCGGCGATTCAGGAAGTGCTGGTCAAGATCGAACAAATGGCGCCGGTGTCGAGCACCGTGCTCATCGAGGGCGAGTCGGGGACGGGCAAGGAACTCGTGGCCCAGGCCATCCACCAGCTCTCGCCGCGGCGCGACAAGCCGTTCATCGCCGTGAACTGCTCGGCCCTGCCCGAGACGCTGCTCGAGTCGGAGCTGTTCGGGCACGAAAAAGGGGCGTTCACGGGAGCGGCGGAGCGGCGCCTGGGTCGGTTCGAGCTGGCGGACGAGGGGACGATCTTCCTGGACGAAGTGGGCGAGATGCCGCTCGCCACCCAGGTGAAGCTGCTACGCGTGCTCGAGAGCCGCTCGTTCTTTCGCGTGGGCGGCGTGCAGCCGATTCGGGTGGACGTGCGCGTGATCGCCGCCACCAACCGCGCGCTGAAGGAAGAGGTGGCGCTGGGCCGCTTCCGTGACGACCTGTTCTACCGGCTAAACGTTCTCTCGATCTACTTGCCGCCGCTCCGGGAGCGGAAGTCGGACATCCCCCTCCTCATCCGGCGATTCATTCGTGAGCTGTCGCGGGAGCACGGCCGTGCCTTCCCCGGCATCACCCCGGACGCGATGGACGTGCTGGTCAACGCGCACTGGCCCGGCAACGTTCGCCAGCTGCGCAACCTCATCGAATCCATGGTGGTGCTCTCGCCCGGCCGCGAGATCCAGGCCACGGACATCCCCGTGGATGTGGGTCAGGGCGGCACTCGGCTGCTGCCGATGCGGGTCCCCGGGGGCGCGCACGAGGTCGCGGGGCACGAGTTGGAGTTCATCTTCCGCTCGCTCGTTGAGTTGAAGCTCCAGATCGAAGAGCTGCGGCGCCGGATGGAGGAAGCGCCGAGCCGGGTGGAGTTGATCGAAGTCGGTCGTCCGCGGGTGTACGGCGAGGTCGTGCCGGGGACCGCGGTCGGTGTGGGTGGAGCCGAGGAACCGACCCGAGGCGACGGAGCAACGACCGAGTCCGCCGTCCTCTACCGGCCGGGGATGAAGATGGCAGAGGTGGAACGGGCGGCCATCGAAGCCGCGTTGAACGAGACCCGGGGCAATCGGCGCCGCGCCGCCGAGCGGCTGGGGATCGGCGAGCGAACGCTGTACCGCAAGATCAAGGAGTACGGGCTCATGTGAGCCGCTTGACGCTCGCTTGACAGTGGCGCGGCATCCTCGGCCACCCCAATCGAGGAGGCCCCCGTGCGTCGCCTCATGCTTGCTTCGGTTGTACTGACCTCCGCATCCACGTTCGGCATCCCGCCACTTGGCGCGCAGTCCCTCTGGACCGACCGCCGGGCAGACAGGATTCTCACGTTTGACGTCCTCAAGCCCGAGTTTGACGGGCCCGACGACGCGAGCTTTACCACGTCCGTGGTGATGGCGTCCGTGCGGATACCCGTCGCCGCGAAGGTGTTCTTCGTGGGTGAACTCCCATTTAGCCATTACGGCGACGACTTCGACTCAGACGACGCGGTGGGAAGCCCCTACGCTGGGGTGGAGGTTCGGTCCGCCAATGGTCGCACATTCGGGGAGTTCGGGGTGCGCCTGCCCACAGCCTCGGATAACTCGGCGGCACTGGTTGGGTTCTTCACCGACATTGACCAGTGGGAGGCCTTCGTTGCGGATGTGCTGCCCGTTTCGGCAGCCGTCAACTACCGGTTCAAGGCGCCCACGGGGGTCGTGACGCGCTTCCGCGTGGGTCCGACGCTGTGGCTGGACGTGGGCGACAACGTCAGCGAGTCCGAGCTTGTGCTCTCGTACGGCTACCAGCTCGGCTATGAAAGAAGCGCCGTGAGCCTCATGGGTGGGCTATCCGGTCGATTGGTCGTGACGGAATCGGACTTGGATTTCGGTGAGCGAACGGTGCAGAACCTCGGCGTCGCCCTGACGATCGGCGCGGGCAGGGTGCGACCCAACGTTCAGCTCCGCATACCGCTGGACGAGGAAATGAACGATGTGCTGAACGCGGCGGTGGGACTTGGTCTGACGGTAGCGCTGCCATAGGAGCGGGCGATGGCAGGCGATGACCGGCGATGTCAGGCAAGGGTGAGCGATTGCGGGCGATGCTGCTCCCGGGCTTTCCGTCCGTTCACATCGCCCGCCATCGCCTGTGGTCGCCCGCCACGGCCCGGCATCGCCTGTGATCGCCTATCACCGCCCGAGTAGTCTCGCGATCCGCTCTTCGGTGGGCGGGTGGGTGCTGAAGATCGAGAGTAGCGACTGGCCCGACAGCGGCTGAATGATGAACAGGTGCGCCGTGGCCGGGTTGGCCGGGAGCGGCGCCCGTCGCGCGGCCGCCTCGATCTTCCGCAACGCGTTGGCCAGGCCGTCGGGCCGGCCAGCGATCTCGGCGCCGCTGGCGTCGGCCACGAACTCCCGCGAGCGCGAGATCGCGGCCTGGATGATCATCGCCGCGAGCGGGGCAATGATGGCCGTAGCCAGCAGGGCGATGGCGTTGCCCCCGCCCCGGTTGTCGTCGCGGCCCCCACCAAAGAGCGCGCCCCACCGCGCGATGTTGGCGAGCATCATGATCGCCGCGGCGATGGTCGCGGCCACCGCGCTGATCAGCGTGTCGCGGTTCCGCACGTGGGCCAGCTCGTGTGCCATCACGCCTTCCAGTTCTGGCTCCGAGAGCAGGCGCATGATGCCTTCGGTGGCGGCCACGGCCGCGTGGGCCGGGTCGCGCCCGGTGGCAAACGCGTTGGGCGCGTCCGTGGGGATCACGTAGACCTTGGGCATGGGGAGCCGGGCGCGCTGGGCGAGCCGGGCAACGAGGCGAGACAGCGGGTGTTCCGGCCCAACCTCCTGCGCGCGGTACATCCGCAGCACGATCCGGTCCGAGAACCAGTACGACGCGAAATTCATCAACGCGGCGAATCCGAACGCCACCACGAGACCCTGCCGGCCGCCAATGGCCTGGCCTGCTACCAGCAGCAATCCGCTCAACACACCCAGCAGGAGGGCGGTTTTCAAAGTGTTGTTGTTCATGGCCAGTATCCTAAGTGAGGAGCGGGCGGGAGTGAAGCGGGCGTCCCCGGCACCTGACAGGCTGGCATTCCCGGCCCTTGCCACGATCCGCGGCGATGGTTAATAGCATGGCGAACACACGGGGAGGCTCTCCCCCTCCGCTGAGCGACATGAGCCACAACCTCCGTGACGCCACCGGCCCGACTGGCGAGGACCTCCACCGCATCGTCGCCGAGGCGGCCACCGACGCGATCCTCGCGATCGACGGCGACAGCCGCATCCTGTTCGCCAACCCGGCCGCGGAGCGGATTTTCGGCTACCGCGTCGAGGAGCTGGTGGGACAGTCGCTAACGGTGCTGATGCCGGAGGCGTTCCGCGGGCCGCATCGCGCGGCGTTCGCCCGGTTTCAGCGCACCGGCAAGCGATCGCTCAATTGGGCGTATGTGGAGTTCCCGGCGCTCCGCAAGGACGGCGAGCAGATCAACGTCGGCCTCAGTTTCGGCGAGTCCATGCGCGGCAGCGAACGGATCATCACGGCGATCATCCGGGACGTGACCGAGAAGCGGTGCATGGAGGACGAGCTGCGCCGCGCCCTGTCGCTGCTCACCGCGACCCTCGAGTCCACCGCCGACGGGATCCTCGTGGTGGATCGTAACGGCAAGATCGTACGCTACAACCGCCAATTCACCGAGATGTGGCGGCTGCCCGAGGCCATCGTCTCCGCGCGTGACGACGAGGCCGCCCTCCGGTTCGTGCTGGACCAGCTGGTGGATCCGGACGGATTCCTGTGCAAGGTGAGGGACCTGTACGCTACCCCGGACGCCGAGAGCGTGGACGTGCTGGAGTTCAAGGACGGCCGCGTATTCGAGCGGTACTCCAAGCCGCAGCGGGTCGGATCGGCGATCGTGGGCCGCGTGTGGAGCTTTCGCGACGTCACCGTCCGGCGCAGCGTGGAAGCGGGATTGCGGGCGAGCGAGCAGCGCCTGCGGGCGGTGTTCAATACCGTCCCGATCCCGGTCGGCATCGCGACGCTCGCCGATGGCCGGGTGCGGGAGGTGAACCGGGCGTTCCTGCAACTGTTTGGATTCACCGAGGCGGAAGTGTTGGGGCGGACGTCCATCGAGCTGGGCCTTTGGGTCCACCCCGAGGAGCGCGCGGAGTTGCTGCGGCGCCTGGAAACCGGAGGGCAGATTCAAACCATGGAGTCCGACTTCCGCACCAGGAGCGGAGAAATCCGGCACGTCGTCGTCAGCGTGGCGCGGTTCGATCTCGACGAGCCCTGCATCCTCGGCGCCCTGCTCGACATCACGGATCGCAAACAGGCCGAACAGGAGCTGAGGCGGCGCGAGGCGCAACTGGCCGAGGCCCAGGCCATCGCCCATCTCGGAAGCTGGGAGTGGGACATGACGTCGAACGGCGTGCGGTGGTCGGATGAGGTGTACCGCATGCACGGCTTGGTGCCCGGCCCGGCCGCGCTGACGTTCGAGCAGGTGGGGAAGTACCCGATCCCGGAGGATCAGCGGCGCATTGCGGGGCACCTCGAGGCGGCCACACACCGCGCGCGCCAGGCCTTCCGGGAGCGCGGCGAGCGGGAAGGGGCGATTCCGCCCATCGAGTATCGCATCCGGTGCTGCGATGGGGCTGTGCGGACGCTGCGCGGGAGCGGTCGGATCGCCCTCGATGACGCCGGCGCGCCCGTGCGGATGTGGGGCATCGTATTCGACATCACGGAGCAGGAGCGCACCGAAGCCGCGCTGCGGCGCAGCGAGCAGGAATACCGCATGCTGATGGACGAGGCCGTGGACGCCATCTTCGTGGTGGACCAGGATGGACGGTACCTGGACGTGAATCGGCGGGCCTGCGAGCTGACCGGCTACACGCGAGACGAGCTATTGCGGCTGCGGACGGCCGATACCTACGTGGAGGGCGAGCGAGACCAGGCGGCCGCGCGGCTCGCCGAGCTGCGCAAGGGGGGGGCGCTGTCGTGGGAGCGGCTGCTCCGGCGGAAGGACGGGAGCCTGGTCCCGGCGGAATTCACGGGGAGGCTGCTGCCGGACGGACGCATTCACTCCTTGGCGCGCGACATCACCACGCGGAAGCGGGTGGAGCGGGAGCTCACCGAGAGCCGGCGGCTGTTGCGTGAGCTGGCCCGCCGGCTGCGCGAGGGGCAGGAGGCCGAGCGTACGCGCATCGCCCGCGAGCTGCACGACCAGATCGGCCAGGCACTCACCGCGATCAAGCTCAACCTCCAGGCGATGCAGAGCGACCGTCAGGCAATGGCGCGACCGCGCACGCTGGCCGAAGGCGTAGCCCTCGTTGACGGCGCGATCCAGCAGGTCCGCACGCTGTCATTCGAACTGCGGCCTGCCATGCTCGACGACCTGGGGCTCGCTGTGGCGTTGCGCGCCTTCGCCCGGCGGCAGGCCGAGGCCGCGGGCCTCGAGCTGGATCTGGACATTCCGCCTCGCGTGGCCGGCGCCTCGAAGGAAGTTGAAACGGCCTGTTTCCGCATTGCGCAGGAGGCCATTACCAACGTCCTGCGGCACGCGCGCGCCAGGCGACTCGGCGTGACGCTGCGCCGCGCTGACGGCGCGCTGGAACTTGTCATCGAGGACGACGGGACCGGCATCGCGGTATGCGGCGGGACATCGTCAGGCGTGGGATTGCTCGGTATGAAGGAACGGGCGGAGGCCGTGGGCGGGGGCGTGGAGATCAGCGACGCACCGCAGGGCGGCACGGTTGTGCGAGCGGTGTTCCCAGCCTCGGCAACCGAGTGCGGCTGATGGCGATTCGCGTACTACTGGCCGAAGATCACGGTCTGGTCCGGGCGGGGATCCGCGCACTGCTGGAGCAGATCGAAGGCATCGAGGTGGTGGGTGAGGCGGGTGATGGTCGGGAGGCGCTGCGGCTGGCGCAGGCGCTCCACCCGGACGTGGTGATCATGGATCTCACCATGCCCGAACTCAACGGCTTCGAGGCCACCGCGCGCATCGCCGCCGCATCGCCTCGCAGCCGGGTGCTCGTCTTGTCCATGCATGGCGATGAAGAGTACGTGGCGCAGGCACTGCGCTTCGGCGCGGCGGGCTATCTGCTCAAGGACGCGAGCAACGCCGAGCTGGGCGTGGCGGTGCGGGCGGTGGCGCGCGGCCAGCGGTACTTGAGCCCGGGAGTGTCGCAGCCGGTGATTGAAGAGTACCTGAGCCAGGCTGCCGATGCGCCCAGCCCGGTGGAACGGCTCAGTCCGCGGCAGCGGGAGATCCTGCAACTGATTGCCGAAGGCCATGCGACCAAGGAGATCGCGCGGAAGCTCGAGATCAGCGTCAAGACGGTGGAGACGCACCGGGGTCAGCTCATGAAGCGTCTCGGTGTGCGCGACGTTCCCGCTCTCGTCCGCTTCGCGATCCGAGCCGGGTTGGTGCCGCTGGAACGGTCGTGAGCGCCCCGCCCCACACGTAACGTCCGCACCAGGCCTCGCCCCGCCGCCCAGGGGGTCGGGTGAATTCGTCCTCGGAGTAAGAGATCCCCCGATGGTGGTACCGCATCGCACAACTCAAGTTGACGCTTGCAGTTGAATGCACCCTCGGTGGTCTGCCCCCCGGATTTCGGGCCATCGGAATGGGGACTAAGCTAGACCCAGACCGAGGGGGCCCTGATGGGGAAGCAGAGCCGGTTCCACATCGAGCAGATCGTCCGGATTCTCCGGGAGTGGGAGACCAGCGGCCTGCCGGTGAGCTCGTTCCTGCGGCGCTATGGCATTGGGCGGCAGACGTTCTACCGCTGGCGTCGGCGCTACGGGGGGTTGAGCGAGAGTGAAGCGAAGCGGTTGAAGCGCCTAGAGCGGGAGAATCAGCGGCTCAAGGTGCTGATCGCCGAGCGGGAGCTGGAGCTGGAGATCCTGCGGGAGGCGGTGGGAAAAAAATAGGGAGCACGCGGGCCAGGAGGGCGCTGGTGGGGCAGCTGACCGGCAGGGGGCTATCGGTCCGGCGCGCCTGCGTGCTGCTCAGGGTGGCGCGCTCAGCGGTGGGGTATCCGTCACGCCAGGCGGCGAAGGATGCTCCGTTGCTCCGGACGCTGCAGCGGCTGGCGCGCCGCCATCCCCGCTGGGGGTATCGGCGGATCTGGGCGGCGCTGCGGCGACGTGGGGAGCCCGTCAATCGCAAGCGGGTCGAGCGGCTGTGGCGGCAGGCAGACCTGGCGCTCCCGCGGCGACGGACGCCGAAGAAGTGGCGCACCGGCGAGCGGGTGGCACCGGTGGCGCAGCGGCCCAATGCGGTGTGGGCGAGCGACATCCTGCACGAGCGCTGTGCCAACGGCCAGCGGGTGCGGTGTCTGACGGTGGTGGACGAGTACACGAAGGAGTGCTTGGCGATCGTGGTGGCCACCCAGCTCTCGGCTGAGCGCGTCGTCACCTGCCTGGCGGGGTTGGTGGAGCGCTATGGGGCACCGCAGTACCTGCGGACCGACAACGGGCCGGAGTTTGTGGGGCACTGGACCCAGACCTGGTTGGCGGCGCACGAGATCGTGCCGGCGCGGATTGCGCCAGGGCAGCCGTGGCAGAACGGCGTGGTGGAGAGCTTTCACAGCCGGTTGCGAGATGAGTGTTTGAATCGGGAGTGGCTCGCGAGCGCCGCGGAGGCGGCCGTCATTCTCGAGCGCTACCGGCAGACGTATAACGCGGAGCGGCCGCACAGCAGCTTGGGCTACCGAACCCCGGTCGAAGTGCGGGCGGGCAGTGAGACCGGCGGAGACACCGCTTTTCTCCCCGGAAAACGGGTAAATGTCTCACTCTGAATGGTCCGAAGATTGGGGGGCACCTGAGAGAACCCGGCCAATTGTCCCAAATCTTCCGTTCGGTGTCCCAATAGCGCCCTACCCTCCGGGCCCTGGATCGCCAAAACTGAGCTGCTTTACCCCTGAGCCCGCGCCATGGCCCGTTCAGCCATCCTCCCCCGTGACGCCCCCGGCGCCGCCGCCCTGGCGACCGCTTCGGCGATGGACCTGCTCCATGCCCTGGACCATGGCCTCGACCCCGAGCGCGGGCCGGATCATGGACTGCTGGACCAGCTGCACCGCGCCCGCGGCGAGATGCAGGGATTGCGGCGCGCCGGGAAGCTCGGTCTCACGGTGTCGCTCACCGACGTCACCGTGCTGGACGTGCACGAGGGGGCGCTGGCGGGGAAAGCGGGCGAGATCTACCTCGTCTCTTGGGTGCTCACCGG
>DATMAW010000148.1:0-13124 GCA_035559715.1 Gemmatimonadales bacterium | reverse complement strand
CGCCCCGCCGTGCGGTCGTGTTCGCGGCCAGCGCGGCAGGGGAGCACGGATTCGAGGGCGCCACCGCACTTGCGACCGCGCTGCCACGCAGCGCCGGGCGAATCGTGAGTGCCCTTGGGCTGCATGAGCTGAATGTGTGGGCCCCGACGCACGACGTGGCGGTGATTGGCGGGGAGCTTTCGACGCTCGGAAGCATCATGCGGGAGTCCGCCAGGGCCGAACAACTCGAGGTCGTGGCAGATCCTTGGCCCGAGCTTGGCAGCCTTTACGACAGTGATGTGCTGCCGTTTGCGGTGGCGGGAGTCCCTGTCGTGCTCCTGGGGCCCGGCACGCGATCGCCCGAAGGACGCCCGCCGGTCGTGGAACTCGTGGCGCAGTACCGCTCAAATCGGAGGCATCAACCGTCAGACCAGGTGCTCGAAGCGATGACCATGGCGGGCGCGTTGCAGCAGCTGAGAATTCTCGCGCGAGCCGCATGGCACTTGGCCTCCGATCTGAGCCGTCCGGACTGGCTGCCCGGCGCGGAATTCGGCGGGGCTGCCTCACCGGGCCCGATCCGCTAGCCCGGACGGACACGTAACCGAGCCTCAAGGGCGACCTGCACTAGCCCGGGGCGAGATAATCCGATAAGTTCCCGCCCGATTTTGTCCGGCTTCCATCCACGGCGAGGCCGCCCCTGGAACTTCCCCAGTCTCACAACGTGCCGGTCTCATGGCTACGGGAACATGCCTGTCCCGTGGTGAAGTGGCGGACGGTCAGGGACATACTGCCGGCCGACGCGGCATCGGCGGCGGATCGACAGGCTCTTCTCGCTGAACTCGCCGCGTCCAAGCAAGTCACGCAGATCCTGCGGAAGCAGAAGCCAAACGGGACCTGGGGTGACAACATCCTGGGTGCCGATCTGGCTCGTGGCCGTGTGCTCCCGGGCGAAGGATCGATCACGCAGTACCGCCGCTTGGTCGAATTTGGCGTGCCGCATGAGGAACGCGCCTACCGCCTCGCGGAGCGGGTCTTTTTCAGGCTGCTGTCACGGGACGAAGCGCCGGAGCTTCTCTACGAGTTCAGGGGAGCCGGCAAAGCCGATCCTCTGGTGAGCGCGTGGGTCCGCACCCAGATGCGAGAGGCAGCCGCAGTGGCGTTGGCCCACGGTGGTCTCGTGGACGACCCGCGCGTGCGCGGCGCGGCGCATCGTATTGCGTCCGACGTGTCTCAGTTCCTCCGGAGCGAATTGGCCGAGAAGCCGTTCGTGCGTAGGGGCAATCGCACGCTGCTACATCCCGAAGCGTACCCACCGAGTCTCTACTCGGTCAGCATGATCGCCTACATGCCGAGCCTGCAGCGGGAGCGAGCGGGATTTGTCGAGCGCCTCGCCTCCTACCTGGCGCAGCCGGCCCGGAAGCGAGACGCTGTGGTCCAGGCGGGGCGCCGGTTCTTTCGGCCCGTGCTCGTGCTGCTGGGCGATCCCCTGCACGCCGATGCGGCCGGTCGTACGGACGACATTCCGTTCGCCCTTTACTGGATCGAGATACTGGTACGACTGGGAATGCTGCATACGTCCGCGACGGCGCAACGCGTGCTCGGTCGGCTACTCAAGGAGTGCGATGCCCGAGGCGTCTGGAGCCCGAAGACCCTTCGGTCCATACCTAAGAGCCCCTCCAACCTCGCGAACTTCTGGTTCCCCCTAGAGCCGGACGGAAAGCTCCCTGAGCGTCGCCAGTCTGACGTGACCCTGCGGCTGGCCCTGATCGCCAAGCTAGCGGGCTGGCAGCTCAACTACACCTGAGGCCTTCCACCGCGGCCAGAGTTCCACCGCAGACGACGTTCTGCCGAAGTCCGACCGTTATAGGTTCCTCGCCGGGGAAGCGACCAGACCTCGCGGATTGATAGTGGTAGTATGTCATACTACTATCCTGGCAACCAAGAATCGCTGGCGGTGCCTTACTTGGATCTGACGTTCTTTGGTTTTACCCCAACGGAGAGCCACGCGTACCGCGTCCTCCTCGAGCGTGGGCCCCTGAACGGATATGCGCTCGCAAAGGCCCTGGGGATCGCTCGGGCGAACGCCTACCAGGCTCTCCATGGGCTCGAGTCTAAAGGCGCTGCTCGTGCGACCGGGGACGAGCCGCGGCGATACCGCCCGATTGCGCCCGATGCACTATTCGCCCAGATCGTCAACCGCGAGTGCAGCGCGCTCGACGCCCTGGAAATCTCGCTCCGTGGGTCTCCAGCGGATCAATCTCCAGAGGTGCTTCGCCTCACTGGCCAGAGAAGTGTCGAGGAGCTTGTTCTGCGATCGGCCGTGCGAAGCAAACATGCGGTCGAGTGCCTTGGAAGCGGGGCATTTCTTGAGCGACTCGCTCCCGCGTGGCACAAACGAGCTGCAGACAACGCGGATACAAGACTATGGGTGGTTGGCGATGGTGCCGACGCCCTGCCAATTCGCCCCACCGCACGGCTGGACGCGGAGTCATTGACCTCGACCTTTGGCGGAGTGCCGATCCTTTTCTGGGCCGGTTCCACGGGGATCGCGGCAATGATCCAGCAGCCCGGCGGTGACATCCACGGGTACTGGAGTAACGACCCCTTGTTTCTTGCCCTGACCAGGGCCGCCATGAGGCTCGTTACCGCTTGACTCGCTGATCGTCGGGTCCCAAGTTGTACCACATCGGTCAACCATTTGGTTGAATAACATGAGTAGGCATGTGGGTCGGGACTCGAAGGCCGCGATTCTTGCGGCTGCGCTAAGTGAATTCGACACGTATGGTTACGCTGGCGCGAGGGTGGAGCGAATAGCACGGCGCGCCGGGGTAAACAAGCAGTTGTTGTTCTACTACTTCAAGTCGAAGGCGGGGCTTCACAAGGCCTTGGTTGAACGGCTGCAAGCCGACGTTGGCGCCCGCCTCGGTGGGGCATTCTCGCCGCTGGGTCACCCGGAGTCCAAGCTGCGAACAGCCATTCGCTTGGTGTGCGAGACGCTCGCAACCACGCGGTATCTTGTTCGGCTGTTGACGTACGGCGAGCCGGCGTCCGGTGAGTCCAGCGGCCCGAGCACGGCCTTCGTCGCGCTGCGGGAGCCGATTCGCCAGGTGGTGCGTGAGGGGCAGGGGCTTGGCTTCTTTCGTGATGATGCCGACCCCGAGCTCACCGCCGAGCACGCGCTCTGCGCGATCCTCGGCTACTTGGCCCTCGGGCTCTCTGAACAGCGTGGCGACCTGACGCCTGGCCCCTGGTGCGATAAGCTGGCCGAGGGAGTCATCCGCTCGCTGGCGTGGTAGCGGACGTGCGGGGCGAGCCCAGTCGCCCTGCGGGGGGGCCGCTAGTGGTGGGCCTCTACCAGCTCCGGAGCCTCCGGCTCGAGCGGTGCCCGCGGCTCCGCGTTCTGGACGAGCGCGAGCCGTAACACCTCCCCGAGGTCACTCACCCCATGCACGTTGATTGCGGTGCGCTCGGCCTCATTCAAGTCCTCCAGGTCCGCCAGATTCTCCTTGGGGAGGATGATGGTCGCGATTCCCGCCCGGCAAGCACCGAGCACTTTCTCTTTCACGCCGCCGATCGGGAGAACTCGCCCGGACAGGGTGATCTCTCCAGTCATAGCAACGTCGTGGCGTACCGGAATGCCGGACAGGGCGCTCACCAGGGCGGTCGCCATCGTGACGCCCGCGGACGGCCCGTCCTTCGGAATCGCGCCAGCCGGAACATGGATGTGCACATCGTGATCCCGAATCCGCTCTTCGGGGATCCCGAGGATCTCGGCATGTGACATCGCATACGTCAGTGCCGCTCGCGCCGATTCGCGCATCACGTCTCCCATCTGGCCGGTGAGGACGAGTTCTCCCTTACCCCGCATGATCGAGACCTCGACAAACATGATGTCTCCGCCCACGGGCGTGTAGTACATGCCGGTGGCGATACCGACCTGGTCCGTCGGTGCGGCGCGCTCAGGATAGACGGTGGGCCGCCCCACGATCGAACGGACCTCTTCCGCTTTCACGATCACGTGCTCGATCTCTCGCGCCGCGATGCGCCGCGCCACTTTGCGAGCCACCTTCCCGATTTCCCGTTCGAGTTGACGCACGCCGGCCTCCCGCGTGTAGCCAGAGACCAGCGTCCGGATTGCGTCGTCCGAGATCACGAGCTGGTTGGAATCGAGCCCGGCTTCCGCCAACTGACGCGGAACCAGGTATGTGCGGGCGATCGCGAGCTTCTCGGCCTCCGTATATCCAGAGAACTCGACCATCTCCATTCGGTCCAGCAGCGGTGCGGGGATTCCCTGCAGGAAGTTCGCGGTGGCGATGAACAACACCTCGGAGAGATCGAACGGGACGCCGAGGTAGTGGTCGGTGAAGCTGTCGTTTTGTGCCGGGTCGAGCACTTCGAGGAGCGCGGCTGCCGGATCCCCCTGGAACGACACACCCAGCTTGTCCACCTCGTCCAGCAGGAAGACGGGGTTCTTGGTTCCGGCGCGCTTCATGCCGGTGATGATCCGGCCTGGCATGGCGCCCACGTACGTTCGGCGGTGACCCCGGATGTCGGCCTCGTCGCGCGCTCCACCAAGGGAAATGCGGACGTATTTGCGGCCCATGGCGCGCGCGATGGACTTGGCGATGGAGGTCTTGCCCACCCCCGGGGGTCCAACGAATAGCAGGATGGACCCTTTGGCACGGCGATCATCCTCATTGCCGACCGCTTCAGCCGTGGGCTCACCGCTGCGCTGCTGGCGCAGCTGGCGGACCGCCAGAAACTCCAGCACACGGTCCTTCACCTTGCGTAAACCGTAGTGGTCCTCGTCGAGCACCTTCGCGGCATGGGCGACGTCCAAGTCGTCTTCGCTGCGTTCGTTCCACGGCAGTTCGGCGATGGTCTCGAGATACGTCCGGATGACCTGGGCTTCCATGGATTCCCGGGACGTCCGCTCAAGGCGACGCAGCTCGCGGTCAACTTCCTTCCGAGCCTCCGGAGGTAGCTGGAGCTTGGCCAAGCGCTCCTTAAGCTCGGCCAATTCGTCGCCTTCGGTGTCTTCTCCCAGCTCGCGTTGAATGGCCTTCAGTTGCTCGCGCAGCAGCATCTCCCGCTGCCGCTCCCCGAGTTCCTCCTGGACCTTGGACTTGATCTCTTCTTGCGCGTCGAGCATGGCGAGCTGGCGCTGTACGTGAAGCAGGACGCGTCGCATGCGCTCTTCGATGCCCAGGGTTTCGAGCAACGACTGGCGCTCGGCCGGGGCAATCTCGACATAGCCCGCCACCAGGTCCGCGAACCTGCCCGGTTCGGTAACTCCATCCAGGATTTGCTGGACGACGTCTTCCGGGAGCCCGGACTTACGTCCGAGGTCGGCCGAGCGCTCTCGCAGCTCCTTGTCGAGGGCGAGGAACGCGGGATCGTTCGGCTCGGCGGGCGCGAGATCCCGCGCCTCCACGACGACCGCTTCGATGAATCCCTCGGCCTGCGCGTATTGCAGCACCGTACCGCGGAACTCGCCGTGCAGGAGCAGCTGAACGCCACCGAGGCCGCGCTGTACTTGCCCAATCCGCGCCACCGTACCCATGGTGTAGAGCCCATCGGGTGTGACGGCCTCGGTGTTCTGCCGCTGGGAAACGCTGAAGATCAGTCGGTCTTCGGTCCGCAGCGCCGCTTCGATCGCGCGCAGCGTGGCGGGACGTCCGGCTCCGATCGGCGCGGTGACGCCTGGGAACAGGACGACTTCCCGCAGCGGAAGAACTGGGAGGCGCAGACGTCGGCTGGTGGGCACCGTGAGATCGGCCATTTGTCATCGAACTCCGATAAGGGGCGCCGCCCAACAAGATGGCGACGAAAGCGCCACGGCGCACCTATTGTGCCGAGCCTTGCGTGGTTTTCGCTGACGGAATGGCGCGCGCGCCGTCATCCGGCGGCCGGTCGCGCCAAAAAGGCAGGCGCCGACGCCCTAACCAGCGGCCTTGGGGGCGATGTTCAGCAGTGCGCGGAGTTCGGAATCGGTGAGTTGTTCAAGCAATCCCGCACGGGTCGTCACTTCACGCGGTGCTTCGCCCCGGTCCGATTCGCAGCTGAAGCGCACGATGTCGGCGGGCTCAGGAAACTGCCCGCCGTCGCGGGGCCTTGGCGGTACGATGCCAGAGGTGCGTCCGACTCGCTCGACGCCCCAGCGGCGCCCCGCGTCGTCGGTAACCCAGCGTTTCAGATCTCCCTCCGGCCAAGTGAATGTGGTTGCCACGCTTTCCGGGCAACGTTAATCTACGCCCGGACCCCCCACGTCGCTACATGGACGAGCAGCATAAGAGCGCTCTGGCCGAGCGGCTTGGCAACGCGCTCAAGGATAGTTACGTCCTTGAGGGCGAGATCGGCCGTGGCGGCATGGGTGTGGTGTTCAGCGCGCGCGATCTCAAGCTCAAGCGACGCGTGGCCATCAAGGTGTTGCCGCCCGATCTCGCCTACCGCGAGGAGATTCGCACTCGATTCGTTCGGGAAGCCGAGACCGCCGCGCGGTTGTCACATCCCCATATTGTTCCGATCCACGCCGTCGGCGAGGCCGACGGGCTGGTGTATTTCGTGATGGGCTACGTGGATGGCGAATCCCTCGCCGCTCGCCTCAGGCGGCGGGAGCGGCTTCCGCCCGAAGAGGTGCGCCGAATCACCAGAGAAGTGGCTGACGCGTTGGGCATGGCGCACGCGATGGGCGTGATTCACCGCGACGTCAAGCCGGACAACATCCTGCTCGAGGGCACGCGGCGCCGCGTGGTGGTCACGGACTTCGGAATCGCCAAAGCGCTTTCCGAGGGTGGGGCCGGGACCCTCACGGGAACCGGTGTGGTCATTGGGACGCCTACCTACATGAGTCCCGAGCAGGCGGCGGGGGAGCGCGAGATAGACGCGCGGTCGGACATTTACTCGCTGGGGCTTGTGGCGTATGAAATGCTCACCGGCGATCCGCCATTTCACGCTGCAACCGTTCCCGGGCTGCTGATGAAGCAGATCAGCGAGCCCGCGCGCGAGGTTCGTGACCTTCGCCCCGACTGCCCGGAAGATCTCGGCGCCACGATCATGCGATGTCTCGAGAAGAACCCGGATGATCGCTGGCCGACGGCGGATTCGTTACGTCGTGCGCTGGAGGGCCGCGTGTCGGTACCGTATCGGCGCACGGCGGCGCTCGGAGCCAGCCGGGGCCGATCGTCGGTACCGCCCGCGCGACCGGGCGCTTCCGCCCGGGAAGTCCGGCGGGAACCGGTTGCCGTCGCCGCACCACGGGCGAGGGGACCGGTGTCGCGGCGCGCCGCCCGGAGCCCAGGAGAGACGCCGGAGGGCGGGGAGCCCAGGCTCGTCCGCAAGTTTCGCTCGCACCTGGCGTCTTACGTCTCCGTGAACGGCGGCCTGTTGCTACTCAACGTCGTGGTCGGGATAGACTCTCCTTGGTTTCTCCTTCCTGCGACCATGTGGGGAATCGGGCTCGCGTACGACTACGGTAAGCTGTGGAGCGCGGGATACAGTTGGAGAGACGTGGTGCACCGGCCCCCGGCTAGAGACGCGTTGCCGGTACCGACACCCACAGGGTCCAAGCCGCTCGGGCTCCCGCCGCTGGCTGAGCCCGAGCCCACCACGGGCGAATTCGGGCGCCTCAGCGGTCAGGTGCAACAGATGCGGGCAGATCGGGCGGCCATCTCGCGCATCCTTGAACGCCTGCCGCCTGCTGAACGGGGCATGCTGCCGGACGTCCAGCCCACGGTGGATGCGCTGATGACACGGGCCATGGAGTTAGCGCGCACGCTGAGTGCACTGGACAGCGGCATCGATCAGGCGGCGCTCGCCAGGCTCGACGAGAGAATTCGGGAGCTCGAGGCTCGGGAAGCGGATCCGGAGCGAGATCGGCTCATGGAACTGCTCCGGCGTCAGCGAGAGGCGCTTGGCGAATTGACTCAGCGCCGCGGCCAGGTGGAGACGCAATTCGAATCGTGTGTGCTGGCGATTCAGAACCTGCGGTTTGATCTCTTGCGCCTGCGGTCGGCGGGCGTCGCGTCTGGGCTGAGTGAGTTCACCAGCGCAACCCAGCAGGCCAAAGCGCTGTCGCACGATATCGACGCCGCCATCTCGGCGGCCGGGGAAATCCGCGAGTTGTTCGGCCGGGTGGGGCGGGCTATCGACACTCGGTGAGCCGCTTGTGGGTGGGGCTCCTCGTCAGAAGCGGCTGATATCGCGGATCGCGGCGGCGACGTCGCCGACCTGGGGCAGAATCACGTCCTCCAGCTCCGGCGCGTAGGCCACGAAGGTGTCCATCGAGGCCACGCGCTTCACGGGCGCATCGAGCCAGACAAAAAACTCATCGGCGATACGAGCGGCGATCTCCGCGCCGTACCCCCATGACAGCCCGTCCTCGTAGGCAACGATGGCCCGATTCGTCTTCTGCACCGAGTTGCCGATCGTCTGCCAGTCCACCGGATTCAGCGTTCGGAGGTCGATCACCTCGACGCTAATCCCGTCCTGCTCCTGGATCTGTTGCGCCGCGAGGAGCGCGCGTTGCGTGACGGCGCCGTAGGTCACGACGGTCACGTCCGATCCCTGGCGCACCACCTTGGCCTTGCCGAACGGAATCATGAAGTTCGGCCCGGGATACGGAGCCTTGTTGTAGGTCTGGCGGTAGAGGTGCTTGTGCTCGAGGAACAGCACCGGATCGTCGCACCTGATGGCCGTGCGGAGCAAGCCGTTGGCGTCCAGGGCGGTGGACGGGCACACCACCCGCAGCCCTGGCACGCTCGTGAACACGGACGCGCCGGTCTGCGAATGGTACACCGCACCTCCCTTGAGATAGCCGCCGTACGTGGTCCGGACGACGACCGGAGCGCTGAAGGCGTTGTTGCTCCGCCAGCGGAGCACCGCGAGCTCGTTGCGCAGTTGCATGTACGCCGGCCAGATGTAGTCGAAGAACTGGATCTCGACCACCGGCTTGAGGCCGCGCGTGGCGAGTCCGATGGCTCGGCCGATGATGTTCGCCTCGGCGAGCGGCGAATTGTAAACGCGATCGCTGCCGAATCGGCGCTGCAACCCCCAGGTCACCTTGAACACCCCGCCCTTGCCCTTGACCCGATCCAGGTACTGCTCGCGCGACGCGTCGGCCACATCTTCTCCGAACACCAGGATGCGCGGATCCCGCGCCATTTCGTCGCGGAGGCAAGCGTTGAGCAGGTCGACCATCGTCGTCGGCTCGCCGCTGAACTGTGGATCGTCTTCCGTGTCGAACGGCTCTCCCGTCGGGTCCACGTCGGGCGAATAGACGTACAGACTTATGGTCTCCGGCGGTGGCTGCGGCGCGGCCAGCGCCACTTCCGTCGCCAGTTCCACCTCGTCCTCGACGGACTGGCGAATGCGATCCAACTCGTCCGTCGTGGCCAGCCCTTCCGACAGCAACCTGGCCGGATAGGTCTTGAGGGGGTCCCGTGTGGCCTCGCTCTCGCGCTCCTCGGGGGACTTGTACAACACCTCGTCGTCCGAGAGGGAGTGTGAATACGGCCGAATGACCGAGGCGTGGACGAGCGCCGGACCCTTGCGCGAGCGGCAGTGAGCGACGGCGCGAGAGAGCACATCGTACGACGCCAGCGGGTCGCATCCGTCCACGGTCTCCACAAAGAGATCAGGGAATCCGCGGACCAGTTTTGACACCGAACCACCTGCCGTCTGAACCTCGACGGGGACCGAGATGGCGTAGCCATTGTCCTCGATTAAGAACAGAATCGGGAGCTTCAGATTCGATGCCGTGTTCAGCGCCTCCCAGAATTCCCCTTCACTCGTCGTACCGTCGCCCGCCGAGCAGTACACCACTTCGTCTTCATGATGCAGCCGCTCGCGATCCGGAATGTCTTTGATGCGATCGAAACGCAGCCATGCCTCGGCACAGCCGACGGCGTCCAGCAGCTGTGTGCCGGTGGGGCTCGACTGGCTCACGATGTTCAAGGCCTTGTGTCCCCAGTGGGACGGCATTTGCCGCCCACCAGAGTTCGGATCCGCAGCCGCAGCCACGGCCGACAACAACATCTCGGTCGGGGTCATGCCGAGGGAGAGACACAGGGCCCGATCGCGGTAGTAGGGGTAGAACCAGTCGTACGCGGGACGCAGCAATCTTCCGGCGGCCACCAACACCGCTTCGTGCCCTGCGCCCGAGATCTGGAAGAAGATCCGGTTCTGTCGTTTCAGCTGAATCTCGCGGTCGTCGAGGCGCCGCGAGAGCAGCATGACTCGATAGAACTCCAGAAGGTCCGCTTTTTCGAGGTGGGCGGCCGCTCGACGAGGGGCCGCGGACGGTCTGGCTCGGGTTGCCATGGGCCGGAAAATAAGGCGACACGGTCCAATGGAGAACTAGGACCGGCCCGGTTTCTCTGGGACCCGCGCTACGCCCTCCCCAACGCCCTCATGTCCGCCTGGTCGTGGTCAGCTTTCTAAGGGCCTGCAGCCGCTCGAGGGCGACCCGCGGGGCGGATTCCATCGGGTGCAGCGCGTCGCGGATGTCTAACAGCACTTCCAGCATTAGTTGTTCCCGCTGGAACGCCGCATCGAGGTCGCGCATGCGGTTCCGATCGCCCGCTTCCCTCGCGCGCTCGAACGCTTCCCGATAGATGGTCTCCAGGTTCGCCAGAATGCGAGCACGGGGGCGTACGCTCATGGGGGTCTCCGCGTTCGATCGGTTCGATAAGGGGTCGAGACTGGTTCAGCGCCGTTCGTACGGAAGCATCACGAGACCACTCGGCACCTTGGGGAGGAAATAGGTGGACTTCTGCGGCATGAAGCCGCCGGCGTCCGCAACGGCCAGGACGTGCTCCACCGCTGGCGGGTTCAGGAGGATGCCCGCCAGCGCGCGTCCTTGAGTCACCTCGTTGACGACCGCTGAGGCGTCGGAGGAGTACTCGATCCTGGCCGCCTCTGCGGCGTCGCGCAATGCGGCAAGGACATACGCGTCCGCCCAAGTCACGTCGAGCTCGCGGACCGCCGGGTGGAAGGCAGCGAGGGGGCCCGCGGGCGCCTCGCGCCGGCGCGCGAGCGCGTAGCACCGCCCGCCCGGGAGAACCATGACGCATCCCCCACCAGCGGCCACGACTTGGGCGCCCGCCGCCCCGTAGTCGAGGGAGTCGGCGGAGAGCACCTGAAGGGCTCCCGTGGCCTCGAGCCGCGGTACGATGTCGGCCGGCAGCGATTCACCGCGAATGACGCGGTGGGTCGGGAGCACGACCAGCCCCGGATCCCGCACGCTCACAATGAGGGCCAGGGTTCGAGCGGCCTGAGGGAACTCCCGCCTGAAGGCCACGGCCGTTTCGAATCGGTGGTGCCCGTCGGCGATGTACAGCGGATGCCGCCCTGCCGCCATCACCAGCGCATCGCCGCGAGGTCCGTCAACGCGCCACGCCCGAACCGTGGCGTCTCCCACGGTCGCCTCGGCCCAGGGGTCGTCACTACGAGTGGTGTCGGCCAGAAGCGGCGCCAACTCGTTCGTGGAGTCGCGCGTGAGCATCAGCAACGCTTCGAACATCGTCCGCGTGGAACGCATGAGTGCCAGGCGATCCTGTTTAGGCCCGGCGTGTGTACGCTCATGCGGCTTGATTCGCCCCATCTCGAAAGGCTCGGCTACAACGGCAGCGATCAACCCAGTCCGCACGAACTCGCGACCACCAATCTTGAAGGCCTGCTGAACCACGTGAACGGCCGGGGCCTGGTCCGTCACCAGTACGCCTGCTCTTCGCCATTCATGCAAGCGCTTTGCCGCCACCCGATAGCGGTCATCGTCTCCCTCCGGCAAGATCAGGTGGACGATGTTGTGTCTGTGTCGGCCCGCCAGCGCCGCTCGCTCAGGCGCGGCAATAACGTCGTAGGGGGGCGAGAGTAGAGCGGTAAGGTGCTCGGCGGCGGCGTACCGCTCGCCCACAAACGGCGCGACCAGGGGAAGATCGTCAGAGGTCATGTCGTTCATTCCCAATGCCGCGCGGCCGCCAGCGCTTCTTCCAGCATTTGCCGGTATGACGCAAGCCGCGTCGGGCTGATGTCATTCCGCTCCGCGGCCAGACGCACGGCGCATCCGGGCTCGGTCGTGTGGCGGCAGTTGTCGAACCGGCACCCTGTGGCGAACTGGGAGAACTCGGGGAATGCGCGAGCGACTTCCAATGGATCGAGCCCCCAGAGGGCGATGTCGCTCAGGCCCGGTGTGTCCACGACCATCCCGCTCGTCCCGAAGCGGTGCATCTCGGCGGCCACGGTGGTGTGGCGCCCGCCGCGGCGACCGGCCTCGCGGGTGCGCAGGCGCAGCCCTGGCTCGAGCGCGTTGAGCAGGCTCGACTTCCCGACGCCGGTCGGGCCCGTAAGCAACGACACGTGACCCTCCAGCAATGCGCGCATGCGATCCAACCCCAGTCCGCGCGCGACACTGATTGGGTGGACTTGATATCCCGCCTTTCGGTAGGGCGCCACCAGAGGCTCGGGATCGGCGCATAGGTCACATTTATTGATCACCAGCGTAGCCGGTAGCCCGTTGGCCTCTGCCACCGCGAGGAATCGATCGGTCAACTGGGGGTCCCACGCCGGCTGGTCCGCGGCACACATCACGATCACCTGTTCGATGTTCGCGGCGATCACGCGCGTCCCCCGCCTGCCACCCGGCTGGCGGCGTTTGAGCACCGTCTGCCGCTCATGGATGCGTTCGATGGTGGTGGATCCATCACGATGCACCGCTAGGGTCACGCGGTCTCCAACCACCACGCCATCCGGCCCCCGTTTCAGACGTCCGCGGAGCGACGCGATCACTTCGGCGCCGCCGGCGAGCGTGCGATAGCGGCCGCCGGTTGCGCTCAAGACCACCCCTTCGAGCTTCACCACTCCGGCCGGTTACCCTGCGCGGTTATGGCGATGTCCAGCAGCCGCTTGACGTCGAACAGTGTGAGGGCGCGAGCGGCGCGCCGCGCTTCTTGCGGGGTGGGTCCGAAGGCGACGGACTCCGTTTCGACATGTCCGTCCGGTCGCTCGCCATCCGGTGACCACCTGACGAAGAACAGTGCCGCCCCGAACTGGCCGTCAGGCGCGGGCGTCGAGTCCACAAACAGGTCAGCCGAGTATGCGCGACCGTCAACGCCGGTGAATGCCGGCGGGCGGCCATGCACGGCCAT
>DATMAW010000147.1:0-30862 GCA_035559715.1 Gemmatimonadales bacterium | reverse complement strand
GAACAGCGCGCGGTCCGTGCGCACGCCACCCGGGTTCACGACGAACCACGACGCCGTCTGGCGGTCGTTGTACGTATCGAGCGCGATGCCGAGGAGATCGTCCCCGCTGTACGCATCGCGGTACAGCGTGTTCGTTCGGATAGCCGCGGGGCGCGAGTCGTACAAGCGACCCGACACATACAAGTACGTGGCGTCGTACGCGACCCGAATCTCCGTCCGCTCCGTGGCTTCCCCACGGTATTGCGGCGAGAACACCGTTGTGGGAATGAGCGGCACCTGGTCCCATGCGGGCTCGTTCACGCGGCCGTCGAGCACGATGGGGCCCGTGAGGCGGTGCAGGCGAAGGGTATCCTGGCCCACGGCCGGCGCGGGCACAAGCAGGAGCACGCTCACCAGCGCAAGCAAGCGATCGGGGGAGCCCGGGCTCGTGGCCGCGAGAGCCGGGACGAACGAACGACCGGAGAGCATGGCTGCTATTGTAATCGCGTCGCCCGCCACCCAAACGTCATGATTGCGACCACGCGGCCTCCCTCGCGCACAATACTGATCCGTCCGCCGTCATCGCGGCCGAACAGCGAATCTGCGGATTCCACCAGCAGTTCCTTTCGGCCGGCCGCGATGTGGCACAAGAACAGCCGCCTGCCCTCCAGCGAGAGCATCGCCGAGTGTCGTCAGCCTGAACGACGGAGGTACCGGCGATTTTGGCCGTCGGGGCGCGGACCCAGGCCCCGGCGGTGTTGGGGCTCCGGCTTCACACCGCCGAGAACCGATCGAGGAACGCCCGCTCCGCCGGCGTGAGGGCCGCCACGCCCTGGTCGGCGATCTTTTGCATCACGCGCTCGTACTCCCCGCGATTCACGGGGTGCATGGTGTCCGGATTGATCCCGCGCCACCGGGCAAAGTCCGATACCGAGGCCTTGCCCGTCGGCTCCGCTCGGGCGCGGAACCGCGCGGCCGCGCTGTACCGCTCGCTCAGCCGGAGATAGAGGAATCCCCCGAGAAACCCGCCCAGGTGGGCGAAATGCGCCACGCCACCGCCACCTGCCACGCCGCCGTACAACGCCAGGACCGTCATGATGATGACGAGCACGCGGGCTTCCACCGGGATCACGGCCCAGATAAGAATCCGGTCCCGCGGCCAGAAATGCGCGTACCCGTAGTACACCCCGAACAACGCCCCGGAAGCGCCCAGGATCGCCGCGCGCGGCGTGAAGACCGACAACAACGCCCCGGCGATCCCACTCACCAGGTACAGGGTGAGAAAACGCCGGCTCCCCAATCGCGATTCCAGCCGCGGACCGAAGAAATAGAGCCCCAGCATGTTGAACAGGAGATGCATGAGATCCGCGTGGAGGAACATGTAGGTCACGACGGTCCACGGCCGGATCAGGACCAGTCCGGGGACGAGCACCAGTGCCCCGTTCACGCCCGGGAAGCTACCGGCGAGCAGAAACATGGCGCCGTTCGCGAGCAGGAGCCGAGTGACCCACGGAGTCATGGCCGGATTTTACTCAACCGGACGGCAGCGCATCACCCCGGCCGTCCCTTGCCGTCACCTGCGCCGTGCCGGATCATTCTCGGTCACTGACCCTCCGCCGGCGCTTACTGAAGGAGTCGAGCCTATGATCCGCGCCCTCCGCTCCGTTGGAGCAGCCATCGGCATGCTGCTGCTCACGCTCTCCTCACTCACGGGATCGGCAATCGCCCAGCGGCGCCAACCGCAGCCTGCCGCGGCGCCGTCCACGCTCGATCCGTCGAGCTACCGTCAGCTCCGGTACCGCTATGTGGGGCCCGTGGGCAATCGCACCACTTCCGCCGTGGGCATTCCCGGGGATCCCAACATCTACTACATCGGCGCCGCGTCTGGCGGAATTTGGAAAACGGTGGATGGTGGTGTGCACTGGTCGCCCATCTTCGACGACTACGGGGTTCAGTCCATCGGTGCGCTCGCGCTGGCGCCATCCAACCCGAACATTGTGTGGGCCGGCACCGGCGAGGCCCATATCCGAAGTCACATCTCGATCGGGAACGGCGTGTACAAGTCGCTGGACGCCGGGAAGACGTGGACGCGCATGGGGCTCGAGAACTCTGGCCGCATCGCGCGCGTGGTAATTCACCCCGCCAATCCGGATATCGTGTTCGTTTGCTCGCAGGGGCACAGCTACGGGCCGCAGGCCGACCGCGGTGTGTTCCGCACGACGGATGGCGGGAAAACCTGGGACAACGTGCTGTTCGTGGACGAGAACACCGGCTGCTCCGACGTGGCCATGGATCCCACGAACCCGGCGATTCTCTTCGCCGGATTCTGGACCATCGAGATCAAGACCTGGGGTCGCGTGTCGGGCGGGCCGGGCTCGGGACTGTACGTGTCGCGCGATGGCGGCGCCACATGGCGGAAGTTGCGGGGCAACGGCCTGCCACGGATGGATGTGGGCAAGACCGTCGTGGCGATCGCCCGCTCCAATCCCAATCACGTCTACTCGCTCATCGAGACCGGTGACGGCGTACCCGTGAACGGCGTGCCGCAGGAGTCCGGCGAACTGTGGACGTCACTGGATGGCGGCGAAACGTGGACGCTCACGAGCCATGATCGCCAACTCGCCGGCCGTACGCATTACTACTCGCGCGTCGTCGTGAGCCCGGACAACGAGAACGAGGCGTACTTCCTGTCGGCCGCATTCAGCAAGTCCATTGACGGTGGGCGCACAGTGGAGAACCTGGGCTTCGGCCAGTCGCCGGGCGGAGACAACCACGACATCTGGATCGATCCCACCAACGGCGACCGCATGATCGTGGCGAACGATCAGGGCGTGGCGATTTCCACGACCCGCGGCCGCCAGTGGGACCGGATCCAGCTCCCGATCGCGCAGATGTACCACGTCACGACGGACACGAAGATCCCCTACAATCTGTTCGGGAACCGGCAGGACGGGCCGTCCTATGTGGGGCCCAGCAATGCCGTGCGCGCGGCGGGGTTCGGGGGCGGCGGTGGCGGCGGCGGCAACATCATCAGTCGGGGCGAGTGGCACGAGGTGGGCGGCGGCGAGAGCGGGTGGGCCACACCCGATCCCGTGGACCCGGATATCGTGTGGTCTTCCGCGTCCGGGCGCGGCTCGGTGGGGGGCATCGTGGTGCGCTATGACATGCGGAGCCGCCAGTTCCGCCACGTGGAGATCTGGCCCGAAGTGATGAGCGGCTCGCCGGCGGCGCTCGCGAAGTATCGCTTCGTGTGGACGGCTCCGCTCACCATCTCGCCGCACGACCACAACAAAGTGTACGTGGGGAGCCAGCACGTGCACGCCACAACCGACGGCGGCCACAGCTGGCAGGTGATCAGCCCGGACCTTACCCTGAACGACAGGAGCAAGATGGGTCCCTCCGGCGGGCTCACCCCGGACAACATCGGCGTGGAATACGCGGGCGTCGTCTTCGCCATCGCCGAGTCACGCCTCAAACCGGGGCTCATCTGGGCCGGCACCAACGACGGGCTGGTGCACGTGACGCGGGACGGGGGCCGCAACTGGACCAACGTGACGGCGAACATCACGGGGCTTCCGGCGTGGGGCACGATCAGCAACATCGAGCCGTCGCGTTACGACACGGGGACGGCGTACATCACGGTGGACTTCCACCAGATGAACAACCGCGATCCCTGGGTCTACAAGACGAGCGACTACGGACGCACCTGGCGTAAGATCACGAACGGCATCACGCCCACGCCCCTGAGTTACGCGCACGTGATCCGTGAGGACCCCGTCCGGCGCGGGCTGCTCTATCTGGGGCTCGAGAACGCCCTGTACGTGTCGTTCAACGACGGCGAAAGCTGGCAGCCGTTACAGAACAACCTGCCCCCGGCCCCGGTTTACTGGATGGAGATCCAGGAGCATTTCATGGATCTCGTGATCGCAACGTACGGCCGGGGCTGGTGGATCATGGACGACATCACGCCGCTCCAACAGCTGACCCCTCAGGTGCTGGCCGCCGACGCCCACCTCTTCGAACTCAAGCCGGCCTATCGCTTTCGTCCCGTCACACCCCATATGGGCTCGAGCGACGACCCGGTGGCCGGCCAGGGACCGCCGTACGGCGCGTCAATCAACTACTGGCTGAAGAGCGCGCCGGAGGGGGATGTCACAATCACCATCGCCGACGCGAGCGGCCAGACCGTGAGAACCCTTCGCGGCACCAAGAACGTGGGGATCAACCGCGTGATGTGGGACCTGCGGGACGAGCCCACGCCGGAGGTGCGGCTTCGCGTGAGCCCCGTGTACGCGCCCTACGTCCAGATCCCGCCCGAGGGCCGGCCCGCACCGATGACCCAGCGACTCTCGATTCTCCAGCCGCCGGGCACCTATACGGTGAAGCTCATGGTGGACGGGCGAGAGTACGCCCGCCAGCTCATCGTCCGCAAGGACCCGAATTCGGCCGGCACCGAGGCCGACATCGCGCAGCAGGTGGCGCTGCTGGGAGAGATCAAGCGGAACACCGCCGAAACCGCGGACATGCTGAACCGAATCGAGACGATCCGGTGGCAACTGCAGAACACCGCCCGCGTGGCCGGCGACGCCGGGAACCGGGAGGCGAAAGCCGCGGTGGATTCGGTCGAGCAGAAGTTCATCGACCTCGAGTGGGAGCTGCACCAAATCATGGTTACGGGCCGCGGCCAGGAGGACATCCGCTACCCGCACAAGCTCATTCAAAAACTCGTGTATCTGGCCGGGGGCGTGGCCACGGCGGACTTCCCGCCCACCACGCAGGCGCGCGAGGTGCACGCGGAACTTACACAACGGCTCGCGGGCTACAGGGCGCGATTCGACCAGCTGGTGCGGCAGGATCTGGCGACGCTGAACGAGACCTTGAGGCGGCGGAACATGCCGAACGTGATCTCGGCGCGCTGAACAAGCAGGCGTGAGGGGTAAGGAGCCTTCTTACCCCTCACCCCTCCCGCGTTGGATTCCCGGCCGCGCCCGCCCTTCAGTACGCCCGCCGCGCCGGCCTACACGGCAACCACTCCCGGGGCCGCCCCGTCTCGGGGCTGGGCGGCAAGACGGAGCGCTCGCGCGAAACCCGCTCGGGATCTTCGGACGCCAGATACGCCAACATCGCGGCGAGCGTCGCGTTGTTCTTGAGATCGTCGAACACGACCTTGTCGTACGTGTCGCGGTTCGTGTGCCAGGTGTACTGGCGGTAGTCCGAATAATTGGACTGAAGGCGGAAACCCGGGGCCCCATGGCACAGGAACGAGACGTGATCGCTTCCGCCCGTCTCCTGTGGGCCCGGGAAGTCCAGCCGGATGTGTTGGCTGATCTCAGTGGGGACCTGGGCGATCCAGCGAGCCACGTTCCCCGCTGCCTTGCTAAGCCCCTGCGTCTGGATGTACTCCGCCCGCCACGTGCCGTTGTCCTGGTTGAACAGCACCTGGAGGTTGTCCACGACGTCCCGGTGATCCTCACTGAACGCGCGCGAGCCGATGAGTCCCTGTTCCTCGCCGCCCCAGTGTCCCACCAGGATCGTACGCCGCGGGCGTGCGTAGGTCGTCTTCAAGATCCGCATCGCCTCGAGCATCGTGAGCGTTCCGGTCCCGTTGTCGGTGGCGCCCTGCGCCGCGTGCTCCGAGTCGAGGTGCGCGGAGAGCATGACGTATTCGTTCGGCAGTTCGTTTCCTTTGATCTCCGCGATCACGTTGTACATCGGCACCGGGCCGGGCAGTTCGGCCTCGGCCACGAGTCGCACGCGCGGGCCCATCCGGTTCGCCGCCAGGCGATACAGGAGACCGTAGTCCTCGCAGGAGACGTCGAGCGACGGTATGCGCGACGTCTCGGTGTCGAACACCTTGTTGACGCCCCACCCCTGCGACCACGTGAGCGTGAACACGGCCAGGGCCCCCGCCGCCTCGATGCGCGCGATCCCGCTATCGCCCAAGGCCTGAAGTCGCGCGCGCCAGGACTGCTGGAGCGCGTCACGTTCCGCCTGCCACCGCCGCACCGTCTCGGGGCGGGCCAGGGCCTGGAATGCCTGCGGCTCTCGGCACATGGGCTCGGGCGCGGACACCAACACAATCTTGCCGCGAATGGTGGCGAGCCAGGCCGCGGCCTGTTGAGGCGAGGGAATCTCGGGGATTGCCACCACCTCTCCTTCCACAGGCCGCCCGCCGGTCCCCGGGCTCCACGCCAGGAACCGCGCCTCCAGCGTGTGCTGCCGGGGGGCGACGAGATCGGCGTGCACCGGGCCGCGCCGCCAGCCTCGCCAGGTGCCATACTGCTCCTTGCGCGCCGCGATTCCCCAGGCGCCATAGGTTGCAAGCAACCAGTCCACGGCCGCCTGATAATTCGGCGTCCCGGACAAGCGCGGGCCGATCGAATCAAGCAGAGCCTGCGCCAATCGCTCCGTCTGTGATCGCTCCATCCCCTCGGTCCATATCGCTCGGATCACGGGATCCTGGGACCGGTACGTCTGCGCGACTGACGGCTGGGCGAGCGGTGCCAGCAGGACGAGGAGGGCAGTGGTCGAACGGGGGAAGCGGGTCATGAACGTGGACTCCGAGTCTGGATCGCGGGCGCCGATCGCCTGGGCCTGCCTGTGTGCGGGTCGTACGATGCGCCGGAGAATAGCAGCAAAGCGCTTTCCACGGGACCCCGTCCAGCGACCGGGGCCGGCACTGTGGCCCAGCGCGGGCGGGCTTCCGCGGCCGAAGCGAGTTCGCTAGTATTGGGCCAGCGTTTCGCGCGCGTTTCGCGCCGCAGCACCAGCCAACACGGAACGGGGACCTGGGCAACGCGCGGGTCCCCGCTCTTGTTATAAGAGATTCTCGCCCGCGTCAGTGGGCAGCCCAACGCGGGGGCCAAGTTTCCGCGGAACAACGATGGGCGTTCGGCTCAGTACGGCATTGCCGCACTCCGACGAACATCACACATCAGCAAAGGGGTACGGCAATGCGTACGACCGGCAAGGTGAAGTGGTTCAACGACGCCAAGGGTTTCGGGTTCATCACTCGGGACGACGGCCAGAAGGACTGCTTCGTTCACCACTCGGCGATCCTGGGGCATGGCTTCAAGTCGCTGCGCGAGGGTGACAAGGTCGAGTTCGACGTCGTCGAGGGCCAAAAGGGCCCGGCGGCGCAGAACGTGTCTGTGATCAACAGCTAAGACCGCTTCACCGCCGAACACGACGGGGTCGCTCCGGAGAGGGGCGGCCCCGTTGGTCTTTCAAGGAGGCTTGCTGCCTCCCACCCCGAACCGTATGGTTACACCCTTCGTTTGTCCGAAGTCCCGCCCACGCCACCCATTCGGCGCGGGCGCGTCGTTTTTCTAGGGAGCGGAAAGCTGGAGGTGTGGTGAGCGACGGCGTTCCCGTCACGTTGACCGTCAATGGCGTCGAGGTTCGGCGGGCAGTTGAGCCCCGCGTGCTGCTGTCCGATTTCCTACGGCATGACCTCGAACTCACGGGGACGCACGTTGGCTGCGAGCACGGAGTGTGCGGGGCATGCACGGTCTTGCTCGACGGACAAGCGGTGCGATCCTGCCTCATGTTCGCCGTGCAGGCGGACGGCCACGAGATCCTCACCGTCGAAGGCCTGACGTCGGATACGAACTCCGGCGAACTCCACCCCCTGCAGCGAGCCTTTCGTGAAGCCCACGCGCTCCAGTGTGGCTTCTGTACGCCCGGGTTCCTCATGACGCTGATCCCCTTCCTTGCCGAGCACCGGGAGGCGGACGATCGCGCGATCCGCGAGGCGATCTCCGGCAATCTGTGCCGCTGCACCGGGTACGCGAACATCGTGCGGGCCGTGCGAATCGCCCTCCAGGATGGGACCCGGAGGGCGGGCGGCGTGCGTCAATGACGAGGAGCGCCAGGCCAGAGCCCCTGCGTAACGAGGACGCGGCGCTGCTCACGGGCCGGGCCCTCTTCGTGGACGACGTGCACCTGGATGGCATGTTGCACGCCGCGTTCCTGCGAAGCGAGCACGCCCACGCCCTGCTGCGCAACGTGGACGCCTCGGCCGCACGACGGCATCCGGGTGTCGCCGCCGTGTACACAGCGGCGGACCTGGGCGAGTACTGGCGCCCCGGGCCACTCCTCGTGCCACCGCCACCCATTCCAGGCCTCGTGTTCAACGCGAGAACTCAGCCGCCGCTCGCGCGTGATCGGGTGCGGCACGTCGGCGAACCCATCGCGATGGTCGTAGCCTCGAGCCGTTACGTGGCGGAAGATGCCCTGAGTGAGATCACCGTGGACTACGAGCCGCTGGATGCCGTCGTGGATCTCGAGGCCGCGCTGCAGCCCCGCGCCCCGCTCGTCCATCCGGACCTGGGCTCCAACGTGGCAGCCCGCGCCGCGCAGGCGAAGGGAGACTGGGCCGCCGCCCGTGCCCGTGCCGATCTGCTCATCGCGCGGCGATTCACCTATGACCGTGGCATCGCCGGGGCCATTGAAAACCGCGGGATCGTGGCGCGCTGGGACGCGCGCGCCAGAGAACTCACGGTGTGGGACACGACCCAGGCGCCGATCCCCATCCGCAATGGTCTGGCGCGCATGCTGGGGCTGCTCGAGTCCGAAGTGCGGGTGATCGCGCCGTTCGTGGGCGGCGGCTTTGGTCCCAAGATCATGATGTTCTATCCGGAAGAGGTGCTGATCCCGTGGGCGGCGATGCGGCTCAACCGCCCGCTCAAGTGGATCGAGGACCGGCAGGAGAACTTCTACGCCACCACCCAGGAGCGGGGCCAAATCCACGACGCCGAGCTGGCCGTGGGCCGGGACGGGAAGATCCTCGGCGTCCACGACGTATTCCTCCACGACGCCGGGGCGTACGATCCCTACGGTCTCACCATTCCCATCAACAGTCAGTGCACGCTCCTCGGGCCATACGACGTTCCGAACTACGCCAGCGAGTTCACCGCCGTGTTCACCAACAAGCCGATCGTGACGCCGGTCCGCGGCGCCGGACGGCAGCACGGCGTGTTCGTCATGGAGCGGTTGCTGGATTTTGCGGCACGAGAACTCGGCCTGGACCCGGTGGAGATCAGGCGTCGCAACTACCTCCCGCCTGACGCGTTCCCGCACGATCACAAAATCTTGTTTCAGGATTCCGCGCCGCTCGTGTACGACAGCGGAGACTATCTGCCGGCGCTCGAGGCGGCCGTTCAGGCGATCGGCTACGCCGACTTCCGCGCCGAACAGGGCCGTCACCGCGCCGAGGGACGCTGCGTCGGCATCGGCGTCGTGTCGTACATCGAAGGCACGGGCATCGGGCCGTACGAGGGCGCCCGGGTCACCGTCGAGCCAAGCGGGCGGGTCCGTCTCGCGACGGGCGTGGGCACGCAGGGGCAAGGCCACTACACCACCTTCGCGCAGATCGTGGCGGACGTGCTCGGCATCCCGGTCAACCAGGTCCACGTCATCACCGGCGACACGCGCGAGTTTCACTGGGGTACCGGCACGTTCGCGAGCCGTGGGGCTGTCGTGGCCGGGAGCGCCTGCCACGCCGCCGCGGTTGCCGTGCGCGCGAAAGCGCTCGAGGTGGCGGCGAGGGAGCTGAACGTGACTCCCCAGGAGCTGGAGATGTCGGACGGGGCAGTGCGCGTGATCGGGCAACCAAACCGTTCCATCGCGATCGGAGAGCTGGCCCAACGCGCCAACCCGCTCCGCGGCGCCGTGCGACCGGGTACTGAGCCGGGTCTCGAAGCCACAGCCTATTTCGGGCCCGACCGCGGCAGCACGGCAAATGGAGTCCACGCGGTGATCGTCGAAGTGGATCCGGAAACCGCCGACGTACGCCTCCGGAAATACGTGGTCGTTCACGATTCCGGCCGCGTGATCAACGCCACGATCGTGGCGGGCCAGGTTCAGGGTGGCGTGGCGCACGGCATCGGCAACGCGTTCTACGAGCAGCTGGCCTGGGATCAGAACGGGCAGCTGCTCAACGCGTCGTTCATGGACTATCTGTTGCCAACGGCGCTGGACGTACCCGATGTCGAGATGCTCCATCGCGAGACACCCTCGCCGCTCAATCCGCTCGGCGTGAAGGGCGTGGGCGAGGCAGGGGCGATCCCGACGGGTGCGGTGTTCGCTCAGGCCGTGGAGGACGCGCTCGCCGACTACGGCGTGGAGATCCGCGAGATTCCGCTCAGTCCCGGCCGCCTCTTCGAGCTGATGCGCGAAGGCAAACGCGCCGGGGCCCATACCCTGGAGGCGGCCAGGCGATGATCGTCGAAGGCGAGTTCAGGTTCCAGGGTCCTCGCGCAGTCGTGTGGGATCTGCTTCAGGATCCCACCGTGCTCGTGAAGGCCTTGCCGGGGGCTCGCACGCTCGATCGCACGGGCGACGACCGGTTCCAGGGCGTCATGGCGGTTTCGCTGGGGCCCGTGAGCGCCGGCGAGTTCACCGTGTCAGTCGCGCTGAGCGAGAAACAACCGCCCGCCACATTCTCCATGGAGATCGAGGGCAAGAGTTCGGTCGGCTTCGCGCGCGGCAATGCGCGCGTCGCGCTGTCGGAGGCGGAGGGCGGCGCCACGTTGATGCGATACCGCGCCGACCTTCAGATCGGCGGCAAGATTGCCGGCGTGGGACAGCGCGTGATTGACTCGGCGGCCCGCTTGATGACCCGCCAGGGACTCGAAGCGCTGAACCAAGAGCTGGTCTCGCGGCTTGCCACGGGGGCCGGAGTCGCCGTCGAGCAAGCGTCGCAGCCCCGGGCGGCGACGGGAAGCACTTCTCGTATGCGCCCGGTGCATTGGGTCGCCGGTGTGCTGCTACTGTTCGTCGCGATGTTCTTCACGTGTGGAGTGATGCCGTGAAGCCGGCAAGCTTCGCCTATCACCGCGCCGAGTCCGCCCAAGCAGCGATGGCGCTGCTGGATCAGTTCGGCGGCGAGGCCAAAGTGCTCGCCGGCGGTCAGAGCCTGATTCCCGCGATGAACTTCCGCCTCGCGCGACCGGCGCGGTTGATTGATATCAATCCTGCCACGGATCTTGCCTACGTTCGGGGGACCGGCACCGAAGGCCTGCACATCGGCGCGATGGCCCGCCAGCGGGATGTCGAGCGGAGCTCCCTCGTCCAATCACTCGCGCCGCTGCTGCACGAAGCGATGCCATTCGTCGCGCATCCGCAGATTCGGAACCGCGGGACGATCGGCGGGAGCCTGGCGCACGCCGACCCCGCCGCCGAGCTGCCCGCCGTCATGGTGGCGATCGGGGCGCGGTTTCAGGTCGGCAGTCGCGAGGGCACCCGGTGGATCGGCGCGAGTGACTTTTTCACCGGGCTCTTCGCCACCGCCCTCAAGCCCACCGAGCTGTTGCTCGCCGTCCACGTCCCTGCGCCGCAGCCCCGGAGCGGTCACGCGTTCATCGAGTTCTCCCGCCGGCATGGTGACTACGCCCTCGTCGGCGTCGCGGCCACGGTCTGGCTTGACGGTCGCGATGCGTGCGCCGGGGCGCGGATCGCCCTGCTCAGCGTGGGTGACGCGCCGGTGCCGGCCCATCGCGCAGTCCAGGCCCTGGAAGGTCAGGTGCCATCGAGCGACGTGATCCAGGCCGCCGCGCACGCGGCGTCGCGCCACGACGTGGATCCTCCGGGCGATATCCACGCGTCGAGCGACTATCGCCGTCACCTGGTGGGCGTGCTCGTTCGCCGGGCGCTGACTCGGGCCTTCGAGCGCGCGAGGCGCGCATGACGGGAAGCGCGGGCGCTCCGGACGTGTTGATCAACGCCGACATCGCGCCTACGCGACCCGAGCAGCGGACCTGGAACCTGTGGCACATCGCGTCGCTCTGGGTCGGCATGAGCGTCTGCATACCCACCTACATGCTGGCCGCGAGCATGATTGACGCCGGGCTGTCGTGGCAGCGCAGTCTCTTCGCCATCCTCCTGGGCAACGTCATCGTGCTGGTGCCGCTCGTCATCAATGCCCACGCGGGAACCAAGTACGGCGTTCCGTTCCCCGTGTATGCCCGCGCGGCGTTCGGTGTTGCCGGCGCGCACGTACCCGCCATGATGCGGGCCGTCGTGGCCTGTGGCTGGTTCGGCATTCAGACCTGGATCGGCGGCCTCGCGATCCACGCGCTCCTGGGCATTCTCTGGCCGGCCTGGCTCGAACTTGGTGGCGATTGGCGGTTCATGGGGTACGGAGTGCCGCACTACGTGAGCTTCATCGCCTTCTGGATCGTCAACATGTACTTCGTCTGGGCTGGCACCGAGAGCATCAAGTGGCTGGAGACGCTTTCCGCCCCGGCACTCGTCATCATGGGTCTCGCATTGCTTGCCTGGGCCGCCCGGCGTGTGGGCGGACTCGGCGCGATCCTGAATGGCGCAGATCAACTGCATGCCACGGGCGCACGCCATGAGAGTGTGCTCGTGCTCGTGCCGTGGGTGACCGCCATGGTCGGTTACTGGGCCACATTGTCGCTCAACATCCCGGATTTCACGCGCTACGCCCGCAGCCAGCGGGATCAGGCAATCGGTCAGGCCATCGGCCTTCTCACGACGATGCCGTTGTTCGCATTCATCGGCGTGGCCGTCACGAGCGCGACCGTCATCCTGTACGGACAGGCGATCTGGAACCCCGTGGACCTGCTCGCCCGGCTGGCCGACGAGTCGGGCAACGCGCTCCTGGGTCTGCTCGCGCTTATCGCGGTCCTTGTGGCCACGCTCACGACCAACATCGCCGCCAACGTCGTGGCCCCGGCCAACAGCATCGCCAATCTGAGTCCACGGCGCATCGGCTTCCGATTGGGCGGACTGATCGCGGGCGCGCTTGGCATCTTCATCTTTCCCTGGCAACTGCTCGACAGGTATCAGGCGTGGCTGATCACGTACTCCGGGCTGCTCGGCGCAGTGGGCGGGGTGATCGTGTGCGACTACGTGGTGATTCGCCGCGCCACACTTCTCGTGGACGAGCTGTACCGTCGTGAGGGAGCGTACGCGTACCGGGGCGGTGTCAATGCACGCGCGCTCGTTGCCCTTGCCGCCGGAATCGGGATCGCGCTCATCGGGACGCTCGTGCCGTCGTTACGCTTCTTGTTCGACGGCGCCTGGTTCTCGGCGGCAATCGTGTCGTTTGGCCTGTACTGGATGCTGATGAAAGGGCGGGCACGGAACCATGAAACTCTTTGACCTCTCCCAGCCACTCAACGAGCGCAGCTCGTTCTGGCCGTATTACCCTCCGTTCGAGGTGAAGTACATCAAGCGCAAGGCGGAGCACGGCGTGAACGCGCAGTACATCATGACGTCGAACCACATGGGGACGCACCTCGATGCCCCACGTCACTTCGTGACGGCCGGCAAGACGATTGACGAGATCCCGCTGCAATGGCTCTGCGGCCCGGGCGTGATCGTGGACCTGCGCGACGAGATGGACGAGCTGGCCGTCTACACGCCGCAGATGATCGAGCAGCGAGTGGAGGTGAAGCAGGGCGACCTGCTCCTGCTCCACACCGGGTGGCACAGGTACGCCGATTTCGGCGCCACACCGGACGAAGAGCGATACTACCATTACCACCCGGGCGCCCACCCGGACATGGTGCCCTGGCTCCTGGACAAGGGCGTTCACATTTGGGGCGTGGACTGCGTTTCCACCGACCACCCGATGAACCTCCCGATCGGCCGGTTCCTCGGCAAAGGTGCGCATGGCCATTGTGATCGGGTCCGGGCGAAGGCTGAGCAGAAGTTCGGCGCCGACGGCGTGAAACGGTTGTTCCCCGACGAGGCGTACCAGCTCACGCACAACGCCCTGTTCCCCAGGGACTGCATTCACATCGAGAACCTCGGCGGCGAGATCGACGCACCCGAGCTGCAGAACAAGCGCGTGATCATCGGCTGCTTCCCGTGGAAGTTCAAAGGGGGCGAGGCGGCGTTCGCGCGTGTCGTGGCGTTTGTGGGAGACTGGAAGTGACGCGGCTGTGTCTCTGCCCGGCGGGTTAGCGCGGCGACGGATGCCAAGCTCCGCCGAGCTTCCCGACCTGCCGGCCACGGAACTCCGTCGCCTCGTCGCGGACCGAGCGGTGTCCCCCGTCGAGGTTATTCAGGCCTGCCTCGATCGAGTCGCACGCCACAACCCAGAGATCAATGCCATCGTGACGTTGAATCCCCGCGCGCTGGACGAGGCGCGTGGACTGGAGCGCTCCCTGAGCCGTGGCATCAACGCCGGAGCATTGTGCGGCGTCCCAGTCGGCATCAAAGATGTCACGGAGGTGGCCGGGCTCCGGACCACGTACGGCTCCCCGCTCTATGCCGACTTCGTGCCGCAGGACGATGCGCTCGTGGTGCGTCGACTGCGTGACGCCGGAGCCATCATCCTTGGCAAGACCAACACGCCCGAATTCGCCGCGGGCGGCAACACGTTCAACGAGGTATTCGGCCGCACGCGCAATCCGTGGGATCCCACGCGGAGCGCCGGCGGTTCCACGGGTGGCGGAGCGGCGGGTCTCGCCACCGGCATGATCGCCCTGGCCCAGGGCACGGACCTCGGCGGCTCGCTGCGAATCCCGGCCTCGTTTTGCGGGGTCGTCGGCCTGCGGCCGTCGGTGGGCCTCGTACCGACGCATCCGTCGGACTATGTGTGGGACACGCTCCAGGTTACCGGGCCAATGGCGCGTACCGCTGTGGACGTGGCGCTCATGCTCCAGGCGATCGCAGGCCCGAGTCCCCTGACGCCCCTGGCCCAACCAACCGCCGGCCGGGACTTCGTGCGGGCGGCTCGCGAGGGACCTCCCCGGCAACTTCATCTCGCATATTGCCCGGACCTGGTGGGGATCGGTGTGGATGCCGACATCGAGCGCGTATGCCGGCGAGCGATGGACCTGCTGGAGTCGGCCGGCGCCCGCGTGGAGCTGGTGAGTCTGGACCTGGCGGCGGGTCGCAAAGCGTTCCTCGCGCTCCGCGGCCTATGGTTCGTGGCGCAAATGCACTCGCGGCTGGATCGGCTGGACCAGTTCGGCCCGAACGTTGCCGGCAACATCAAGGCCGGGCTCGCCACGAGCGTCGCGGATCTCGGAGCGGCCGAGCACGTGCGCGGGGCTATCTGGATGGCACTGCATGAACTGCTCAAGCGCTTCGATCACCTGCTCACGCCGACCATGGCGGTTCCACCTTTCCCGGTGGAGGAGAACTATCCGCGCGCGGTTGCTGGAAAGGCAATGGAGACCTACGTGGACTGGCTCGCGCCCACGTTCGTCCTGAGCCTGACCGGCCTTCCCGTGGCCTCGGTGCCGTGCGGGCTCGATGTCAACGGACTCCCCGTTGGATTGCAGATCGTTGGCCGTCCATTGGGAGAGGAGGCGGTGTTGGCTCTCGCCGCTCACGTCCAGCGGCTGTGTCCCGTCGGCATACCGCCGGTCATTCGAGCGCAGGCCGGGTAGCCGCGTGGCACGTGTGGCCGATGTCGCGGTCACACGCGCTCACCGGATGAAGTCGCAGAACTCCCGCAGGTGGTGATACAGGAGGTTAGCCATCACTCGCGCGCGGTAAGCCGCCGTTGAACGGATGTCGTCAATGGGAGTGACGTCCTGCTCGATGGCGGGCAGGAAGTCGCGCGGATGGTTCACCGACACCCGGTCCTCCAGCATGCGCTCCGCCGCCCGACAGCGACGCACGGTGGGCGCCATGCTGGCGGCCACGATACGCCAGCCGGCGTCGGAGCGCGTGATCGCCAGACCCACTTTGGCAATCGCCTGCGCGCGGCGCTGGCCCACCTTCTCGAAGACCTGCACGGCGTATGGGCGGCGCGGCACTCGGATGGCCACGACCAACTGATCGGGCTGTCGCCGCATGGCTTTGTACCCGGTGTAGAACTCCGAGAGCGGAACTTCCGCGCGCCCCCGTACCGAGTCGAGCACGACCACGGCATCGTACGCCATCAGGACCGGCACACCGTCGGCGGCAGGGGATGCGTTCACGATGTTCCCCGCCCACGTGCCGCGGGTCTGGATCTGGACGGCGCCCACCTGTCGCCCCGCGTCCGCGAGGAGCGGCAGTTCCCGCCACACTCGCTCGTCCGTCAGCACGTCCCAGTAGGTGGTGAGTCCGCCCAACACGAGCTCCTCGTCGGTCCAGCGATGGGGCCGTAACTCTCGAGCACCCGAGAGATCCACGTACGTTTTCGCGTGATCGTCGAAGCGCTGCGGCCAGTGAACCAGAAGGTCGGTCCCCCCCGCGAGCGGCACGGCAGTACCGTCCGTGGCCGCCAGCATCTCCAGGGCCGCCGACGCGCCGTCCGGAAGAAGGACGTTCACGTTCGGGAGGGGACGCGACCGAGCGCGGCGGCGAGCCCGTCGGCGATGCCGTCGTAGCCCGTGCACCGGCACAGGTTCCCGGCCATCAGCTCGCGAATCGAATACCGTTCGAGCAATTCCGGGTGATCACGCACCCAGCGCGCGGTCATGAGCACGCCCGGCGTGCACGCCCCGCACTGCGTGGCGCCGTGCTCGAGAAAGGGCTGCAATTCGTCAGGGCCAACGGACTCGATGGTTTGAACGGCGGCGCCGCGCGCCTGGAACGTCGGGACGAGGCAGGAATTCACCGGAAGGCCGTTCAAGTACACGGTGCAGGAGCCGCACTCCCCCTCGCCGCAGCCTTCCTTGGTCCCCGTGAGCCGCAGTCGGTACCGGAGCGTATCGAGCAGGCGTTCCTCCGCCGGCACCTCGAGGGTCACCGGCACGCCGTTCACGGTCACGTTCACCGAGATCGTCGCCTGCCCGGTGACCTCCGGCGTGGACGTCTTGCCGCGGCGCGCTCTCGGCCGCCGTTTGGCTTTTGGACTCCGCTTCGGCGGTCGAGCCATCATGTCACCGTTGCCGCTACGCCTGCCGCGCGCTCGAGCAGATCGAGAAGGCGCTCGGGTGTGAGCGGAATGCTGCGGGGGTCAGCGCCCGTCGCTGCGGCGACAGCGTTCAGCACGGCGGGCGCCGGTCCGTCGATCGGCAACTCGCCCAGCCCCTTCGCCCCCAACGGCCCGTGCTCGAACGGCGTTTCCATAAAGGCCACCCGGATGGGCGGGACATCCGCGCTCGTTGGAATGACGTAGTTCGTGAGCTGATTGTTCACCATGGCGCCGTCACGCCATCTGCATTCCTCGGTCAGTGCCCAGCCGATGGCCTGCACGACACCACCCTGCACCTGGCCTCGGGCCAGCGTTTCGGCGAGCACGGTGCCGACGTCCTGTACCGCCACGAAATCGAGCACACGAGCATTGCCGGTAGGCAGGTCCACCTCCACCTCCGCGACGTTTACCCCCCAACCGAATCCGGCATACGCATCCCCCCGGTACCGCACATCGTCCCACTCGATGCCGGGTGGTTTCCGATATACGGCTTCACCGATCAGCGCTTCTCCCCGATGCGTTCGATGCCACGCCTTGATCGCGTCACGGAGCGTGTCGCCTCGATCCTCCCGGGCGAGTTCCAATCGGAGACGCAGGTCGTCGCAGGCGCGTTCCACCAGCTTTCCAACGACCATGACCGTGCGTGAGGCGACCGTGGGGCCGCTGTCCGGCACCCGACTCGTATCCGGCTCGGCAATGACCACGTCGCCCGGCGTGAGGCCGAGTCGCTCCGCCACGATGCGCGTGAACACAGTGATGGTGCCCTGCCCCATCTCCACGCTCGCAGCGCGAACTTCTACGCGACCGTCCGGGAGGCCCGCCACCCACACGCGCGATTGCAGCTTGACCTCACCGGCTCCGGTGAATCCCACCCCGTGATAGAACGTGGCGACGCCGATCCCTCGCCGCGTTCGGGGATTCGTGCTGTTGTGAGCGGCATGTGCCCGTTGCTTCGTGCGGTAGTCGGAGAGATCCACCGCACGCTCCACCAGGGCGATGCGATCCACGCGGTCGCGAATGACCTGTCCCGTGGGCGTCGTGTCGCCATCCCGCAGCAGATTGATCCGGCGCAGCTCCACCGGGTCCATGTCGAGCTGCCGTGCGATCGCGTCCATGTGCCGTTCGGCGGCGAATTGTGCCTGCGGCGCGCCGAAGCCGCGAAAGGCTCCGAAGGGGACGGCATTCGTGAGCACCGCCCGGCCCTGAACGCGCACGTGGTCACAGCGGTACGGCCCGGCGGCATGAATCGTGGCCCGGCTCAGCACGACGGGTGACAGCGTCGCGTAAGCGCCGCCGTCCATGAGGATCTCGATGTCCTGCGCCAGCAGCCGACCGTCCGGGGCGACGCCCGTTCGGTGCCGGATTCGCGCCGGATGGCGTTTCGTCGTGGCCGCGAGATCCTCGCCGCGGTCGTACACGATCTTCACCGTGCGCCCCGACTTGAGGCTGAGCAGGGCGGCGTGCAGCGCGACGTTCGAGGGGTACTCCTCTTTGCCACCGAACCCACCGCCGGTGGGCGCCTGCACGACTCGCAGGCCGCGTTCATCACGCGCCAGCGCGTGCTTCAGGGCGGTGAGAACGTAGTACGGACACTGCATCGAGCCGACCACCGTGAGCACGTCGCCATCCAATCGGGCGACCACGCCCTGGGGCTCGAGATAGACGTGCTCCTGAGCGCCGGTTTCGTACACACCCTCGACCACGACAGGAGCATTCGCCAGCGCGCGCTCCACGTCGCCTTTGGCGATCGTGATGCGCTTGAACACGTTGTCCGAGCCGTACTGCACCTGGTCCGGGCGCGGCGGCCTCCGGTAGTCCAGCACCGGGTCCTCCGGATCCACCACGATCTCCACCGCGCGAGCGGCGCGGCGCGCCGCGTCTCGTGAGGCGTGCGCCACCAGAAGCACCGGCTCGTGGACGTGTCGCACGCGGTCGGCCGCCAGCACGGGCTGATCTCGCTCGATCAGCAGCACCTCGTTTGGCCCGGGAATGTCGCGGTGGTCCACGACCACGTAGTCGTGCCAATTCACGTCCTTCCCGAACCGAATGGCACGAATCCGCCCGCGAGGAACAGCACTCCGCACGGTCATGCCCCAGAGGAAGTCCCCCAGGGGCAGATCATCCACGTAGCGCTCACGTCCCGCGAGCTTGGCGAGGCCCTCGATACGGTACAGCGTCACCGTCAGGCAATTCTGGACCGACGGCTGGCAAAGGGCAATGGCGCCGCGGGGCAGACCACAGGGGCGCGTGAACGCGGTGGCGCAGCCCCCTCACCGCTCACGCCTCAGGCCTTTTATCTTGGCCCCGCATGTCCCCCCGCACATTGACCGCGGTCATCTGGGATTTCGACGGGACCCTCGTGGACTCCCGCCGCAGGAATTTTCACGTCGTGCGGCGCATCCTGTCCGAGGTGACGGACCGTCCGCTCGCGTCGTTCCCCGCGCTCGCGGATTGGCAGACGTACGACCGCGTGAACCGAAGGTATGCCAACTGGCGAGACCTCTACGTGCGCGAATTCGGATTCTCGGAAGAGGAGACGGATCGGATCGGGCGAATGTGGACTCGCTATCAGATGGAGGATGACACGGCGGCGCCCGTATTCGACGGGGTCGCGACCGTGCTCGCAGCCCTCGGCTTCGTGCCACACGGCGTCGTGTCCATGAACGGCCGCCACCAGATCGCCCGGTCACTGCGCGAGGCCAACCTCCAAGATCGGTTCGCGCACATCGTCGGCTGGGAGGACGTCGACATCAGACGACAGAAGCCCGCGCCGGACGGGCTGCTCACCTGTGTGGAGACCCTCACGGCGTTCGCCCCAGGGGTCGTGTTCTACCTCGGCGATCACGAAACCGACATGCTCTGTGCAATCAACGCCCGGGCCGCGCTCGAGCAGAACCGCAAAGCCGTCGAGATCGTAACCGTCGCGGTGAGCTTCACCGGCGCAACCGAGCCCGACGACTGGTCACACCGGCCCGACTATCAAGCCCGACACCCCCACGACGTGATCCAGATCGCCCGGCATACTCTGGCTTGACACAGCCGGGCCTGTCGGTAGCCTAAGCACCTACCAGTTGGCATGCCCGCGCCCATCGCCGTCTCGGTAGGGCCCGGCCACTCCGCGCCACGAACGATCACGGGAGGGTGTGATGGGAACAGCGCTCCGACCACGATTCCAATTGTTGCAGCTCCTCGGCCTCGCTCTGGCCATCCCGGCAGTGCTCCGAGCGCAGGGCGTCACTACGTCGGCGATCCACGGCCTCGTCACCGGCCCGGACGGCACCCCAATCGTCCAGGCGAGCGTCACGGCCGTGCACCTGCCGAGCGCCACCCAATACCGCGCGGTCTCGCGTCAGGGCGGGGCATACAACATTCCCAACATGCGGGTCGGCGGTCCGTATCGCGTGACGGTCACCATGATTGGGTATCAACCGGACTCGATCGGCGACGTCTCACTGGAGCTTGCCCAGAACCTCCGGCTCGACTTCCGACTCCAGCCGCAGGCGGTTCGGCTCGCACCGGTCGAAGTCGCGGCGCGGGTGGACGAGGTGATGAACGCCGGCCGCACGGGTGCCGCTACGTTCGTGGATCCTCCAACCGTCGCGTCCATCCCGACGGTGAAGCGCAGCACGCGCGACCTCATCCGCATTGATCCGCGAAACGACGGGAACTTCGCTTTTGCGGGACGCAACTGGCTGTACAACAACATCTCGCTTGACGGTTCCTATTTCAACAATCCGTTCGGCCTCGACGATCCGGCCCCGGGTGGCCAGACCAACGCAGAGCCGGTGCCGTATGACGCCGTCGAGCAGGTCCAGGTCTCGCTAGCGCCGTTCGACGTCCGCCAGGGCGGATTCACCGGCGCCAACATCAACACTGTCACGAAGAGCGGCACCAACACCTTCCGCGGGTCCGCGTACACGTTCTATCGGAATGAGAGTTTCCTCGGCAACAAAGTCCGCGGGCAGGATGTGGTGGCGAACCCGGACCTCTCTTTCGTTCAATCGGGCATTTCGTTCGGCGGCCCGCTGGTGCGGGACAGGCTGTTTTTCTTCTTGAACGCGGAGCTGGAGCGTACGGACGATCCGGGCACGAACTTCGTGGCCAATCGGGGCACCGGAGCGCCGGGGTTCGGCGTTTCGCGTGTGCGAGCCTCCACCATGGACTCGATCCGGCAGCGGATGATCGACGAGTACAATTACGACCCCGGCGAGTACGAGGGGTACATCCACGAGACCAACAACAACAAACTGCTGCTTCGACTTGATTGGAACGCGAGCGACAACCACAACGTCTCGTTCCGATACAATCTGCTGGACGCCAAGCGTGACCTGCCACCCCACCCGTTCGTGCTATCGGTGAACAACACGGGTCGCGGGCCCAACGAAAGCAGCCTCCCGTTCTACAAGGCGGGCTACGCCATCAACAACGATCTCAACTCCTTCGCGCTCGAGGTGAACAGCCGCGGCACGCGGCTCGCCAATCGCTTCTTCGCCAGCTACAACCGGTTCCGGGATTTCCGCCAGCCGTTCAGCGAGGATTTCCCAACCATCGACATCGGTGAGGCCGGCGTAACGTACACCACGCTCGGCCACGAGCCGTTCTCGATTCACAACATCCTCGACCAGGACGTGTGGCAGTTCACCAACAACCTGAGCCTGTTCCGGGGACGGCACGTTGTCACGCTGGGCGCGAACTTCGAACTGTTCTCGTTCTTCAACTCGTTCAACATCTTCCGCCACGGCGTGTTCTTCCTGCCCTACTTCATCCCGATCGGCAGCACCTTCTTCTCCCTCAACGATTTCTTCACGGCCACGGCCCCCGGTGCGGGGCAGAAGGACTTCCGGGCGATGATCACGCCGGCCGCGTCGCCGTACAAAGGAGAGAAGATCGACGTGGGACAGTTGGGGCTGTACGTGCAGGACGAGCTCCTGGCCTCCGAGCGCCTGAATCTGACGTTCGGCGTGCGCGTGGACTTCCCGATGTACTTCACCGACCCGGTGGACAATCCGTTCTCCCGCTCGCTCACCGCGCTGGACGAACGCCGCCAGACGGAAGTGGTGGATCAGAGCAGCCTTCCGGGCGCGGTGCCGATGTTCGCGCCCCGGCTGGGCTTCAACTGGAACGCATCCGGGGATCGGCGAACGCAGGTGCGTGGTGGTACCGGCATCTTCACCGGCCGCGTGCCATTCGTGTGGATCGGCAACGTGATCTCCAATCCCGGGGCCAACCCCAATCTCTGGAGCCCGTTCAACACCAGCGCTCCGCAGATTCCTACCTCGGACGACGCCATCTTGCAGCAGTCCTTCGACCTCAACGCCATGGATCCTGACTTCAAGTGGCCGCAGGTCTGGACGACCGACGTGGCGCTGGATCAAGAACTCCCGGGTGGATGGCTGGGCACACTCGAAGTGATCTATGGGAAGGATCTCAACGCCGTGTTCATGCGCAACGCCGACCTTCGGGCGCCGATCCGAAGTCTTCCGGACGGCCGACCCTTCTACGGCGGGTTTGGCGCGAACGAACTGAATCCTGACGGCGGCGCGGGCATCTACGTGATCGACAACACGGACGAGGGCTACAACGCCAGTGTCACGGCCCAGATCCGGAAGACGTTCTCCAGCGGCCTGGCCACGAGCGTCTCCTACGGGTACACGATGGCCAAGAACTCGCTCAAGTCCACGGAGATCGCGAGCGTCCTGTGGCAAAACCAGCCCGTCCAGGGCGATCCGAACAATCCGGAGCTGAGTTTCTCCGAGTTCGGCCAGCGCCATCGCATCGTTGGCACGGCCAGCTACGAGCACGCCTGGTCGGAGAACGTCAAGACACGGATCGGCATTTTCGTGGAAGTGGCCGAGGGCAACCGATTCGCCGGAGCCGGCGGGAACCGGTACTCGTTCATCTACGCGGGCGACGTGAACGGTGATGGGCAGGGCGGCAATGACCTCATCTACATTCCGCGAAGCCAGAGCGAGATTCAGCTCGATCCCTGCCCCAGCACGTGCGGGACCAACGTCACGCCCGCGCAGCAATGGAGCGCTCTCAACGCGTTCATCGAACAGGACAAGTACCTCCGCTCCCATCGCGGGCAGATCGCCGAGCGATTCGGCGCGTTGAACCCGTGGTACAACAACGTGGATCTGCGGATTCTCCAGGACTTCGGATTCGGCGCTGGAGCCACGCGTCAATCGTTCCAGCTCTCGCTCGACATCCTGAACGTCGGGAACCTGATCAACTCGAGCTGGGGCGTGCGCAAAGTCGCGAATGCGAGAGCCACGTCGCCGCTCACGCTCACGCGGTTCGACGCGAACGGCGCCCCGGTGTTCAACTTCACCGGTCCCGCAGAGACCTACATTGACGACCCCGGGTTGCTCTCCCGCTGGCGTGCCCAGATCGGGTTGCGGTATCTGCTGAACTGAGTTCTATTTCACAGGCCCCCTCTCCGCCCCGCGGAGAGGGGGTTTCTGTACACCAGCCACACCCAACACGTGGGCACCGCGTTTTCGCGGCGGGAGTCGTCATGCATCCAGGAGTGAGAATCGCGGTCGCAACCGGCACGCTTGCCGGCCTCGCGCTCGGGGTGAATCCGCTGGCGGGGCAGGAGCAGCCGGAGCCGCTGCGCCCCACGACCATCATCCTGGTACGCCATGCGGAGAAGTCCGTCCCTGAAGGCGATCACCCGCTGAGCAGCACCGGTCGTGCTCGCGCTCGGGAGTTGGCGCGCGTGCTGCGTCACACCAAGATCTCCGCGATCTACTCCACGCAGTTCCTGCGAACCCAGCAGACGGGAAAGCCGCTGGCCGATGAGCTGGGCCTCACCGTGCAGCCCGTCGTGGCCACGGCCAACTATGTGACCGACATGCTCGACCGGATCCGCGAGGAGCACACGGGCGAAGCGGTCCTGATCGTCAGTCACCGCAACACCGTTCCGGCCCTGATCGAGGCCCTCGGCATCTCACCAGCCGAGGAGATCATCGAGGAGCAGTACGACCACATCTACGTCGTGACCGTCCCGCCCACGGGCGCGCCCACCATGCTGACGCTTCGTTACGGCCGATCCACGCCGCACAGTGATGCACCGGCGCGCCGGGAAGACGTACGACCGTTCCAGCCGCGCAATCCGTGACGCCCGCGCAGGCCCAGCGCGCAGCTTAGGCGGATAGCAGCGAAACAGGAAATCGCCAAGACCGCACCAGCGGCATGGCGCCCTCGTGTTCGTTCATCGACTGCGCAACGGCCGTCGCGCTTACACGCCACGGCACATCCGCCGTACATTCACGGCCATGTACGCCCACGCCGGAGTTGCGCCCCATGACCACGCGTTTCCAAGCGCTGATTCGAGTTCCCTGCCTCGCCGCACTCTTCCTTGCAGTCCGGCCGCCCACCATCCTCGTAAGTCAAGTCCAGCGCACGCTGGCGGTAAGCGATCTCTTCGCCATTCGCTCGGTCGGTGATCCGCAACTGAGTCCCGACGGCCAATGGGTCGCCTACAGCGTCACGACGACAAGCCTGGAGGACGAGAAGAGCGAGACCAGGATCTGGATGGTCCCGGCGGCAGGTGGCGACGCGATCCCCATGACATCCACGGGGTATTCCGCCAGCCGGCCGCGGTTCAGCCCCGACGGGAAGTTCCTCACGTTCCTCGCATCCAGGGGTGAGAACGCCAAGACACAGGTTTGGGCGCTCAATCGGCTGGGCGGCGAGGCCCAGCCCCTGACCGAGATCGAGCAGGGCGTCTCAAGCTACGAGTGGTCGCCCGACGGCACGCGGCTGCTCCTCACCATCCGCGACCCGGACGAGAAGGCGGACTCCACCAGGAAATCCAAAACGCAGAGGCCCTGGGTCATTGACCGCTTGCAATTCAAGCGGGACGGAACCGGCTACCTTACCGGCAACCAGCACACGCACCTCTACGTGCTGGACGTGAAGTCCAAGACGCTCACCCAGATCACCTCAGGGCAGTACGACGAGTCGGACGCGGTGTGGAGTCCGGACGGAAAGCTGGTCGCGTTCGTGAGCAACCGAACCGCCGATCCGGACGCCAACTCCAACACCGACATCTGGATCGTTGCCGCAGACAACACGGACAAGGGGCAGACGCTGCGGCAGGTGACGGCCAATCCCGGCACCGACGAGTCCCCGGCGTTCAGTCCTGACGGGAAACAGATCGCCTACGTCACGTCGGTGGAGCCCGACTTGATCTGGTACGCGACCAATCATCTGGCCGTCATTCCGGCTGCCGGCGGCGAGCCCCGGATCCTCAGCCGCGCGCTCGACCGCAACGTGAGCGATCCCCGGTTCACGCCCGACGGCCGGGCCATCCTCTTCCGTCTCGAGGACAGCGCCGAGGACCATCTTGCCAGGATCGAGGTGACGAGCGGACGCCTCACGCGCCTCGTCTCAGGTCCGCTGGCCGTCCGAGGCTTCTCCCAGGGCCCAGCCGGACGCTTGGTGGCGCTCGCGGCCCGCCTGGACATGCCCCCGGAGATCTTCGCCGTGGAAGTCGGCGGGCTGCGCCAAATCACCGCGGTGAACAAGGATCTGTTCTCCCAGCTCCGGCTCGCCGAGGTAAAGAACGTCCACTTTCCCAGCAACGACGGGACGGAGATCGAAGGATTCATCTATCTGCCGCCGGGGTACCAGCCCGGGCTCAAGTACCCAACCCTGCTCCGGATACACGGCGGCCCCGTCTCCCAGTTCTCGCACGCGTTCAACTTCGAAGCGCAATTGTTCGCTGCGAACGGCTACGTGGTGGTCACCGTCAACCCCCGGGGTTCATCGGGATACGGACAGGAGTTCTCTCGGGCGATCTGGGCCGATTGGGGCAACAAAGACTATGAGGACGTCATGGCCGGCGTTGACTACGCGATCGCTCAGGGCTACGCCGATCCCGACCGGCTCGGCGTAGGCGGGTGGTCGTACGGCGGCATTCTTACCAATTACGTGCTCACCAGGACCGACAGGTTCAAGGGCGCCGTCACGGGCGCCAGCGAGGTCTTGTACGTCGCCAACTACGGACATGATCACTACCAGCTCGAGTGGGAGAAGGAACTGGGGCTGCCGTGGGAGCGTCGCGAGATCTGGGAACGCCTCTCGCCGTTCAATGCCGTGACCAAGATCGTCACACCCACGCTGATCATGGGCGGCGAGAAGGACTGGAACGTGCCGATCCTCAACTCGGAGCAGCTCTATCAATCCCTGAGACGACTTGGACGCGTCACACAGCTCGTGGTCTACCCCGGCCAGTCGCACAGCATTCGCACACCGTCGTATCAACAGGACCGACTCGAACGGTACCTGGCCTGGTACGACAGATTCGTGAAGCGGCCGTCGTCCGCCGCGTCCGAAGGACGCTGACATGCGCCGGGCCACTGCCTCCTTGCGCTCGTAGACCCCGCAGCCCGGCGCCGCGCCGATCGCAGCAAAGACGCCGCTCCTGCTCATCACGGGCCATCAGGATCACAACGTCCCGGAGCGCACAACGAGCGCGATGTTCGACGCACTGCGCAGGCTCGGCCGCCGGGTCGAGTGGGTCAGCGACGTCAACGGCGGACGCGGAATGCCCACCACAACCGAAGCCGAGGTCCGGGATTTTCACTCTCGGATCCTCGGCTGGTATGGTCGCTTACCTGAACGGAGCGCCGAAGCGGGCGAAGGCCAGGCAGAACGGGCGGTGGGGCGGATCCGGCTGCACGCCACCCGTTACGGGATTCCCGCCTCCCGCACCGGCGTTATCACGCCCGCGATGTTCCGCTGGCGGAGCAACTGGTTGAACGCCGCCACGTCACGACTGAGGAATTGGTCCAACTGGCCACGGTACGTGCGAATCTGCTCCTTGAGCAGGTCGTGCACCTGACCCTGCTGCGTGGTCGGCGCGAAGTCCGAAGAGGCAATCCCGTTCGCGAGGTACCCGATCCGCCCCAGCAGTCTCGTGGGCCACCGGATGTTGTCCTGCCCTCGGCCGGTGATCAGAAGCTGGTGCACGTTCTCTTCGATGGCGATCGCTTTCCGCTCCAGCGAGTCGGCCGCGGCCCGCACATCCCGCAGCGCGGCGTCGGCCAGCACTCGCCCCATACTCTGCACCTGGGCCCGTATCACCTCGAGCTGATTGTACATGTCCACGGCGGTGTTCATGTCGGTCTGGAGATCCTGGAGCCTCGCCACCTGCGTTCGGATCTCTGACTCGCTGCCGCCGGAGTTGGGGTCCTTGCGCACCTCGAGTGACTGCGTGAACTCCTGGCCGTCCACCGAGAGCTTTACCGTGTAGATGCCGGGCGGCATCAACACGGACAGCCGGCCCACGCCCGGAGCCGGCCGTCCGTCGGCGGGCACGTCCACCCAGTCGGCGTACAGCGGCTTCACCCGCATGCGGGCTTCCTTCGTGGGCTCGTTGCGCAGGTCCCAATGGACACGGTTGACGCCTGCCGCCTTGGAACCGCGCAGGGTGCGAACGGTCTGGCCACCCGGTTGTTGGATCGTGATCGTCACGTCCCCGGAGGGCTCCGACTTGAGCCAGTAGTTGATGGACGCCCCGTACTCGGGATTCTGGCCCACGGTCGGATCGTTCGCCGTGGACGCCTGACCCGGGATCTCCCGGAAGCGGTACGCCGCGCGCGGCTTGAACAAGTGCGCGTTCGCCGCCAGCACCTCAGGCGTGAGCTGCTGCAGCGGTGTGAGATCGTCCATGATCCAGAAGCCGCGCCCGTAGGTGGAAACCACCAGGTCGTTGAAGTGCTCCTGGATCGTGAGCCAATACACCGGCGCGTGCGGCAAGTTGCTCTGGAGTGGCTGCCACAGCTCGCCATCGTTGAAGGACACGTACACCGCGTTTTCAGTGCCGGCATACAGCAACCCACGGCGCACGGGGTCCTCGCGGATCACGTGGGTGTAACTCATAGGGCTCCTGGGGATTCCGTTCGTGATCATCCGCCAGGTCCGCCCATAGTCCGTGGTCTTGTACAGATGGGGATCGCGCCCGTTTACCTGATGGAAATCCACGGCGATGTAGGCCGTGCCCGTATCGTAGCGTGACGGCTCGATGTTGCTGATCGTCCCGAACGGCGGCAGGTTCGGGATGTTCGCCGTCACGTTGGTCCAGGTCTGCCCCCCATTCTGGGTCACGTGCACGAGTCCGTCGTTGGTGCCGGCCCAGATCAGTCCGCGCTTCAGCCGCGACTCCGCAATCGCGAAGACGACGTTGAAGTACTCGACGCCGATATTGTCCGGCGTGAGCCCGCCGGAGATCTGTTGGCGGCTCTTGTCGTTCAGCGTGAGGTCCGGACTGATCTCTCGCCAGCTCTTGCCGCCGTCGGTCGTCACGTGCACGTGCTGACTGCCCACGTATACGGTATTGCGATCGTGGGGCGAAATGGTCAGCGGGAAGGTCCACACGAAGCGGTACTTCAAGTCGGCTGCCGGCCAGCCCACGGTGGACAGCGGCCACACCTCTACGTGGTGTGCCTGCCGAGTCTTGAGATCCATGCGGGTCACAATGCCGCCCACGGAGCCGGAGCCTGACGCGCTGGACCACACGATGTCGGGATCCTCGGGATCGGGCGTCGCCCAACCGCTCTCGCCGCCTGCCACCGAGAACCACTCGGAGCGCGGAATCGTGCCGCCGCCGGGACCGAACCCCCCGGTGCGGCTGTTGCTGGGCACACGGAACGACGGCCCGTCCTGCCGGTTGCCGTACACGAAGTAGGGAATCCGCGAATCCACGGTCGCGTGATACATCTGAGCGATGGGCAGCTGGAGGCGATACCACGTACGGCCACGCGTGGTGGAAATCGAGACGCCGCCATCGTTCCCCACGATCATGCGATTGGGGTTCAGCGGATCGATCCAGATGTCGTGGTTATCTCCACCGGGGGAGCTGGCAAAGCCACCGTCCACCGTCGTCCGTCCGCCGTCCAGCGTCCGTGTAAACGCGGCCGACAGGAAATACGCCTCGTTTTCGTCGTCCGGCTGCACGACGACGCGGGAGTAATACTGCGTGCGCCCCGCGAGCTGGCGATCGTGGCTCGTGAGCGTCCAGGTCTCACCACCGTTCATGGACGTCCACAGTTCGCCCGAGTCCGTGGGCCGACCGTGCACCGGCACGCCGTCACCGGTCTCGATCAACGCATAGACGTGATTGGGGTTGGTGCGCGCGATGGCGAGCGCCACCTTCCCGTGATCGCGGGACGGCAGCCCGTTGCCCCGTACCCGAGTCCAGGTCATGCCTCCGTCGCTGGACTTCCAGATCCCCGAACCCGGCCCGCCGGACTCGCGTCCCCAGGTGTGGATCTCGATCTGCCAGAACCCCGCCAACAGGATGTTCGGGTTGGTCGGGTCCGTGGCGAGGTCGGAGCAGCCGGTATTCTGGTCCACATGGAGCACGAGGCTCCAGGTGCGGCCGCCGTCGGTGGTGCGATAAACGCCGCGCTCGGGCTGCGGCCCGTAGCTGTGTCCCTGCGAGCAGGCGAGAACGATGTTCGGGTCCTGCGGGTGAATCACGATGCGCGCGATCCGCCCCGTGTTCTCGAGTCCCATGTGACTCCACGTCCTGCCACCGTCGAGCGAACGATAGACTCCGTTGCCGATGGAAATGTGGCTCCGCACATGCGCCTCACCCGTGCCCACCCACACGATGTTGGGATTGGACGGCGCGAGCGCGAGGTGGCCCACGGACTGCGCGGGCTGCTTGTCGAAGATGGGCTCCCAGTTGACGCCGCCGTCGGTGGTCTTCCACACGCCGCCGGAGGCAGCGCCGACGTAGTACGTGTTGGGATCGCCCGGAATCCCGTACACCGACGTGACGCGATTCCCAACGGGGCCGATGTGTCGGTACCGCAGCGCCGCGTACATGTCCGGGCTGAGCTGTGACTGACTCTGCGCCTGGGGCTGAGCTCGACCGCGCTGCTGCGCGACCGATGGAACCACGCCGATGGCGACCGAGAGAATCAGAACGGAAGCAGGAATACGGGGCATGCCAGACCTCCGAAACGGGACGTGCGGGTTCGGAGGAAAAGGTGTGGGTGTGGTCAGGGCAACGCCAGGACGAATCGTTCAGCTGGCGAGCTGTGGTCTCCGCTCCGAAGGGATCCGCACCTCTGACGCCGTTCGGGTCAGCACGCCTCCGCGATCTTCACCTGATCTGGCTTGTTCGGCACGACACAGAGGAACTCGAAGGGGGCTTCGAGCACCTCGTAGGAATGCGGGGCCCCCGCGGGGATGTACAGGGTGTGGTTCGGGCCAACTTCATGGACACGATCCCCGACACGGATGCGGGCGCGGCCGCGGAGCACGTACTGCTCGTGCTCGACCTGATTCGTGTGGAGCGGCATACCTCCGCCCTCACCCATGGTGAACCGCCTGAGCACGAAGTTCGGCGCACCCTGCTCCGGGCCAACCAATACCTGCATCCGCGTGGCCGTGCCGGCGGTGACAGCGGTGGATGGAACGACATCGGCCGGACGGACCACGGCTCCAGCATCGTCGCTCACTGACTCCTCCTCGGAATTTGTATGCCGCCCTGTGTTCGTCTGCCGCCCTGTGGATGTACCTGGTGGAACCCTCGAGCGCCACCCCCGGAGTTCGCTCGACGCGTCCTTACCACTCAGGCCATCTCCCGAACGATCGCCCCAGGGGTATGTTCTACGGCGCCTCGACCCTTGGCCCCGCGTCCATGGCCCGCGCTCAGCCTCCCAAACCGGTGCCCCTGCGTGCCCTGATCATGTCCGTCGCGGCCCTCACCGTACCGGTCGTGGGCGTTTTCGCATTCCCGGAGACGGTGCAGGAAGAGCAGGGCGTGCTGATCTGGATGACATCGCTGGTCCCGGCCTTTCTGCTGGCGTACTACCGCGGCCTCAGGGGCGTGGCCGCGGCGCTCGCCGCGGGCATGGCGGTGCTGTCCCTCACGCAGGTCGTGGTGTTGGCCCTCGGCGTTCCGGGTCCGAATTGGGCATGGTTGCTCGCCGTGATCGCCGCGTACATCGGGATCTGCATCGGCGTCGCGGTGTTCGCTGAGGTCCTCCATCGCGAACGGCTCGCGGCGGAGTCCATGGCGCTCACCGA
>DATMAW010000146.1:0-4572 GCA_035559715.1 Gemmatimonadales bacterium | reverse complement strand
TGGCGATCGAGGCGTCCGTCATAGGTCAGACCGGCGAACGACGGAAGCGACACACGTTCGTCCCGGTCCAGCGCGGACAACCGAATGGATCCGCCACCGAGCCGGACCTCCGCGTGTACGGACTGCGAGAGCGCCACCGTGATGGCCTGCGACGGGCGGCCGGCCGCCAACGTAGGCAAGCTGCCGCTGCCCGCGAGATCAATGCGCAGCGGGGCGGCTGCGTGAACGACGGGGGGTGGTGTGTCTCGCACCGCTCAGCGTAGTCCCAGTTCCCCTCGGGCATCCGGAGGCAACAGGGAGATGACGGCCCTGATCGGGATGGCGAAGCCCAGCCCCGCAGCCTCTCGCAGTCCGGCACGATGGACCGCCACCACGTCGCCGTTCGCATTGAACACGGGGCTGCCGCTCGAGCCGCCGATCGTGAAACCGTCGAATTGGATCAGTTCCACCGTCACCTTCGAGAAGATCCCGGCGGCCATGGACGTGCGCACGGTCCGGGTTTCGTCCAATGCCGCCGCGGCTCCGGCCGGAAAACCGATCAAGGCCGCGGGCTCTCCTTGCCGCGCTCCCGTCCCCGCCCAATCCACCCGCGACACCACCGGACCCTTGTAGCCCGGGATCTTGAGGACGGCCAGGTCCACGCCATCCACGGGCGGCACCGACACAACCGTGGATCGTGTCATGTACCGCTCATCCGCCATCGTGACGAAGACCGAGTCCGGACCGCGCCCGTCGGGAGCGACGACGTGACGATTCGTCACGAAGTAACCGGATCGCGTGATCACGAATCCAGATCCGTCGTAGATCTCCCCCGCCGTGAACACGTTCACCAGGCCCACGGCGCCCTGGTTAGCCTGCGCGAGCGCGGCGAGGTTGACTCCGCGCACGGCGCGGAGCTGACCCTCGATGGTTCCTGCTCGCTGTTCTGCGGCCGCGAGGGCCGCCCGCAGACTGTCCAGCAGCTCGCCCGATACCTGCGACGCCGATGCCTGACCCAATTCGGCGCGAAGTCGTCGGAGTTCGGCGTCCGCTTGCCGGCGAAGCGAGTCGCCGGAAGCGAGCTGAGCGCTGAGCTGCGCCTGGGCCCGTTGCAACGCCGTCTCCACCGCCGCGGTCCGCTCGCGGGCCTCCGTGAGCGCCAGCCGCAGGCTCTCCACCACGGCCGCGGGCGCCGATCCGGTCCGCGCGCTGTCCAGCTCGCGGCGAAGCCGGTCGTACTCGGCGTTGGCCAGGCGCCGCAACGAATCCGTCACCACGTCTTGCCGCCGCCGTGCTTCGTCCTGCTGCGCAGCGATCGCCGCTTCGGACTGGCGCACGCGACGATCGGCGTACCACCACACCCCCCCAACGGCCGCTGCCAACAGAACGACGAACGACCACACCGCCGCGCGAATCCTGGCCGCCGCGCGCCGGCTCGACTCGTCCACCATCTCCCGGACGAACACGGTGCGGCCGAGGCCGCCGAAGCTGCGTCGCGCCTTGCCCGGCGTCGCCTGTTTGGCAACCGCCGCCTGGCGCTCGGGCAGCGTCACCTGAAGCTGGAGGATCTCCAGATCCGGTCCACCGGGTCCCAGCACGACGTGATCGCCCACCTGGAGTGGCCGCTCACCGGTGACCTCGACTCCGTTCAACAGCGTTCCGTTGCGGCTGCGCGCGTCGCGGACCACCGCCAGGCCTCCCGGCTTCAGCACAATCTCCGCATGAACCCGCGACACCGTAGTGCCCCGGACCGCCAAGGGCTGCACCTCGCACTCCCGTCCTCGCCCCAGGCGGATTCGTGTGCCCGCCGCATCGAACCGTTGATCGGAACTGGTCTCCCGCAGGACCAGGCGGAGAGAGGGGGCAGGCGCCTGCGGCGCTGACGCCGGAGCGTCCGCCCTCGGCGTCGTTCCCGCCGGTTCGGGTCGCCGTGCTCCCGGAGGCGGGGTCTGGGGCGGTGGTGCCGGCGGCGCAGGCGGAGGCGACGCGGACGGGCCCATCTTGAGCGTCGGCGCCCACGGCTCGGCAGCAGCCGGAAGCGACGCGGGACGCGGCACCTCTGCCAGCGTCTCCTCCAATTGCTCTCCCGCCGCAACCTCAACCCGATACCTCGGACCCTTCTGCCCAAGCCCAATCACCGCTCCGCCTACGATCGCCTGCTTCGATCCCGCGGCCAGACGGCGCTCGTCCAGGTAGGTCCCGTTCCGACTCCCGAGGTCCTCGAGCACCCAGCGGGAGTTCTCGAACACCAGGCGCGCGTGGGCCACCGACGCAAAGCCGGCGCCCTCCCCCGCTACCGCGAGCTCGGAGGCCGGGTCCCGGCCAATGCGGACAACGGTTTGCTGGAACTCGCGCGTATCCCCGGTCCGGAGATCGCGCACGCGGAGGAGCGGCATGGCGACTTAAACTAGCGCCCGCAATCCACCCTCCGCCATTAGCTTTGCAGTCATGCCCGACAACGTTCCGCCCTCACCGGTCGCGGCAACCCAGGGCCAGACCGCGGACGCGCAGCCCGAGGAGTTGCGGCGCACCGCCGAGCGGATGTTCGCCGACACGTTGCTGATCGACCAGCTGGTGGCGGCGTCTGACGAGCGGGTGCTCTTCCTCGTGTGGGACACCGTGCTCAAACGGCGCGTGGCGCTGCGGGCGCACCTGTACCCGCACACGCCGGGGCGAGCCTGGTTCGAGCGCGAGAGCGAACTGCTCGCCGCCCTGGACCATCCGGCCATCCGTCCGGTGTACAGTGCCGGCACCAGAGAAACGTGGGCCTACCGGATCTCCAAATGGATCGAGGGCGAAAGCCTGCACGACACGGTTCGGCGCGGACCGCGTCCGATCCCCTCCATCATGCAGCTCGCCCGCGATCTGCTCGGCGCGCTCGACTACGCGCACGCCAAGCGCATCATTCTGCGGCGCGTGGTGCCCACCACGGTCATGATCGATCTGAACGATCGCGCCGTCATCACGGACCTGCGCTTCGCCAACGCCTGCCTGGACGTCGGCGCTCACGACACGAACCCGTCGAGCCAGCCCTTCCTTGCCCCGGAAGTGCGCGACGGGCAACCCGGGGACGTGGCGAGCGATCTCTACACGGCCGGGGCGTTGCTCTACTTCGCGGTCACCGGCCGCGTGCCGGCGCTCGATCCGGGCCAGCTCGTGCCGCCGCGGGCCATCAGGCCCGCGTGTCCCCAGGCCCTCGAGCGGATCGTCCTGCGCGCCCTCCAGCGCGAGCCCGGGAGCCGGTATCTCACGGCCCACGAGATGGGAGACGACCTGCTGTCGGACCTGGGTGACTTCGAGCTCCAAGCGACGGTGACCCCTCCCGGCGCGACGGCATCGCCCGAAGACGTGCGCGCGTGGGAGAAGCGGCTGCGCCGCGCGCTGGGCGATGATTACGAGCTGTTGCGAGAGGTGGGCCGGGGCGGCTTCGGGCGTGTGTACCTGGTGCGCGATCTTGCGCTCGAGCGCGAGGTGGCGCTCAAGGTCCTGCACCCGACCCTGACGAGCGATCCGGAAGTCGTGGAGCGCTTCCGGCGCGAGGCCCAACTGGCCGCCCAGCTCGCGCATCCCCACATCGTGAGCATCTACGACATCGGCGGACGGGCCGGCCTGCTGTGGTACACCATGGCGTACGTCCCGGGCGTATCGCTCGCCGGGCTGGTCAAGGCGCAGGGACCCCTGCCCGTGGACCGCGTCGTGCGCATGCTGCTCGAGTCGCTCTCCGCGCTGGAGCACGCTCATCAGCGCGGCGTGATTCACCGGGACCTCAAGCCGGAGAACATTCTGATCCAGGAAGGAGTCGGGAGCGTCCGGATCACCGACTTCGGCCTGGCCATGGCTTTTACCGGCGCGGCCCGCTACGGTGGCGCATCGTCGCACTCTGGCACGCCCGAGTTCGCCGCTCCGGAGCAACTGCTCGGCGAGCACGTGGATACCCGCGTGGACTTTTACGCGCTGGCCTGCTCCGCCTACTTCGCGCTCACGGGTCGCTCTCCCTTCGGCGGCGGCGCGGTGGAAGCGGTCATCGCCCGGCAGACGGTGGGCGGCATACCGGACCTGCGCGACACACGGCCGGACGTGCCGGAAGGACTGATGAGAGCGCTGGCCCGCGCGACGGCCCGCGTGCCGACCGACCGGTTCCCGTCCGCCGCGAGCTTCGCCGCCGCCGTGCAGGACGCGGTTCGGCCCTGGTGGCGGCGACCCTTGAAGCGGCTTCTGGCATCGCGCCGCAAGTGGTGAGACACCGGGACGTAAAACACCGTAGCGAACCGGGGACCTACCCCTCAGATTGAAAACCGCCGTCGGGGAAGCGCGGTCGCACCCCTCACCTCGCTTGCGCCCGCCATCGGCCGACGCCGCAATCCGGAGCAACTACCATGCGCCACGCTGCGTTCCTCGTGTTGGTCGGCATGACCCTCTGGGCCCCAGCCTGTTCTTCGCCACCGGGCGCCAGCGCAGCCGGCGGCGGCCCGGCGCCATCCACCGCTCGCGGCGGTAGGGCGCTGTACCACCGGCTTGGCGGCTACGACGCCATCGCCGCCGTGGTGGATGACTTCTTGCGGCGGATGATCGGCGACTCAATGCTCGCCGGCT
>DATMAW010000145.1:0-4031 GCA_035559715.1 Gemmatimonadales bacterium | reverse complement strand
TGACGTGCGGAACCTGGCACCATCTGGAGATCCGTGCGACACTCAACGATTTGGGCCGTGCGAACGGGACCTTCCGAGCGTGGCTCGACGGTGTATTGGTGCTCGAGTATACAGACATCGGCTTCATCTCCGCAGATCGGCCGAACGGCTTCTTCCAGTGGTGGTTCGATCCCGTTTGGAACTTCGCACCCGCGACCAAGGATCGAGACGAATATGCGTTTTTCGATCACGTGTACATCAGTGGAATCCGGCAGTAGAGTGCGGGCCGACCCCAACAGGGACGCGTACTTGAGATGGGGCGCGGAAGCGCTGAACTCGGTAGTATCGTGATCTGATGCAGCTCCTAGTGCTAGCGGAGGGAAACCCCGAATCGCGGCGGTCTTGGTCGGGCACGGCGAAGAGTTTGGTGGACAAGCTGAGGGAGAGGGGCTGCCGCGTGCAGACCGCCGACGTCGACCTTTATGGCTTCCGGCGGTGGGCTGCGGCGCTCGCGTCATTTTCGCCGAACCGGCGCAGGTGGGGAATACGATACCGCTTGGGTTGGGCGGGCTTCCAGCTTCGGTCGGCCCTGGCCAGGCGCGCGGCCGTAGGGGCGGTCGCGAAACCTGACGTGGTGCTGCAGATCGGCGCGACCTTCCGCTGTGAGAGCGGGAGCGGGGTGCCATACGTACTGTACTGCGATTCGAATATAAAGGTGGCGGAGCGTGCTCGAGCTACGCAGCAGGCAACGGCGTCGTTTTTGACAGACGCGGAGTTGCGGGCGGTAACAGCACGAGAGGCAGGGATCTACGAGGGCGCGAGGGCGATCTTCACGCTGAGCGAGCAGCTACGCCGGTCGTTTGAGATCGATTTTCGGATCGGCGCGGGGCGCCTTCATACCGTATATGCAGGCCCGAATATCGAGCTCGAGCGGGTGAGGGATCTGGAGCCGTTGCCAGGCGATAGGGCTCCGTGTGTGGTGTTCGTGGGCGCTGAGTTCGACCGGAAAGGCGGGGATGTATTGTTGCGAGCGTTCGCGCTGGTGCGAGAGCGCGTGCCGGGAGCGCGGCTGGTGATTGTGGGGCCAGAGCCTCGGGCGGAAGGCGGGCCGGGCGTGGAATGGTGGGGCTATGTCGACAAGGATACGGCCCGGGGTTGGGCCAGACTGGTGGAGGCCTATCGGTCCGCGGATGTGTTCTGCCTTCCGACGCGGTTTGAGCCATTTGGCATTGCGTTCGTGGAGGCGATGCATTTCGGCCTTCCCTGCGTGGGGACGAATTCCTGGGCGGTGCCAGAGATTATCGTTGACGGGGAGACGGGATTCACGGTCCCGCCTGAGGATGCCGAGCGGCTGGCGGAGCGGCTGTGCCTGTTGCTGACCAACCGGGAGCTTGCTTTGAGAATGGGGCGTGCCGGGCGTGGACGTGCGCAGGAGCTGTTCACGTGGGATGCGGTGGTGGACCGGATGTTGCCGGTGTTGGAAAGCGTGGTGCGCTCAGGGCGGTAACGGGGCGGGCGGGGGTGAGGCGAGTAAACAGGTTCAGCCTGTAAAATGGGGATTGCGCGCCGGGGCTTTGTACTGTGCTTTCACGGAATCGCAAACAGATCGGGGTCGGCGCGGGGCTCGATTCATGTATCGGTAGCGGAGCTCGGACGGTATGTTTCATGGGTGCGCCGTCGGGCGCAGGTGATACCGCTCCGGGAGTTGCTCGAACGTCGGGGGACGGGGCGGTCGACGGCGGGGCTGGCGGCGATTACGTTTGACGACGGCTATATCGGGCTGGTTGAGCACGCGTACGATTTTTTCCGGTCGGAGCAGATTCCGACGACCGTCTTCGTAGTGACGCGTGCGGCGGAGAGCGGGTCGGCCTACTGGTGGGACAGAGTGGAAGATGTCTTTCCGCATGTGACTGGAGAACGGTGGGCGCGATTTGAGGAGGCGTGCGGGCTGCCTGACGAGTATCGGCGGCATCAGCCGGCGAGCTTTGGGCCGCTGCGGCCGCTGCGGCAGTGGATCCTGGCTCGGCACTCGGGACGGTGGCCTGCATCGTTGGAGTCTGCTCTGCGCGAGTTGGAGGAGGACGCCGGCTTACGCACGGGGCAGCGCGCGGCTAGTTTCGAGGAGCTGGATCGACTTGCTGGGTTGCCGTGGGTAGATTTCGGGGTGCACACGGTGTCGCACCCGGTGCTGCCACTGTTACCTGACGAGGAAGTGGCGGAGGAGATTCGGGGAGCGCATGACGCGCTGAGAGCGCGGTTCGATCGTGTAGTGAATGTGCTGGCGGCGCCGTTTGGGCTTTTCGACGAACGGACTCTGCGGGTTGCGAGGGAGGTGGGGATGGCGGCCACGATGACACTCGATGGCGGTTCGATCGAGGAAGTTTGGCCTTACGGGGGTATCCCGAGAATCTGCATGACGGCGGGAATGGGGGAATGGCGTTTGTGGGCCACAGTCCGGGGAGTTGAGCGGCTGTGGCGACGGGCGCGGGGCGTTGGACGCCGATATCCGGAGCTTCCAGGGCCCCGGAGTTAGTGCATACCGAGTCGGCCTGGGATTGCGAGAGGCAGCCGTGGGAAAGATCGCGGAACGCGAGGACGGGCCTCCGGGGCTTGAGCTTTCAGACCTCGGGGCCCTGAGGGATGGCCGAGGCTTGGGCACGGCCCTGCGCTGAAGCGAAGTCGAATTCGATCTTGCCACGCCAGCCGTAATGCGGTTGGAAACGGAAGCGAGCCTGCCGCGGCAGTGCCCGGAGCGTGGCGTTCCATTGGGGCCGATCGCTGTGCAGCCGTACGTGGTCCCAGCGCCACGATGCGAGCGGATACGTGCGGCAGCGGAACGCTTGGCGGACGATCGGGATCTTCTCGGGATCGAAGCCCATGAGGCATGCCGCGGCGGCGTCGGTGCTCGCCGGGTGGATTCCGAAGAGCACGAGTCCGGCGGGCATGGGGTCGGGGTTGACCGGGCCGCGCCCCTCGCCGGCGATGATGCCGTCCACGACGACGAGGTGGCGCTTCTGGTGTTCCAGCAGTGGCGGCCGGAGTGTCCCGTCGCGGTTGCCGTAGAGCAGGATCTTGTTCAGGTCGAGGCACATCCGCCAGATCGTGTCGTTCCCCCACCAGTTCCCGCCTCGGATCACGACCTCCGTGTCCCCGAAGACGCGGGCGCCGGCGTTGCGGGCGTGCCGGTGGAGCCAGGGTCCGAGCCCGGGGATGCGGAGCGAGATCCAGCGGACGACGGGGAGCGCGGCCCGCTCCACGCGGTGCCGGAAGTCGGGCGCGGGGTGCTCGTCGCCGCCGTCGGCGGGTGAGCCCTCGGTGTGGTGCGGGAGCCAGTTCTTGTCGGCGTTGATCCCGACCAGGTTCTTGAGGCTCACCGTGATGCCGGCCTTCCGGTGTGTCTTGAGCTTGGGCAGGCTGATCACCACGTCGGCCTCGATGGCCGAGGCGGCGATGAGGTACTCGTGGCGGCCGCCGGAGTGGTGGCGGTTGACTTCGGCCGTGTCGTAGTCGGCGCCGTAGTATCGTCCGTCGCCGGGGTGTCCCTCGAGCTCGCTGGCGCTTCCCAGGTCGAACGCGATGGCGCCGCGGGGGTCCCCGGGCAGCGGGCGGCGGCGGACGACGACGCCGTCGCGCTCGGTCCATTCTTCGCGGCGCAGGTCCACGATCTGGAAGTCGAGTCCGCGCTCGCGGTAGAAGGCGCCGACCGTGTCCAGCCCGGTCACGCGCAGGATCGCGTCGAAGGACGCGTACGTCTCCGGCGCGTCGGCCACGATGATCGTGCCGCGGCGGTCGAGCGCCTTCCAGACGTAATCTGCGACCGCGCGGAGCACGCTCCCGTGGGTCACCACGTAGCGCCACCCTTCCGGATCGCGGGGGTGGCGGTGGTTCACGAGGTTCGGCTTGAGGAGCACGGTCTGGCCCGGCGAGATGAACGCGCCGAGCGGGTTCCAGGCTGGCGTGCCGTAGGCCGCGCCGTCGAGCCCGGCGATCCGCAGGCATTCCCGGACCGCCGCGTAGGCCGGGTTCGGCTCGTCTCCGGTCTCGGGGAACGG
>DATMAW010000144.1:0-6039 GCA_035559715.1 Gemmatimonadales bacterium | reverse complement strand
TTCGGTGGAGCGGGACGTGGCGCTGGTCTTGCCCAACCGCCTCACCGCGCAACAGGTTGAGGAGTGCGTGCGGGAGGTGGCGGGGCCCTTGCTGGAGGCACTCCGGGTCTTCGACGAGTATCGAGCTGCCGGGCTGAGCGGGCGGAGCGTCGCCTGGCGATTGGTGTTCCGAGCGGCAGATCGAACGCTGAGAGATGAGGAAGTGGATGGTGTGATCGCACGCGTACTGGCAACGCTCCGGGAGCGGTTCGGTGTCGAGCGGCGAGAAGCCTGAGTTTGAAGCGCTGGCGGAGTTGGAGGACGTTCTTCGGCAGGTGACCGGGGAGCTGTCGGCGTGGCGCCGGCGCGCCCAGCGAGCCGAAGCCGCGCTTGGCGGCGATCGGGACATCCTGGCCGCCAAAGAACGATTGGCCGCGCTGGAGGCGGAGAATCGCGAGCTTCGGGCACGGCTCGGCGCGGCCCGCGGCCGGCTCGAGGAGCTGCTCAAGCGGCTCCAGTTCCTCGAGGAGCAAGTTGCCGTGGAGGAGCAGGTGCGATGACGTCGGGTCGTACGGTGGTCAAGGTGCGAATCGGTGGAGAGGAATACACGCTTCGCTCTGATCGTCCGCCGGACTACACGCAGTCGGTGGCCGAGCACGTGGATCGGACGATGCGGGACGTGCAGGCCGGCGGCGCGATTGTCGAGTCGCACAAGGCGGCGATTCTGGCGGCGCTGGCGATCACCGACGAGCTGTTCCAGGCGCGGGCGTCGGAGAAGGACATGGCGGAGCGGCTGCGAGGGCTGGCGGCCGAGATGGCGCGCCTGCTGCCGCCGGCGAAGCGTGCTTCGCGCGGCTCCGGCTCGATTGCCGCCGCGGAAGAGGAGGCGTAGATTGGCTTGGGCCGGCGCGCAACCGGCGTGGGTGGGATGAACAACGAGTGAAACGAGGCGCTGCGGCGAGCGGAAAGCCAGGGCGGCGCGGTCGTTGGAGATAGATATATGCCACTGTGGGCTGTCATTGCGGCCGTCGCCGGCGCAGCGGGAATTGCCGGGGCGGTTTTTTACTTTCTGGGGCGACGGAGCGAGCGCCGCCTTGCTGAGGCGGGCGAGCGAACGGCGAGCCAGTTGCTGGCCCGGGCGCGGCAGGACGCCGAGGCTGCCAGGGCGGAGGCGGCGGTCTCCGCCAAGGCGGAGGCGCTGCGGCTGCGCGAGGAGGCGGAGCGGGAGATCCAGCGGCGGCGTGACGAACTGGATCGCGTGGAGCGCCGGCTGGAGGAGCGCGAGGAAGCGCTGGAGCGCCGCGCGGGCGGGCTGGAAGATCGGGAGCGCGCGCTCAAGCGGCAGGACCAGTCGCTTGCCGAGCGCGAGCGCCACGTCAAGCAGGGTGAGGACGAGCTTGCTCGAGTGCTTGCGGAGCAGCGCCAGAAGCTCGAGCAGATCGGCGGCCTGTCGGCGGCGGATGCCAAGGCGGAGCTGGTGCGCCAGATCACCGATGAAGCCCGGAGCGCCGCAGCTGCCGCCGTGCGCGACATCAAGGAAGAAGCCAAGCGTTCGGCCGAGCGCGAGGCCAAGCATATCGTGGCGCTGGCCATCCAGCGGCTCGCCTCCGAGACCACCGCCGAATCCACCGTGTCCGCGGTGGTGCTCCCCAATGACGAAATGAAGGGTCGCATCATCGGGCGTGAGGGGCGAAACATCCGCGCGTTCGAAACGGCGACCGGCGTAGACGTCATCATTGATGACACGCCGGACACGGTCGTCATCTCCTGCTTCGATCCCGTGCGGCGGGAGATCGCTCGCCTGGCGTTGAGCCAGCTGATCCAGGACGGCCGCATCCACCCCGGGCGGATTGAAGAGGTCGTGGCCAAGGTGGGGCGGGAGGTGGAGCAGGACATCAGGGAGGCGGGCGAGCAGGCGGTGTTCGATCTCGGGATTCACGGGATGCATCAAGAGCTGGTCCGCCTCGTGGGGTGCATGAAGTACCGCACGTCCTACGGCCAGAACATGTACCACCACTCCAAGGAAGTCGCCTGGCTCGCGGGGATCATGGCGGCCGAGTTGAAGCTCGACGTGCATCTGGCGCGGCGCGGCGGCCTGCTGCACGACATCGGGAAGGTGATGACGCACGAGCACGACGGCACGCACGTGCAGCTCGGCGTGGAGGCGGCGCGGAAATACGGCGAGCATCCCGTCGTCATCAATTGCATCGCCGCCCATCACGATGACGTGCCGCACGAGTCGCCGATTTCGGTGATCGTGCAGGCCGCGGACAGCGTCAGCGGTTCGCGACCGGGCGCGCGGCGAGAGGCGTTCGAGAGCTACGTGAAGCGCCTGACGCGACTCGAAGAGATCGCCACGGGGTTCCGCGGCGTGGAGAAGGCGTTCGCGATTCAGGCGGGGAGGGAGATCCGCATCGCGGTGCTTCCGGAGGTGGTGGATGACCGGCAGGCCGAGGAACTGGCCGACCAGGTGGCGCGCAAGATCGAGAACGAACTGCAATACCCCGGGCAGATCCGAGTGGTGGTGGTTCGAGAAAAGCGGGCGGTGAACGTTGCCCGCTAGGATCATTGATGGAAACGAAGTGGCGCGCACCATGCGCGCCGAGTTGGCGGCGGAGATCGAGGCGCTGCGCCGCCGGGGGATCGTGCCCGGCCTCACGGTCGTGCTGGTGGGTGAGAACCCCGCGAGCCAGGTCTACGTTCGCATGAAGGGCAAGGCCTGCGTGGACGCCGGCATGAAAAGCGACACGATCCGGCTGCCGGCGGAGACGCCCGAAGCCGAACTGCTCGCGTTGATTGACCGACTCAACACGGACCCCACGGTTCACGGCATTCTCGTGCAACTGCCGCTGCCGAAACACATCAATAGCAACCGTGTGCTGCACCGGATCCGTCCGGACAAGGACGTGGACGGCTTCCATCCGGAGAACGTGGGGAAGGTGTCCATTGGAGATCCCACGGGGTTCCGGCCCGCCACGCCCTACGGCGTGCAGCAGCTCCTGGTGCGTTCCGGTGTGGAAACGAAAGGAGCGCATGCCGTGATCGTGGGCCGCTCGAACATCGTGGGGCGCCCCATGGCCTCCCTGTTGTTGCAGGACGGCCCCGGGGGAAACGCCACCGTCACGGTGTGCCACTCACGCACGCGTGACCTTCCGGCCGTGACGCGCCTGGCCGACATTCTCATCGTGGCGATGGGAAAGGCCGAGTTCGTCACCCGCGACATGGTGCGTCCCGGGGCCGTGGTGATTGACGTTGGCGTGAATCGCGTGGACGATCCCACGACGCCCAAAGGGTACCGCCTGGTGGGAGACGTGGCGTACGATGCGGTGAAGGAAGTTGCGGGGGCGATCACGCCGGTGCCGGGCGGGGTGGGGCCGATGACGATCACGATGCTCCTCTACAACACGGTGCAGGCCGCTAACCAGTGACGCCGGCCGGCCGGGCCGCCACGGGCGGGGGCCGCGCGGCTCCAACGGACGGCGCCTGGAGCGTCTACGACGTGACGCGCCAGGCCCGTTCGATCATCGAACGCGGCTTCGAGCGTTTGTGGGTGCGTGGCGAAATCTCCGGCTTCAAGGCCTATCAAAGCGGCCATTGGTACTTCACGCTGCGGGACGCGCAGGCGCAGGTGCGCTGCGTCATGTGGCGCTCCGACAACCAGCGGGCCACCGTGCCGGACGAGGGCACGCAGGTGTACGTCGAGGCGCTGCCCACCGTGTGGGAAGAGCGCGGCGAGTTCCGGCTCACGGTGCGGCAGTTGCTGCCCACGGACGCGAGCGGCCTGTGGCAGCTCAGGCTGGAGCGGGCGCGACGGGAGCTGGAGAAGGATGGCCTGCTCGACCCCGCCCGCAAACGTCCCATTCCACCATGGGCGGAACGCGTGGTCGTGATCACGAGCGCCGACGGCGCCGCCCTGCACGACATCATCTCGGTGCTGGCGCAGCGCTGGCCGCCTGCCGAGGTGCTGCTCATTCCCACCCGGGTGCAGGGGGAGGGCGCCGAAGGCGAACTGCTGCAAGCCATCGCCGTCGCCAATCAGCTCTCGGCGGACGTGGCGATCGTGGGGCGTGGCGGCGGCGCCCGCGAAGATCTCTGGGTATTCAACAGTGAGCGGGTGGCCCGCGCCGTGGCGGCGCTCCCCATGCCCGTGATCTCGGCGGTAGGGCACGAGACCGACGTCACGCTCACCGATCTGGTGGCCGACGTGCGAGCGCCCACGCCTTCGGCGGCGGCCGCGGCGGCCACGCCCGACCGCGCCGCCGTCCTGCCCCTGGTGAGCGCCCTGGCCAGGCGGTTGGCCCACGGACTCGAGCGACGGACAGCGCTGGGCCGGGAGCGGCTGGCGCGCACGTCCGACCGCCTGGAGAGCGCCATGCGAGATCACACGGAAAGACGCTCTGCGCGACTGCGCGAGCTGGCCGCCTCGCTCGATGCGCTCAGCCCGCTCCGGGTCCTGGAACGGGGGTACGCGGTGGCGCGCGACGAGACGGGCCGCGTGCTCAAGCGGGCCGCGCAGTTCCCGCTTCGCCTTCCATTCCGGCTCACGCTGGCGGACGGCGATGTCCACGCCCGGGTGGAAGGACCGCCCGCGTGACCAAGCCGTCGTTCGGCGAGGAGCTGGAGCGTCTCGAGGCCATCGTGCGCGCCCTGGAGCGGGACGATCTCGATCTCGATCGGGCGCTCGAGCTGTTTCAGGAGGGTGTGGCCCGGTTGCGTGCCGCCCGGGAGCTGCTCGAGCAATCCGAACTCACGGTCCGCCGAGTGCTGGAGGCCGCCGACGGAACGCTCCGGACTGAGCCCCTCGACCGCTGAGCTGGCGGAGTTTCTGGCGGAGACCCGCCGCCAGGTGGATCAGGTCCTCTCGCTGTGGGCGCGGCGCGTCGAACAAGAGTTCGGCTCGCCGCTGGGGTCGGCCATGGCGTACGCGCTCGAGTCGCCGGGGAAGCGTCTCAGGCCCGCGTTACTGCTGGCCGCGTATCGCGCGCTGGGCGGCGTCGGGGCCGTCGCGCAGGTCGCCGCGGCCGTCGAGGTGGTGCACAGCTACTCCCTGGTCCACGACGACCTTCCGTGCATGGACGACGACGACATGCGGCGCGGTCGGCCCACGGTGCATCGGCAATTCGACACGCGTACCGCCACCGAGGCCGGCTATCGCATGATCCCGCTGTCGGCGCGCGTGCTGGCGAGCGGGGTCGAAGCGCTCGGCCTGGGACCGGTGGTGCTTGGCGCTCTCGGGCTGGAGCTGTTTCGCGCGGCTGGCGTGCGCGGGATGGTCGGGGGCCAGGTCCTGGACCTCGCCGCGGAAGGTCGCGAATTGACCCAAGACGACCTAATCCTGATTCACCGCCGGAAGACGGGCGCGCTGATCGCCGCCAGCGTCGTGATGGGGGCGATTGCCGCAGGCGCCGACCCGGCCCGGGTGACGGCGATGCGCGGCTACGGGGAGGAGATCGGACTCGCGTTTCAGATCGCCGATGACCTGCTGGACCAGAACGCCACGTCCGTCGAGCTGGGAAAAACGGCGGGCAAGGACGCCCGGCGGCGCAAGCCAACGTTCGCCACGCTCATGGACCGCGCCGCCGCCGAGGCGGAGGCGGCACGCTGCGTCGAGCGGGGCGTAGCCCATTTGCGGGGGGCGCGGATAGATTCAACCCTGCTCCACGATCTCGCGCAGTTCATCGTCAACCGGCGATCCTGACGGCGACATGACACTCCTCGACACGATTCACGAGCCGGCCGACATCCGGCGGTTGTCGCGCGCCCAGTTGCAGGCGCTGGCGGACGAGGTGCGACAGCGATTGATCGAGGTCGTGTCCCGGACCGGGGGCCACATCGGCGCGGGGCTGGGCGTGGTGGAACTGACGGTGGCGTTGCTCCATGCGTTCGACTCCCCGAACGATCGGATCGTGTGGGACGTGGGGCATCAGGGGTACCCCTGGAAGATCCTCACCGGCCGCAATCCACTGCTGCCAACGCTGCGCCAGCGCGGGGGACTCTCCGGCTTCTTGCGACGGGACGAGAGCCCGCACGATCACTTCGGCGCGGGCCATGCCGGCACCG
>DATMAW010000143.1:0-12352 GCA_035559715.1 Gemmatimonadales bacterium | reverse complement strand
GCGATGGCGGGCAAGGCCCCCAACGTGGAGATCGCCAAAACGTCCGGCGAGCCCGGCGCCGGCGTGTACATCCGCGTCCGCGGTGCCCGCTCCATCTCGGGCGGCACGCAACCGCTGTTCGTCGTGGATGGACAGCCGATTGACAACTCGTCCATCGGCGTCGAGGCGGACGTGGCCGGCACGCAGGTGCAGAACCGCGCTGCCGACATCAACCCGGCGGACATCGAGAGCATCGAGATCCTGAAGGGCGCCGCGGCGTCGGCCATTTACGGCTCCCGCGCGGCAAACGGCGTCGTGATGATCACGACGAAGTCGGGTCAGCGGGGCGCTACCCGGATGACGGTGACCTCCTCCTACACCTGGGACAAGGTCACCGAGATGCAGCCGCTACAGACGGGGTGGGGCCAGGGATTCGACGGCGCGCCGTTCGGGCAGCCGGGCGTAAATCTGTCCAACCTGACGGGAGCGGGCGTGCTGACGGGCGCCTCGTGGGGTCCCCCGCTGGCCGCCGGCACGCCGGTGTTTGACCACGCTGGCGAACTGTTCCGCACGGGGCACCAGTTCGACAACACGCTGACGCTGTCGGGCGGGACCGACCGGACCACGTACTACATGTCGGTGGGCTACCTGGATCATCAGGGCGTGTTCCTCGACAATTCGGCCTATCGCCGTATCACGACGCGCCTCAAGGGGAGCCATGACTTCTCCTCGACGCTGAACGTGGGCGGGAACTTCGCCTACACCACGTCGAACGGCGACCTCATTCAGCAGGGTTCCAACATCAGCGGCATCCTGCTCGGCGCTCTTCGTACGCCGCCCGAGTTCAACAACTGCAGCCCGCGCTCGGCGGCCCTGTATGACGGGAAGTGCTATCTCGACACGCTGAACGGCCTGCACTACTCGTATCGCCGCCCCCGTCCCACGTCGCTCACACAGGCGCGTGGCTACGACAATCCGTTCTGGGTGATGTACGAGCACAAGAACACGACCGACGTGGACCGGACCTTCGGCAACATCTCGATAGACTACGATCCCTTCCCCTGGCTGAACGTCAATTATCTGCTCGGGGCGGATTTCGCGAACGACCAACGCCTCACCGTGCTGCCCAAAAGTTCGTCCAACAACCCGCTGGGCAGCATGATCCGCGCGGAACTGGTCACCAAGAACTGGGACCACACGCTCCTCGCAACCGTCCAACGGCAGGAGAGCGACAACTTCAGCTGGAGCCTGGGGGCTGGCCAGAACCTGAACCAGCAGGAGTACCGCCGCTACCAGGTGAACGGCCAGAACCTGATTTTTGGCACTGACCAGCTCGATTTCTCGATCGACCGGATTCCGGACGAGTACTACCAGCGGGTCCGCACCGACGGGTACTTCGTGCAGGGCAGCGTGGATCTGGCGCAGCAGATCTACCTTACCGGCGCCGTGCGGTACGACGGGTCGAACACGTTCGGCGGGGACATCGACACAGTCACGAACAAGACTGAATCGAGCCGCTTCTTCTATCCCAAGGCCAGCGCGGTGTGGGAGTTCTCCAAGGCCGTCCCCGGCCTCGTGCACTTCGGAAAACTGCGCATGGCCTGGGGCGTAGCGGGTCGACAGCCCCCCGTGTACTCCAACGTCAGCGCCTTCACAACCGGGACGTTTACAGACGGGTGGGTATCGCCCTTCGGTCTCCAGTCCATCTACGGCGGTCTGGAAGGCGTGCTGTCGCAGGCGACGCTCGGGAACTCCAAGATCAAGCCCGAGAAGACCACCGAGTGGGAAGGCGGCACCGATATCCAGTTGCTGGGCGGCAACGTCGCGCTGGGTGTGACGTACTACCGCGCCAAGACTGAGGACGCCATCCTCGACCTGCCCATCGCGCCGAGTACGGGTTACTTGCAGAAATCGGCCAACGGCGCAGTGATCCGTAACTGGGGCTGGGAAGCCACGCTCGATCTGCTTCCCGTGAACGCGCGCAACTTCTCGTGGCGTATCGCCGCGCAGTGGGCCAAGAACAACAGCATGGTGGACACCCTGCTGGGCGCGGACAACGTATTCCTCGCCGGGTTCGACGTGCCGTACGCCGCCGCAGTGCAGGGCGAGCCGTTCGGCGTGCTGTACGGCGACGATTTCATCCGGTTCGGGCGGGGCATCATCGCCGACTGCGATCTGGATGGCGATCCCGACTGCGACATTGACGCGCTGTATCCCAATGCCGCTCCGGGAGACCTGTTCATCGGTCCGGACGGATTCCCGCAGTACGACCCCGAGTTCCGAGTCATCGGGAATACCAATCCCGACTGGACGGGGAGCGTCCGCAACACATTCACCATCGCCAATAAGGTCCGGATCTCTGGCCTGGTGGACGTGAGGAAGGGCGGCGACATCTGGAACGGTACGAAGGGCGCGCTGTTCTTCTTCGGCACTCACAAGTCCACCGAGGTCATGCACGGCGCCGGGGCCGACCACGTGTTCGGCTGCGGCGACTGGGCCAAGGGCGAAGTGTCCACCTGCGCCAGCCCGACCGGCGTCGAGGGGCCCGGTAAGGGCACCGCCGTGACGCTGAACTGGGCCACCTGGACCCAGGGCGGACTCGGCAGCGGGTTCACGGGTCCGAGCCAGCCGTTCGTCGAGGACGGCGGATTCGTGAAGCTGCGAGACGTGTCGCTGGCGTTCACGCTCGACGGAGCGTGGCTCGAGCGGTGGGGCTTCAATCAACTCGACGTGACCCTGAGCGGTCGCAACCTGAAGACGTGGACCGACTACACGGGCATTGATCCGGAATCGAACCTCACGGGCCAGAGCACGGGCCGCGGGTTGGAGTACTTCAACCACCCGCAGACCCGCTCGTTCGTCGTGACCTTCACCTTGCACCGGTAGAGCCGGAGGAGATGAGCATGCCACGCAGAAATTCAACTGGCCGCGCACTCGGCGCGGTTCTGCTCGCCGGCGCGCTGGTGGGATGTGAGTTCATCCAGCCGATCGAGTCGAACCCCAACCTGGTGCCGGAAGCGAGCCTGGATCAATTGTTCGTCTCGATCCAGGTGAACAACATGCTGATGGAAGAAGGGCAGACCGCTCGCCTGGCGCAGGTCTGGACGCAGCACCTGGCGGGTGTGGATCGCCAGTTCCAGACCCTCGATCAGTACGTCTTCACGCAGTCCGAGGGAGACGACTACACCAACTTCTACACGGGCGGCGGCCTGGTGGACATTCGCCGTGCCATCAGGCTGGCGAACGACGTGAACCGCCGCGTGTACGCCGGGGTCCTCAAGGTGTACGAGGCGTACCGGCTCGGCATGCTGGCCAGCGTGTTTGGAGACGTCGCGTACTCGGAGGCCGTGGACCCGACCATCGAGACGCCAGTGCTGGACAGCCAGGCGTCCGTGTATGCGGCGGCTCAGGCGCTGCTGGATGAGGCCATCACGGATCTTCAGAGTGGCACCGGCGCGGGACCCGGAAGTACTGACTTCGCCTTCGGCGGCAACGCCGCGCGCTGGGTCGCCGTGGCCCGCACCATCAAGGCCCGGTTCTACATGCACTGGGCCGAGGGGACGCCCGCGAACTATGGGAACGCCATCACGCAGGCGAACCAGGGAATCACGACGTCGTCGGGTGACTGGGTCGCGCGGCACTCGAGTGCCACGACCGAGAACAACCTGTGGTACACGTTCAGCATCCAGCGGTCCGGGTACATCGCCGCGGGAGAGTACCTGGTGGATGCGTTGCTGGCCCGCTCCGACCCGCGCCTGCCGCTGTACTTCACGACGGGGTCCGGGGCGTTCGCGGGTCAATACGTCGGCTCGCCGCCGGGAACGCGCAACCGGACCGGCGGTGGCGCGGACCCGGGCCAGAGCGCGTCGCAGATCAACCTGGACGGCTCCGGCGCGCCGGACTACGCCCAGCCGTTCGTCACGTGCGCGGAGAACTACTTCATCCTCGCCGAGGCGCAGTATCGCACGCTGGGGAGCCCCGCCGGTGACGCCACGATTCGCACCAGCCTGGACAACGCGCTGGCGTGCGAGGGCGCCCGCAAGGGCGTGAGCATGGCGGCGGCGCAGGCATTCAACGACGTGCTCACGGGCACGGCGCTGTTCGACGAGATCATGTTGCAGAAGTACATGTCGTTGTTCCTGAACATCGAAACCTGGAACGACTACAAGCGCACCTGCCGGCCGGCCATCGTGACGTACGCCGGTCAGCGCGTGCCCGGGCGGTTGCTCTATCCGGAAGCTGAGGAGAGCCCCAACCCGAACGTTCCGTCGGCTACTGCGCAGCCTGCGCGGAATGCCAACGATCCGAATCCCTGCTGAGCAGTGGCCGGATTCATCGTTGGGCTGTTGGTTGACTGACGAAGCCTCCCCACGGTCGCCGCTCCGCTTCCCGCGGCACGGCGACCGCCGGGAGGCCGTTTCGTCTGGCGGTGGTGAGGCGCGGAACCCGGGAACCCAACGGATCGTGCTCACCACCGGAGGGACGACTCACGATCGCTAGATTCGATCGCATGCAAAGGGCCATGCGAGGTTGCGGCACGGCCATGCTCGCTGTCGTGGGCTCAACCGGATGTTTCGCGTACGCTCCGCTCACGGCTCCAGCGCCTGAGATCAGGCCGGGAACGGAGATGCGTGTGGAATTGCGCCAGCCGGTACGGCTCCAGCTGTCCGGAGTCGCGGTAGACAACGTCACGGGGGCACATGGCGAGTTCGTGGAGTGGGCACAGGACACGCTCGTCCTTTCGGCGACCTGGCTTCGGGCCGGTCGCGCCGAGTACAAGGCCAGCGGTGAGACCGTGACGATTCCACGGGCGAACCTCGGCAGGCTGGAGCGCAAGACCGTCTCGCTTCCCAGGAGCCTTGGACTGGCCGGCGTGGCCGTTGTTGGGAGCGCCGTGCTGTACGGCGCCATGGGCGGCGGCGGCAGCAGCGGTGGCGGCAGTGGGCCTCCTCCGATCCAGCGCTAGGCACGCTGCGTTCGCCGGGGCGGTGGTCGCCGCTGCCTGCGGTAATTCGGTCACCGGTCCCGGAACGACAGCGTTCGTACAGCTGTTTGCCGGAGGGCTGCACACCTGCGGGCTCACGTCCGATGGGCTCGCCTATTGCTGGGGATTCAACGCCTCCGGCCAGCTGGGTCGCGGCACGACGGAAGACGCATTCACCCCGGTGCGCGTCCAGGGAGCGCCCGCCCTCGCCTCAGTGTCCACAGGAATCCCGCACACCTGCGCGCTTACTGCCGCCGGCGACGGCTATTGCTGGGGACAGAACGATCGCGGGCAGCTGGGGGTCGCCAGCGACGCCACCTGCACCGATGGAACCAGCAGCGTTCCGTGTCGTCTCACGCCGGGGTCGGTTCAGGGCAACCTCAGGTTCGTGGCGATTGCGGCCGGCGGCCTGCATACCTGCGCTCTGGTGTCCGGCGGACAAGCCCATTGTTGGGGCGAGAACGAGAGTGGGCAGCTGGGGAACAACTCCTTGACGCCGTCCGGAACGCCCGTGTTGGTGGGCGGAGGCTTGAACTTCGTTGGCATCGCCGCCGGAGGGGCCCACAGCTGCGGGCTCACGGCTGGCGGCGCTGCGTATTGCTGGGGAAGGGGCGCGGCAGGTCAGCTGGGCAACGGCACGGAGGCGGACAAACTGACGCCCACGCCCGTGCGGGGGGACCTGACGCTCACGTCGTTGGCTGCGGGCGGCTCGCACACCTGCGGTATCGCGAGCGACGGGGCCCTGTACTGCTGGGGCGACGGAGACGTGGGACAGCTCGGAGTGGGGCGGCTCGACCGGATCGGGGTACCCGAGCGGGTCGCCCCGTCCATGACGTTTGTGGCCGTCAGCGCAGGCCTGGACCACACGTGCGCGATCGCCTCGAGCGGCTCGGCATACTGCTGGGGTCAGAATGACGACGGGCAACTCGGTGACGGCTCGACGGACAGGCGACTGTTGCCCACACCGGTGTCGGGCGGGCTCGCGTTCAAGGCCATCTCGGCTGGCGGATTCCACACCTGTGGCATCACCACCGATGGGGAGGCCTTCTGCTGGGGCCGCAACCACGACGGTCAGTTGGGGAACAACTCGGCCAGCAGCCGCCGGTCACCTGCGGCCGTTGCGGATCCGTCGTAACTACGCCTTGCCGGAATCTCCGGCAGGGGTCTCAGCGATACGGTCGTGACTTTGTCCAGATGACGATGACGCCGCATGCGGAGTTCGACCCGCCGAATTCCCCGGGTACCTCCCCGGGCCCGCGGTAGATTTCGATCCCGTAGATGTCACGGATCGGGGTGTTCTCCAGGAACGAGCGAACCTCCACGCCGTCTATGAACCACACAGGCGCACACTGCGGCGTGCGGGCCATGACGGCATGGCACTCGAAGGACGACTGGTCGCACTGGATGCGAACCCCGCGGACTGTGCGGAGGGCATCGCCCACCGTGTTCGAGCCCTTCTTCAGCAGCTCGTCCCACCGGAAGTAAGCGCCGAGCTTCCGCTGGCGGCGCAGCTCGAAGTCCCGGTACCGGACGGCCAGCTGCTCCGCGCGGCCGCGCACCACCACTTCCGGCAGCCGATAGCCGGTGAAGTCCAAGGCGAAGTCTTGATCCAGCACGCCCGACGGTGGGATGGTGACGCGGAACGTCCCCCTGGCGTAGCCAAGCGCTTCGATCGTCACTTCGATTTCTGAAGCGGGAAGTCCCCCGGCTTGAAACCAGCCCAGGCTGTCGGTGGTGGCCGCTGTACCGGCTCCCCGGATTCGCACGGTGGCGCCGCCCACGGGATGGCCCATTTCGCTGTCGAGCACGCGGCCGCGGAGCGTTTGCGCGCCGACCGACCCTGGAGAGATCGCCAGCCAGACCAGCGCCGCCAGTGGCACGCCCACGAGCATCCCGGCAGCAGTACGGCCCGACTTCCTGGAGATCTCCGTCTCAGGGCTCCGCGTTGTGGCCCGCCAACGCTCCTGGCAACGCCGGGTCGATGTATCCATAATGGGATGCCCTCCTGCATTGTGGGATGCCCTCGTGCGTTTGGTCCCATTGCGCCGGATGTGCTGCTGAGGCAATATGGTCGCGAACCAATCGGGCCTCGTCGCTCAACGGGCGACCGTTGAAAGGTAACCCTGGCCGATGGCCGGAACAGACAGTAGCATAGGCTCGGTCGGCGTCGTATAATGCAACGCCAACCTGCCATGCACGGTCCCCTCCCGACTCGGGGGTGAGTACGGTTAGTCGCTCTCACCAGTTCAATCACTGGTTCGCTCGAGTGCACGAACGGACAGTTCGATCGCTCCGGGGGACGAGTGGCGCTGCCAACTCCTCGGAGATTCGGTTTCCTGTAGAAACCCAAGCCGTCAAGAAGCCAGATCCTGCAAAAGTCCACGTCGTCAACCAACCAGAGAGGCAGATGATGAATTCTGCGCGTCTGTTGCTAGGTGGCGCGCTCGCGGCCGCGCTTGCGGCCGTGGTCGCCGCCACACCGCTCGCGGCCCAGCAAGGGGCCGTGGTCACCGGTCGCGTCACGTCGGATCGGAGCGGTCCCCTCGGCGGCGCCAGCGTCGCCGTGGCCAACACGTCCATCAGCACGACCACGCAGGCCGACGGCACCTACCGGCTCGAGATTCCACCCGGTGCCGTCCGCGGGATGGAAGTCTCGCTCGTGGCGCGCTACATCGGCCACCGCCCGAACATCCAGCGCGTGACGCTTGGGCCGGGGACGCTCCAGGTGAACTTCAACCTTTCGGGCGACCCCTTCCGGCTCGACGAAGTGGTCGTGACCGGAACCGCCGAGGCGACCGAGGCCCGGAAGCTCAGCTTCGCCGTGGCCAAGGTCTCCGACGAGCAACTGCGAGAGGTTCCGGGCGCCAACGCACTGGTATCGATCCAGGGTAAGGTGGCTGGCGCCCGCCTGGTCCCGATCTCCGCGCAACCCGGCAGCGAGATGGCCATTCGACTTCGCGGCGCCACGAGCATCGGTGGACGGCAGGATCCGCTGTTCATCGTGGACGGCGTGATCGTCCGGTTCGGGATCGCGGACATCGCCGCTGAAGACGTGGAGCGGGTGGAAGTCATCAAAGGCGCGGCCGCCTCTTCGCTGTATGGCTCCGACGCCGCCAATGGGGTGGTGCAGATCTTCACCAAGCGCGGCCGGGCGTTGCCCGAAGGGCAACTGCGGGTCACCACGCGCTTCGAGGGCGGCGTCAACAAGATGCCCAAGCGAATGACGTTTTCCCGCTCGCACGCCTGGCGCGTTGACGCAAGCGGCAACTATCTGCTCTCGCCCCAGGGCGCGCGACAGACCGAGGCAGACCAGATCGCAGACAATCCGTTCCCGGTGTACTACGATCCGTGGGACGCCCTGGTCCAGACCGGGGCCTTCTGGACGGGATACGTCTCCTTCGGTCAGCGCCGCGGCACGACGAACTTCAACGCGTCATTCCAGAACACCCGGAATGAAGGCGTCATCTTCGGCCTCGGCGGGTACACCCGGCGCAACTTCCGGCTCAACCTCGATCAGCAGTTGCGACCCAACATGAACGCCTCGTTCAGCGCGTTCTATGCGAACTCCACGAACGGGCGTGCGGCGGAAGGTACGGGGAGCCCGTTCTTCGGGCTCATGTTCGTCCAGCCGGACGTGGACATCACGGAGCCGGACAGCACGTGGGGATTCCGCTGCACGGTGCCCCTCTCTGGTGACGTAGCCAACGATTTCAACCCTCTGTGCGAGCTGCAAAACCGCAAGATCACCGAGGACCGGAACCGCTTCACGGGGTCGAGCCGGGTTCGGTGGGAGGTGTTCAGCTGGCTGACCGCGGAAGGCAGCTTCGCCTACGACCAAGAGGGCACGTCGTACAAGGACTTCACGCCCTATGGCTACCCCACGTCGACGGGTACGCCAACGCAGGGGTCACTCCTTCGACGGACGAGAAATGACTACCAGTACAACGGGAGTGGCACGCTTACGGGGACGTGGAGATTCGGCGATATCACCAACACGACGAAGATCGCCGGGGTCATCGAGAACCAGCGGAACCTGAGACTGGAGTCTTCCTCCGGTACGCTGATCGTGGAGCGCGTGCCGGAGTTCGCCGGCGCGGACCCGTCGAGCGTGAGGTCCGAGTCGGTCGAGGAGACGATCCGCAACCAGAACGTTTTCGCCATCACGACGTTCGACATCAAGGATCGCTACATCGTGGACGCGCTCGTGCGCCGCGACGGTTCGTCATTGTTCGGGCCGCAGAGCAGGTGGGCAACGTACTTCCGAGCCTCCGGAGCGTGGCGGGTCACTGAGGACTTCGACCTTCCCGGCATCGACGAACTTCGGTTGCGGGGCTCGTACGGCACGGCGGGTCTCCGGCCCGGATTCGACTATCAGTACGAAATCCTCGACGTAACCCCGGGTGGCTTCACGAAAGAAATTCTCGGCAACCCGCTGCTCAAACCGGCGCGAGCGGCCGAAATGGAACTCGGCGCCAACATCGAGTTCGGCGGTCGGTTCAACGCCGAGTACACGTACGCGAAGAAGACCACGACCGACCAGATCCTCCTGGTGGACTTGCCCGCGGCTGCCGGCTTCAAGCAGCAGTGGCAGAATACGGGAGAGCTGGACGCGAAGACCCATGAGATCAGCCTCGGGGCCCGCGTGATTGACGGGCGCACCACCACCCTGACGTTGAGCGTCGTGGGCGACCGGACGCGGCAGGTGATCACCGAGTGGGACCTGCCGGAGCGGCTGTACAGCTTCCAGCAGATGCCGGCGGCGTTCTTCCTGGGGAAGGGATCGAACCTCGGGGCCCTCTATGGCAACCGCTGGATCCGGAACATCGAGGAGCTGTACGATGACCCCACGAAGTCCAGGGCGTGCCCTGGAACGTGGTGCCCCGACTCGGTGATGATCAACGAGGATGGCTATGTGGTTCGGAAGAGCCAGTACGGCACGCCGAACGAACGAGCCATCAAGTACACCTTCTGCAAGCTCCGGGACGCCGCCGGCAACTGCAAGGTGACGTCGCAGATCGTCCAGATCGGCGATGCCAACCCGGACTTCAACCTCAGCTTCAACGCCACGCTGAACGTGCAACGGTTGACCGTAAACGGGCTGTTGGACTGGTCCAAAGGCGGCGATCTCTACAACGGGACGCGGCAATGGGCCTTCCAGGCCACCCGCGACCGCGTGCAGGATCAGAGCACCAAGCCGGCGAACGCCGCCACCTGCGGTACTCCTCAGGCGAACCCGACAGTGGGATCCTGTCCCCGGAAGGCGCTCGGCTACTACGGAGTGGGGTTCTACAACGGTCTCGATGCCAACGACTATTTCATCGAGGACGGGACCTACGCCAAGCTCAAGGAGCTGTCGGTCAACTACACGTTTGTGAGCGACCAGCTCCGACGGGTGGGTCTGGGCTCGCTCCATGAGCTGCGGCTGGGCTTCATCGCCCGCAACCTGTTCACCATTACCAATTACTCAGGGCTCGATCCCGAAGTATCGGGCCTCGAAGGCGATCCGTTCCAGGTCCGGATGGATTGGTTCCAATATCCGCAGTTCCGGACGTTCACGACGGTCGTCGAGATCACCTTCTGATAAGGCGCCCCGACATGAAACCACATCGAGCGTTTTCCATGCCGCGGCTGTCGTCCCTGGGTGCCACCTTGCTGGCTGCGCTCGCGGTCGGCGGGTGTGACCTCGAGGTTGAGAACCCGAACGCGCCGGACGCGGAACGGGCCTTTGCCGATCCGGCGGGTCTCCAGCAGTTGCTGGGCGGCGCGTTCCGAACCTGGGTGGACACGCGCGGCAGTTACTTCATCATGGCGCTGAACATGATGGCCGACAACTACACGGCCTCGTGGAACAATGCCGCCATTCGGTACTACAGTTCCGTGGCGTCGGACTGCCCGTCGCGCTGCGGCTGGAACAACAGCGCCACGGCAGGGGACGCGGGCCTGGCCGTCGAGACGGCCTGGTACGGGTATTACACGATCCTGTCGTCGGCCAACGACGTGCTCAAGGCGATTGACGAGGGTCTCTGCTTCGACGACGACTGCGCCACCGACAACACGCTCACGTCGCGCAACAAGGCGATCGCCAAGATGCTGCAGGGCATGGCGCTCAGTGGCCTCGCGTTGATGTACGATCAAGGATTCGTGGTGGACGAGACGACAGATGTCTCGAACATCCGCGAGGTGCAGTTCAACACCCGGCAGGAATTGCGCGACGCCGCGATCGCCAAGTTTGACGAGGCGTATACCGAGGCCGGCCTCAAGAGCTGGTCCACCGAAGGTGAGTGGATGGGGGTGGGCGCCGGAAAGGCCTATACCAACCAGCAGATTCGCCGGGTCATCCGCACCATGCAGGCCGAGTTGCTGGCGCTGTTCCCCAGGAACAGTGCGGAGAACACCGCGGCCAACTGGGCGCAGGTGGCGACGTATGCGTCCCAGGGCATCAGCAGTGGGACGCCGTTTGACTGGGAGTTCTACATCGACATCGAGAGCCGCGAGTGTGGTCTCGATTGCGTCAAGGTGTGGGGCAATTCGATCGGGACCGTGCGGGTGGATACGCGCGTGGCGAACATGCTCTCCACCAACCACGCGCATCCATGGCCGGTACCGGGCGGCAATCCTTGCCCGACGTCCGCTGGCATTTATGGCGTGGACCGGCGTGTGGGAGACGGCACCTGGGGTCCGGCGGACGACTTCAACGGGTATGCGACCACGGCCGCGACGGCCAACGCCGGGACGGACTTCGCATGCTCAGAGGTGGTGATCTTCCCGCCAGCACGAGGACAGTATCACCAGAGTAACCTCACGCATGTCCGCTACAGCCGCCTGGCCTACCGGGGAGAGAACCTGCCGGGCGAGGACGGCACCGGCTATGACCCCATGTACACGCGCCAGATGAACGACCTGTTGTGGGCCGAGGGGCTGTTGCGAGGCGGTGGGAGCGCCGTGACCGCCGCGGGATTGATCAACAACAGCCGTGTGGGCCGCGGCGGACTGTCCGCCCTCACAGGTGCCGAGGGGACGGCGGCGCTGTTGGCAGCATTGCAGTACGAGCAGGAGATCGAGTTCATGGGGCAAGGCACCGATCCGTTCTTCAACCGGCGCAGGATTGATGGACTCACGCTTGGCACCCCGCGGCACATGCCGGTTCCGGCCAAGGAACTGGACGTGCTCGTGCGTGAGGTGTACACCTTCGGCGGACCGGGGACGCCCGACATGTCGATCGCGGCGGGCGGTGGTACAGGTGGTCAGCGAAGTGCGCCGGTTCGCTCGGTCCGAGAGATCTACAAGGACTACCAGGCTCTCGCGCGGCGGTTGGCGTCACAGCGACGCTGAACGAGGCCCCAGGCTCACGTAGGAGAGAGAGGGGCGGGAGTCAATCCCCGCCCCTCC
>DATMAW010000142.1:0-17403 GCA_035559715.1 Gemmatimonadales bacterium | reverse complement strand
GTGATTGGCCGGCCGTCCACCATGTATCGCTCCCGTACATCCACGAGATGGGGCGACGTGTACGATCCAACAGACCAGCCGGCCTGCCGCAGGGCCTCATACGCCAGCGCGACCACCGATCCCTTCCCGTTGGTCCCTCCCACGTGGAGCACCGGGTAGTGCCGCTCGGGATGCCCCAGCGACTCGAGTAACATCCGTGTGGGGTCCAGCGACCAACTGCTCCGGGCGAACTGCCGCGGGAACAGATATGCTATGGCTTCGTGGAACGCGTCGGTCAGTCGGATGGCCCGCTTGCCGGAAGTCCCTGCATCATACGCACGAGGCTGGCCGTCGTCTCCGCCAAACGCGCGCGCGGGACCACGGCATCAACCATCCCGTGGTCCAATAAGAACTCCGACGTCTGGAATCCCTCAGGCAGATCTTGCCCAATGGTCTGCTTGATCACGCGCGCGCCCGCAAATCCCACCACGGCCCCCGGCTCCGCGAGAATGACATCGCCCTGCAGCGCGTACGACGCTGACACTCCGCCCGTGGTGGGATTGGTGAGGATGGAAATGAACGGCACGCCGGCCTCCCGCAGCTGGGCGATCACCGCGGAAGTCTTGGCCATCTGCATCAGCGAGAGCACGCCCTCCTGCATTCTGGCTCCACCCGAGGCCGAGACCACCACCAAGGCCTGGTGTCGCTCCAGTGAGCGGTGGGCGAGCCGCGCCACTTTCTCGCCGACCACGCTTCCCATGGACCCGCCCATGAACCCGAATTCCATGGCGCCGATGTTGATCGCCACACCCGTGAGCGTGCCGTGGCCTGTGAGAATCGCGTCGTGGCTCCCCACCTGGCGATAGGCACGCGCCACGCGATCGGCATACCCCTCGAAGCGCAACGCATCCACCGACCGAAGCTCACCGAACAGTTCCACGAAGCTGCCAGGATCGGTGAGGATCTCTACGTATCTGCGGGCACTGATCCGCCGATGAAACCCGCAGGACGGACAGACCTGGAGCGTGCGTTCGAACTTCTCCCGGATATCGACGTGCCCGCATTCTTCACACTTATCCCAGGCATCCGGGGGAATTTCCAGCCGCTCGCGCGAGGACTTCCGCTCTTTGCGTTCTTTGCGAAACCAGGCCATGGACAACCCAATGTGGCCGCGCCAACACGGGGGCGCTAGCCCTGCGGCGTCTAGCGCCCTACGTATCCGGCGTTGCGGGACTCCCATGCGACGCGTAGCGACACGGCCACCGCCAGGCAGCAAGTCACGAGGAAGGATCCTCCATAGGAGAAGAATGGCAGTGGGATCCCGGTGATCGGCATCAGCCCCACCGTCATCCCCACGTTCTCCACCAGATGCGTCAGCATCAGCGCCGCGATGCCTGCGACCATCACGGACGAGAATGGATCGGTGGCCTGGCGCGCGACGCGCACGAGACCAAGTAAAAAGGCGCCAAACAGCGCCAGCACCGCGGTCACACCAACGAACCCCCACTCCTCGGCGAGCACGGGAAACGCGAAGTCCGTGTGCAACGCCGGCAGGAAGGCAAGCCGCTTCTGCGTGCCCATCGTGAAGCCCTTCCCCAACAGGCCGCCCGAGCCGATCGCTACCTTGGACTGGATGATGTTCCAGCCCGCGGCCTGAGGATCGGCTTCCGGGTTGAGGAACGACAGCAGTCGGTTCTGCTGATACGGCGCAAGGCGCTGCCACAGATCCAGGGCAATGACCCCCATCGCCACGTTCCCCAACCACACCAATGCTCCCTCCAGCACGTAGGGGCGCCACGTGATCAGGAGAATCGTCAGGATCACGATCCACGCGCCCCACGACAGCGTTGAGAACGCCAGCAACAAACTAATGAGAGGCGAAGCAAGCATGAGCAGCAGCCGCGGGGACACGCCCGCCCAGAACAACACTCCGAACAAAATGCCCAGGAACACGATGGCACTACCGAGGTCCGGCTGGAGCCCGACGAGGACAAATGGTGCTCCGACGATCGCACAGGGAGCCAGGAGCTCACGCATGGTTTGGGCCGGCCGCCGCCGGGCCTCGAGGTGGCGGGCGAGCATGAGAATCGTGGCAAGTTTAGCGATCTCGGCGGGCTGCCCGATCCGCACGCCCGCAACGGCCAACCACGACTTCGTCCCGGCAGCCGTTCCGGCGCCCGTGCCGAACACGAGCGTGATCGCGAGCAGGGCAAGCGTCAGCCCGTACAGCGGGGGAGCCGACCACTCCAGGAGGCGAGGAGAGATGCGATACGCGCCCGCGCCCAGCACCGCGCCAAGTCCCAGCCACAGAAGCTGGCGCTGCCAGATGTCGTCCAGTCCGGTCGGCACATCCGTCTTCCCCGCCGAATACAACGTGCTCAGGCCGATCGCGGTGAGCACGGCCACGGTGCCCAGCAGGCGTTTATCGAAGCCCTTCTGAGTCATCTCGAATCGGGAGCATCACCGCGGTGTCCGGAAGGATGGGAACAGCCTCGGGTGCCGAGTCCTCGGGGAGAACGAGGTGATAGGAACCGGCCAGTGCCGGAAGCGCGTTCGGACCCTGGAGGTGGTAGGCGATGACACGATTCACCAATGGTGCCACGACTGTCCCGTGCTCGGCGAACTCGAGCACCGCCCCGACGACGATAGACGGATCCTCCACGGGGGCGAACGCGATGAACCACCCGTGGTCGGCTCCATGCGGGTTCTGAGCCGTTCCAGTTTTGCCGGCAATGTGGAGATTGGCAACCCGCGCCGCGGCGGCAGTGCCGCCCTGCACCACCGCGAGGAGCGCCTGGCGGAATCCGGCGAGTTGCTCGTCATCGAGCCCCAGCGATCGCCACTCTCCTACCGCTCTGGCCACGAGATGCGGCACGGGCACGCGCCCTTGCGCGTTTGCCAACCCGGCGTAGAACGTCACCATCTTGAGCAGCGTCTGCGCGTTTTCTCCCTGCCCAATGGCGAGATTCAGTGCCACGCCGCTCGACCAGCCTCGCGGTCCGTAACGCTGGTTGTAGTACTCCGTGGACGCAGGGAACTGCGGCTGAACTTCCGATGGAAGATCCACGCCAGTCGGTTCGCGGAACCCCAGTCGCACGGCATCGGCGAGCAGGTTGCGGACGCCCAGCTGCAGGCCGAGTTGATAGAAGTAAACGTCGCACGAGTGCTGGATGGCCTGAGTCAGGGTGACGTCGCCGTGCCCATCGGACTTCCAGCAGCGGAAATACCGATTGCCGTATTGCAGCCCGCCGCGGCACGGGATCGGCATCCGCGTGTCGAGCTCCACCAGGCCGCGCTGCGCCGCCACGGCCGCCATGACCAGCTTCCACGGTGACGCGGGCGGGTAGCGTGCCTGCGTCGCCCGGTTCATCAAGGGAAACGTGGACGCCCCCGCAAGTTCCGCCCAGTGCTCGCGCTCGTACCCGCCGATGAACGCGTTGGGGTCGTACGATGGCGCGCTGTAGAGCGCGAGGATTTCGCCCGTTCGTGGATCCATCGCCACGAGCGCCCCTCGGGTGTCCGGCGGGAAGTTCCGCGCCACGAACTCCTGCAGACGGACATCCAGCGTCGTGTACAGGGTGTCGCCGGGCTTCGGTACCAGCGTTGCGGCGACGTCCGAGGTCCGGACCGTCCGGCCGAGCGCATCCACCTCCACGTACCGAATACCGTCGCGCCCGCGAAGCCGCCGGTCGTACACTCGCTCGAGCCCCTCGCGACCCACGAGAGCCCCGGGCCGGCTGCCCCGTATGGTGTCTGCGGCCAACTCGGCCTCGGTAATCTCCGCCACGTACCCCACCGCGTGCGCTGCGATCTCGCCCACCGGATACCGCCGCTTGGGCTCTGCCTGGATCACCAGACCTGGAGTGACGACCCGCCGTTCCTCGAGCGCCGAGACGAGATCGAACGGGGCGTCCCGCTGCAACACGACCGGTTGGTTGGGCAGGCGCCGAAAGTTGCTGGCGAACCGGGCCACTTCGGCATCCGTCAGTGGCATGACCGGCGCGAGCTGCCGGAGCGCGGCAACCAGCGACTCGGGCGACGACGCAATCAGGGCGACCGAGTAGCCGGGCACATTCTCGGCCAGGACGACCCCGTTGCGGTCCACGATCAGGCCGCGGGGCGCAGGAATGGTGACCGGGCGAAGCCGGTTTTCCTCCGATCGAAGCCGGTAGTCGCTCGAGGCCAGGACCTGCACCCGGAAGAACGCCACCAGCAATACGCCGATCGCGCCGACGCTGATGAGACCAGCCACGTGCGCGCGGCGCGAAAGCTCGTACGGGTGGAACCAGTTCATCCCAACCCTCGCACGGGAAGCCAGCGCCGAAAGAGCACGAGGATCGCCACGCCGACGAGCGCCGTCGTCAGTGCCTTGAGCGGCGACCACACCGCCAGCTGCCACAACAACAGCGAACCCTGCAGGTGTCCGCCCCCCAGCAGGACGAGGAGATCACGCAGCCACGTGCCGGCAAAGAAGAAGCCTCCACTCACGGCCGGATTCTCCGCGAAGAACACCGCTTTTCCCCAGGCCGCGAGGTATCCCACGATGGTGTGCGCCATGGCCCCGGCGCCCACGGCCACGGGTGTCAGCGCATCTCCGACCATACCCACCACGAACCCGGCAATCGCCGCCGCACCCGGGCGGGCTCGAATCGCGTACACCAGGAGGGCCAGCAGGAGGACATCCGGCGCGATGCGGGCCTCCTCGCCGAACCAGGGGCGCAGCGCGAAGTGGAGAACGGCGAGGAACAACAACAGCCCCGCGACGCGATACGTATGCCCGCTGCGGGTCACGGTGTGCGTCCCTCAAACGCGGCGCGCACGTCGAGTCCGGTTTCCAGGAGCAGAATCACGTGAGACACGGACGCGGGGTGGACGAGCGGGCGCACCACGTACGTGCGCGCCCAACCGACTTGCTCCTCGCCGACGCCGACGATCGTTCCAATAGGGATGCCTCGCGGGAACACCCCGCCCTCTCCGGTTGCCAGCCCCGATGTGTAGATCACCGTCCCGGGAAGCACCGTTTCCCGATAGGGGACCCCCTGCAATTCGAGCATCGTCGAGGCCGCCCCACCGCCCAGCGGCGTGACGATACCGAATACCGAGCCGTCCGCGGTCATGGCGCTGGCACGGAAGTCGGGATGGGCCCACGCCACGGCCACGGACGTCCGCGGCTCCACGCTGCGCACCACACCCACCAGTCCACCGGGCGCAATCACCGGCAGAAGCGGCCGCACGCCGTGCCGCGCGCCGGCCGACAACAGCAACGTGAAACCGTCCGTGGGCAGGGCCTGATGCAACACTTCGGCCGAAAGGTGACGCACGGGCAGTCGGGCGCGCAACGCCAGCGCCGCTCGGAGTTGCGCATTCTCTTCTTGCACCGCGTCCAGCAGCGCGGCAGCCACAAGCGCCGAATCGCGCTGCGCCACCACCTCCGCGTAGCGCGTCCGCGACGTGCGGAACAGCTCGGCCTGTTGCTGCAACGCCAGGAACGGCGCGAGCAACGAGCGGCGCAGCGAAGTGGCGATGGCGGTGTGAACGTCGGGCGGAGCGACCCGGGCGCTGATGGACAGCAACAGACAAATGGCGAAGGCGAGCGTGTCGCGACGTGTCGCGAAGCGTTCCGACGGGGGGCCCACGGGGCTCAGGTCGTCAGCACAGACTGGTACTTCTCGGGATCTTCGAGAATCCGCCCCGTCCCACGTACCACGCACGTCAATGGATCGTCATCCACGCGAATCGGGAGCGAGGTCTCTTGCGACAGCAGCACGTCCAGCCCTCGAATCAACGAGCCGCCGCCGGCCATCACGATCCCGCGATCCACGATGTCACTGGCCAACTCGGGCGGGGTGATCTCCAGCGCTCGCCGTACGGCGTCCACGATCTGCTGAATGGGTTCCTGAATGGCCTCGCGGATCTCGCTGGAGTGGACCCGCACGACCTTCGGAATGCCTGAGACGAGGTCCCGCCCTTTGGCCTCCATGTCCCGCTCTTCCCCGACCGGAGCCGCCGAACCGATCTGAATCTTGATCGCTTCGGCCGTTGGTTCGCCAATGAGCAGGTTGTAGTTCTTGCGCATGAACTGCACGATGGCCTGATCCAGCTCGTCGCCACCTGTGCGGATGGAAGTGTCGGACACGATGCCGGACAGCGCAATTACCGCGATTTCCGTGGTGCCGCCGCCGATGTCGATCACCATGTTGCCCGTGGGCGTCTCCACCGGCAGGCCCACGCCGATCGCGGCCGCCATGGGCTCGGCCACCATGTACACTTCCTTGGCGCCCGCAGAGTGCGCGCTGTCCCGTACCGCTCGCTTCTCCACCTCCGTGATGCCGCTGGGCACGCAGACGATCACTCGCGGCTTCACGCGGAAGACGTGTTTCTGGATGATGGAAGAGAGGAAGTACCGTAACATCTTCTCGGTGACATCGAAGTCCGCGATCACGCCGTCCTTGAGTGGACGCACGGCGAGAATGCCCTCGGGCGTGCGCCCCAGCATCCGCTTGGCCTCAAGGCCGATGCCTTTGACGACGCCGGTACCTTTTTCCACCGCGACGACGGACGGCTCGTTGAGCACGATGCCCTCGCCGCGGACGTAGATGAGTGTGTTGGATGTACCGAGATCAACCGCGATCTCGTTCGCAGGAAGGAGACTTCCCAGCTTCAGCTTGGGCCAGCGCATCAAGGTTGTCGCACTCGGGCTGCCGAACGGGTGGCGAGCATGCCGCGCTGGCCAAGACGGGCAGCGCACGGGCGCCCTAACATAATGAACGCCCCTAAGTGCTGACAAGCCCGAGACTTAAACCGTTGCGCCGTTACACCACCGAGTCAACGGGAGCTAGAGGCAGGCCAAACGCCTCGGCGACGCCCGGGTAGACGACCTTCCCCTCAACCACATTGAGCCCGAGCCGAAGCGCCCGATCGGCGCGGCACGCCGCCCGCCAGCCCTCACGTGCCAGCCGCCTGGCGTACGGCAGGGTGGCGTTGGTGAGGGCGAGCGTGGACGTCCGCGGAACAGCCCCCGGCATGTTCGCCACGCCGTAATGCACCACGCCGTCCACCATGTACGTGGGGTTCTCGTGCGTGGTGGGCCGGATCGTCTCGATGCAGCCGCCCTGATCGACCGATACGTCCACGACCACTGACCCCGGTTTCATGAGCTTTAGGTCTTCGCGGCGCACCAGCTTGGGGGCCTTCGCCCCGGGCACCAAGACGGCCCCGATCGTCAGGTCGGCCTGACTCAGCTGATCCAGGATGTTGCGACGGTTGGAATAGAGCAGTCGAACGTTGGCGGGCATCACGTCGGCCAGATACCGCAATCGGTCGAGCGACAGGTCGAGCAATGTCACGCTCGCCCCGAGTCCCGCCGCCATGCGGGCGGCGTTCGTGCCGACAACCCCCCCACCAATCACGAGCACCTGCGCCGGTAACACGCCCGGAACGCCCCCGAGCAAGATGCCCGAGCCCCCACTCACCGCTTCCAGGTACTTCGCGCCCTCCTGTACCGCCATGCGGCCGGCCACTTCGCTCATGGGCGTCAAGAGAGGCAGTTCGCCCGAATCGAGCTGCACCGTCTCGTAGGCGATCGCGATGCATTGCGACCGCACCACCGCCCGCGTGAGCTCTTCGCTCGCCGCGAAGTGGAAATACGTAAAGATCGCCTGCTTGGGGCGCATCAACGGCCACTCCGGCGCGATCGGCTCTTTCACCTTCATGATCATCTCGGCATCCGCCCAGACGGCGCGCGCCGTCGGCACGATCTTCGCCCCCACCTCCTGGTACGTCACGTCGGGGAAGCCGCTTCCCGTGCCGGCTCCGGTCTCCACCAGGACCGTGTGGCCGTCGGCCACAAGCACCTCCGCCCCGGCCGGCACCAGCGCCACGCGGTTCTCGTTCGTCTTGATCTCTTTGGGAACGCCGATGATCATGGCTTGCTCGTCAGTTTGCTGATGGCAACGCCCCGACCGGTCCGAGCCAGACGACCGCCTGGCGCTCCGGGGGGAAGAACTCCGCAGCGACCGCAGCAACTTCGTCTTCCCGCACCCGATCGATCTCCGCCAGCACTTGATCGAGCGTGCGGTACGGCTCGTCGTACAGTGCGACGGTGGCCAGTCGGTACATTCGCGCGGCGGGGCTTTCGAGGCCGAGCGTGACCTGGCCCTTCACCTGCTGCGCGGCCTCGACGAGCTGGGCGCCAACGAGCCCCTCTCGCGCAATGGCCCGCAGCTCTTCGCGAATGACCTCCACGGCCTGCGCGGCCGTTGATGGATGGGTGCCGACGTAGACACCGGCAACGCCCGCCTGCTGATAGAACGACTGGAACGAATGCACTGCGTAGGCCAGGCCGAGCTCCTCTCGGACGCGCTGAAACAGGCGGCTCGACATTCCGCCTCCCAGCACGGTGTTGATCAACAGCAACGCGTAGCGCCGCCGGTCCCCGTAGCGAAACGTGTCCGTGCCCAGCACCACGTGCATCTGCGCCGTGTCTCGCTCAACCCGGCGCTCGGTGCGGCTCCCCGGGGGAACGGGTGGGATGGCAAGGGGCTCCGGACCGGCCTCGAACGTGAACCACCCGCACCGGGCCAGCAGCTTGAGCAGTACCTCGTGATGCAGGCTGCCCGCCGCCGCGATCACCACGTGCCGCGGGTGATACGCCCGCAGATGGAGAGCGCGCAAATCGTCTGCCTGGAGGCCGCCCACGGTCTCGCGGGTCCCGATAATCGGGAAACCGTACGGATGCTCGGGCCAGAGCGTACGGGCGTGAAGGTCGAAGACGAGATCGTCCGGCGTGTCCTCCACCGTACTGATCTCCTCCAACACGACTCTTCGCTCGAGCGCGAGGTCGCTGTCCCGCAACGACGGGTTGCGTACGAGGTCGGTCAACACGTCGAGAGCTCGTGGCAGGTCTTCGTCCAGCACGCGCGCCTGGAAAGACGTGTGATCGCGCGACGTGAATGCGTCCAGCGCACCGCCCCGCGCCTCGAGTTCGAGCGCGATGTCCCGCGCGCTGCGCCGCGCCGTGCCCTTAAAGACCATGTGTTCGAGGAGATGGGAGACGCCCATGGTGTGGGGACTCTCGTGCGCCGACGCCGTGCGCACCCACATGCCCACGGCCACCGAGCGAACGCCGGGCATGGCCTCCGACAGAACCGTCACGCCGTTTTCGGCGGTGGTCTGGTAGAGACCCTCGTCGAGCTTGACGGTCTGCATGAGCCGAGGGTTACTGCTTGTCCAGGACGGCCTTCCGTGACAGCCGCATCTTCCCGCGCCCGTCTACCTCGATCAGCTTCACCCGCACGTGGTCGCCCTTTTTCACCACGTCTTCGGTGCGTTCCGTGCGCCCGTGCTGCAGCTCGGAGATGTGGAGCAGGCCTTCGACGCCGGGGAGGATTTCGACGAATGCGCCAAACGCGGTGGTGCTCTTCACCGTACCCTCGTAGATCTGTCCGACCTCGGGTTCCTGCACCAGCGCCTGGATCATCTCCCGGGCGCGCTCACCGGCCTCGCCGCTCGTTGAGGAGATCGTGATCAACCCGGAGTCGTCCACGTTGATCTCGGCGCCGGTCTGGTCCTGGATGCCACGGATGGTCTTGCCTTTGGGGCCGATGATGTCGCCAATGCGGTCCGGCTTGATCTGGAACGTGATGATCCGCGGGGCGTACTTGGAGAGCGTGGAACGCGGCCGGGCCAGTGTCTGATCCATGACATCGAGGATGTGAAGCCGCGCCACGCGAGCGCGCGCCAGCGCCTGCCTGATCACCGCCAGGTCGATCCCTTGGATCTTGATGTCCATCTGAATGGCCGTCACGCCGTCCCGCGTCCCGGCCACCTTGAAGTCCATATCGCCCAGGTGGTCTTCCGTGCCGAGGATGTCCGTCAGCACGGCCACGCGGTCGCCCTCCTTGATCAGCCCCATCGCCACGCCCGCGCACGACGCCTTCATGGGCACGCCGGCATCCATCAGGGCGAGCGAGCCGCCGCACACCGTGGCCATGGACGACGATCCATTGGACTCCAGGATGTCGGACACCACGCGAATCGTGTAGGGAAACTGGTCGTACGGCGGCAATAGGCCCTGCAGCGCACGCTCGGCCAACGCGCCGTGCCCAACTTCCCGCCGCGACACGCCGCGAATCGGCCGCACCTCCCCCGTGGAAAACGGCGGGAAGTTGTAGTGCAACATGAAGCTCTTCGTGGTCTCCTGAGCCACGTCGATCGTGTCGATCCGCTGCTCATCCGACACGGTACCGAGCGTGGTGGACACCAGGGCCTGCGTCTGGCCGCGAGTGAACAGCGCGGATCCGTGCGCCCTCGGCAGGAGACCCACTTCGCAGGTGATGGGCCTGACGGTATCGACGTCGCGTCCGTCAATGCGCTCCCCGCGCTCGAGGACCTGGGTGCGCATGGTTTCGTACTCGATATCGTCCAGCACCGACGCCACGTCCTTCAGGTTCTCGGGGAAGGCCTCCGACAACTGCTCCACAACCGTAGCCCGCAGCGCGGCGAGCGCCTGAGCGCGTTCGGATTTCACCGGGAGGTTCAGCGCCTCTTGCACCCGTTCCCCCACCAGCTCTCGCACGCGGGCGACGACATCCTCCGGCGGGACGACCTTCGTCCAGGTCATCTTGGGCGCCCCGGCCATTCGGATCAGTTCGTCCTGCATGGCGATCAACTCCGCGACGCCCCGCTGCGCGAACGCCAGAGCTTCGGCTACCTGCTCTTCGGGCAGTTCCAGGGCGCTGCCCTCGACCATCATGATCGAGTCGCGCGTACCGGCGACCACCATGTCGATATCGCTCATCTCGAGCTGCTGGAACGTGGGGTTCAGCACCCATTGCCCGTCCACCCGTCCCACGCGAACGCCGGCAATGGGACCGTTCCACGGGACCTTAGAAAGGGAAAGCGCCAGCGACGCCGCCGTGATGCCGAGAACGTCGGCGTCGTTCTCCTGATCGGCGGAGAGCACGTACAGGAACACCTGCACTTCGTGCTTGAAGCCATCGGGGAACAGCGGCCGGATGGAACGATCCACCAGCCGCCCGGCGAGGATTTCGTCGTCGCTCGGACGACCTTCGCGCTTGATGAAGCCACCCGGGATCTTCCCTGCGGCGTAGCTCTTTTCGCGATACTCCACGGTCAGGGGAAAGAACGGGAGTGCCGTCACCGTGTCGGCAGCGGTGACCGCCGCCAGCACAATGGTCTCGCCGAACTGCAGCAGGGCGCTCCCGGCGGCCTGTTTGGCGAGCCGGCCGGACTCGAGCCGAAGCGTGCGGCCGGCAACGGTACGTTCAAGATGAAGAGCGGTCATAGTGTTGTCAGGGTGTCACGTACGGATGTGCTGCGGCGTTTCGGCCCGGAGGTCCGGGACGCCGCGGAGATTGGGCGCGCTAATGGCGCAGGCCGAGTTCTTCAATGAGCCGCCGGTAGCTCTCGAGGTCTGTTCGCTTGAGATATTCGAGAATCCGCCGGCGTTTGGTGACCATCATAAGCAGGCCACGCCGGCCGTGATGGTCTTTGGGATGGTTGCGAAAGTGATCCGTGAGGGAGTTGATGCGCTCGGTGAGAAGCGCCACCTGCAAGCGCGCCGAGCCCGTGTCGCCCGGCGCCGTGCGATAGCGCTCGATAACGGCGTTCTTGTCAAAGCCCATGAAACGTGTATCCTCCAACAGCCAGCGGCGGCACTGCTTGCGGTGACTGCGCCTATGTTTGCGCAGCAGAGTAATTTACCCCCCGCCAACCACCCTGTAAAGTCTGCACATGACATTGGAGCCGGAGCAGCTGGTCGGTCGGACCGTGGGTCCCTACACCATCGAAAAGTTGATTGGTCAGGGGGGCTTTGCCTGGGTGTTCTCCGGGCGCTCAGCGGCTGGCCCGCCCGTCGCGCTCAAGATCCTCAGACCGCGGTATGCCGGAGACGAGCAGTTCGCCGCCCGCTTCCGCAACGAAGCCAAGGTCGCCCTGGACCTGCAGCATCCGAACATCGTTCGAGTGATCGACTTCGGCGAAGCGGACGACCTCACCTACTTCGCCATGCACTACTACCCCGATTCGCTCGCGGCGCGGCTGAGTCGCGAGGGTCCGCTTCCGGAGGCAGACATCGTGCGCATGGCGGTGGACGTCGTCACCGGCCTTGCCTACGCGCATCAGGCGGGCATCGTCCACCGGGACATCAAGGCAGACAACGTCATGTTCACCGAGGACGGCACGGCGGTGATTGCGGACTTCGGCATTGCCCGGGCGCTCTCGGGCTACGTCACCGCCACTGGCGTCAACATGACGATCGGGACGGCGGCCTATGTGTCTCCCGAGCAGGCGCAGGGACGGCCCCTGGACGGACGCAGTGACCTGTACGCCCTGGGCGTTACCCTGTACAAGGCGGCCACCGGCGAGGTGCCCTTCAAGTCCACGGACTGGTTCGAGCTGGCGCGCATGCACGTGGAGGTGGCGCCGGAGTCCCCGCGAGCGAAGAACCCTGCCCTCTCACGCCGGCTGGAGCGCATCATCCTGAAGTGCCTCGCCAAGCACCCCGACGACCGATACCCGTCGGCCTTCGATCTGTTACAGGAGCTTCAGCAGATTCAGGAGGAAACCCGCCGGACCGAGAGCTTCGGTCTGGGCCCCAGTACGGTGATCCGGGCCATGAAGGCGCCGCCGCGCAAGAACCGCCCGGCGTGGGTGCTGGCCCTGGCTGCCGTGGCGGTGGTGGTGTTGGCAGCGTTGGTCGTGATACTGCTGGGGAATCGGTGAGACCTCTGTGCCGGCGCACGAACGTCCGGATCGTCGCTGACCGCCCGCTCTACCGTCCCACAATCCTCAGGACGTCGTTCGCCAGCGCCAGCAGCATGACCGCGAGCAACAGGGCCACGCCGGCCTGACTCAGGCGAATCCTCAGGCCCCGTGGCAGCGGGCGGCGCATCACGCCCTCGGCCAGCAGAAACACCAGTCGGCCGCCGTCCAGCACGGGAATGGGCAGCAGATTCAGCACTGCGAGGTTTACCGAGAAGAGCGCGAGAAAGGAGAGCAGCGGCTCCAACCCCACGCGGGCGAGCTGCCCCGAGAGCTGTCCCACGAAGATCGGCCCGCCAAGCTCTCGAGGAGAGATCTGCCCGAGAACGAGCCCCTTCACGGCGAACACCACCATCGCCGCGTCCGCCGCCACCCGGCGGCCGCCCTCGACCACGGCGTCCACGGGCCCGAAGCGCTGCCGCACCATGGGCGCCTGCACGCCGACCCCGATCTTCCCCACGGTTCGCGTGGCACCGCTTCTCGCATCGCGGGCTTCTTCCGGGGCGGGCACCACAGGCACCGTGACACGGACGCTATCCCGTAGAACAACCAGCACCACGGTATCCCCGGGATGTCCCTCGATCACGCGCACCAGCTGTTGCCAGTGCCGCACGGAATCATCGTTGGCGCGGAGGACCAGATCGCCGGGCGCGAGCCCAGCCCGGTCGGCCACGCGCCCCGGAGCGACCTCGCCGAACCGTGGCTCCCACCGGGGGATCAGCGCTTGGAGCAGCGCGACCCTGGCATCGCCGTCCCGGCCCGCCAGTGGTAGCACGAGTGGCTCCTCCCGGCCCGCGAGTTGAAATCGCAGCTCCTGACTCGTGGGATCCAGGACCGCCTCGCTGATGTCCTCCCAGTGCGAAACCGGTCGGTCGTTCACGCGCAGCACCGTGGCAGGCAGGGGCACCGCTTTCCAGGCTGCCGCCGCTTCCGGCAGCAGCGTGGTGTCCACTTCGGCCACCGTGGTTGTGGGATCCTCCACGCGGCCGTACGCAGCGGCGAGACCCGCGTAGACGAGCCACGCGAACAAGGCGTTCATCGTGACGCCGGCCACGAGAACGCCAAAGCGCGCCAGCAGCGGCTTCCGCTCGAACACCTGATCGGGAGGGAATCCACCGGTGGCCTCCCCTTCGCCGGCTGCGCCCCCACCCTCGATGGCCGCCGCTCCGCTCCGCCGGTCAATGTCCGCCTCTTCCTCGCTCGCCATCATCACGTATCCACCGAGCGGGATCCACGACACGACGTACTCGGTCCCGAACCGGCGAAAGCGCAGCGGCGTGGCCGGACCGAAGCCAATGGAAAAGCGCACGACGCCAACGCCCGCGGCTTTGGCCGCCATGAAATGCCCCAGCTCGTGCACGAAAATCACGACGCCGAGGACGAAGACGGCCGCGATGATCGTCAATAGCATACGGCCTCCGCGCACTCCCGTGCCCACCGGTCGGCTGCCAGGATGCCGTCCAGGTCATGCACCGCCTGGACGTCGTGCGCCTCGAGCACGTGCGCGATGACTTCCGGAATCCGGCCAAACGGCAGGCGGCGGTCGAGGCAGGCCTGCACCGCGACCTCGTTGGCCGCGTTGAAGACAGCCGGAGCGGTCCCACCGCGGCATCCGGCGCTCACCCCGAGCTCGAACGCGGGGAACGCGTCGCGGCGCAACGGCTCGAACGTCAGGGAGCCGATCGCCACGGGATCGAATCGGCGTACGCCGTCGTCCGATACTCGCTCAGGGTGCGTCAACGCATACAGGATCGGCAGCTCCATGGTCGGGAACCCAACCTGCGCGAGAACCGAGCCGTCGGTGAACTCCACGAGGCCGTGGACGATGGATTGGGGGTGCACGACGACCTCGATGGCGTCGTACCCCAGGCCAAAGAGGTAGTGTCCCTCGATCACTTCGAGCGCCTTGTTCACCAGCGTGGCACTATCCACCGTGATCTTCGGCCCCATGCGCCACGTGGGATGATTGAGAGCTTGCTCGACCGTGGCCGCCGCCAGTCGCGCGGCGGGCCACTCCCGGAATGGCCCGCCCGATGCCGTCAGGATGAGCCGTCGAACCGTCCCCGGCCGCGCACCGGCCACGCATTGGAGCACGGCACTGTGCTCGGAGTCGATCGGAACGATCTCTCCCCCGCCCCGGCGGGCCGTTTCCAGGACCAGGTCGCCGGCCATCACGAGGGTCTCCTTGTTGGCCAGCGCCACGCGTTTCCCCGCGCTCAGCGCCGCCAGCGTCGCGCGCAGTCCGGCGGCGCCGACGACGGCGTTGATCACCACCTTCACCTCCGGATGGGTGGCGGCCTCCACGAGGCTGGACTCGCCCCTGGAACCGCCCTTCGCATCCGCGTTGCCGGCCCCGCGCACAAGGCCAACGAACGTGGCGCCCGTCTCGCCCGCCTGTCGCTGGAGCAAGTCGGCGGAGTCGTACGCCGTGAGCGCCACCACGCGGAACCGGTCGCGATGTCGGGCCAGCACGCGGAGGGCGCTCGTCCCGATCGATCCGGTGGAGCCGAGGATGGCAACGCCGATCACGGTGCCGCTCCGACGCTCCCCGCCGCGAGGATCAAGGCGGTTCCCGGAACGGTCCAGTACAGCGAATCGAGCCGGTCCAACACACCGCCATGCCCCGGAAAGAACTCCCCGGAGTCCTTCACCCCTGCCTCGCGCTTGAGTAGCGATTCGGCCAGATCGCCGAATTGCCCGGCCGTGCCAACGAAGATGCCACACGCCACCAGTTGCCACATGGCAATCTCCAGTCCCAGGCCGCCCACGACAAACACGCCCCACAGAGGTGCCACGAGCACGGCAGCCACCGTGCCTGCGACGGCGCCCGACCAAGTCTTCCCGGGGCTCAAGGTGGGCGCGAGCTTCGCTCCACCGAACGCGGCGCCGCCCGCCATGGCGCACGTGTCACACGCCCACGTGGTGACCAGCGGCAGGAAGGCAAGCGCCGTGGCCGGGCCGGGGTCGGCAGCCCCCGGGGGATACCGCAGGAAGATCAACGTGGCGGGCAGTCCGCCCGCATAGGTCGCGCCCAGCAGGGTCACGCCAATCCCCGACATCGGGCCGCGATCCGGTGACCGCGTGGCCGTGGCGGCACCGAGCACGACGAGAAGCCACGCTGCGGGCAGAAGGAGCACCCAGTCGCCGATCCCCGGCTGCATGCGCGTGACGAAGGCCAGGACCGGGAAGAGCCCGGCCCCCGCGAACCCCACACCTGCCAATGCCTGGATGCCGCGACGAGCGGCAAGCGCGAAGAGCTCGCGGGCGCCCACCACACCGAGGAAGGCCAACACGCCCACCAGAATCCAGCCGCCTGCGTACACCACGCCGGCCGCCAGGGGAATGGCGACCGCCGCGACAGCGATCCGCCGCCCGAGTGTTCCTGCCATCGCCCCGAGGAGTGTCAGACCTCCATGATCTCGTGCTCTTTGGCCTGCACGATCGCGTCAATCTGCTTGATGGCGTCGTCGTGCAGCTTCTGCACTTCCTTGTCCGTACGGTGCTTGTCGTCCTCGGAAACGTGCTCGACTTTCTTCACCTTCGCGATCGCATCCGTCCGGGCGTGGCGGATGGCGATCCGCCCCTCCTCGGCGAGCTTGTGCACGACCTTCACCAATTCCTTACGTCGTTCCTCCGTGAGCGGCGGCAGCGGGATCCGGATGATGGCCCCGTCATTGGCAGGATTCAGCCCGAGATCCGAGGCGCGAATCGCCCGCTCGATCGCCCCCATCAGCGTCCTGTCCCAGGGCTGCACCGTGAGCAACCGGGGCTCCGGCGCAGCCACACTCGCCACCTGATTCAACGGGAGATGCTGCCCGTAGGCTTCCACGCGAACCACGTCCAGCAGGCTCGTGGTCGCCTTCCCGCTGCGGATCGAGGCCAGCTCGTGCTTCGTATTGTCGATCGCCTTCTGCATCGCCTCTCTGGCGTGTCGCGTAATGTCGGGAAGCGTACTCATCGGACGAGGGTGCCGACGCGCTCCCCTGTGAGGACGCGGGCGATCGCGCCGGGCTGGTTGACGTTCATGACGACGATGGGAAGTCGGTTTTCCTTGCACAGGCCGAAGGCGTTCGCGTCCATGACGGCGAGACCCCGGACCAGAGCATCCTGAAAGGTCAGCTCTGGAATGAACTGCGCGTCTGCATCCTGCTTGGGATCTGCAGTGTAGACACCGTCCACGCCGGTCGCCTTGACCAACAGGTCCGCTTCGATCTCGAGCGCGCGCAGCACGGCCGCCGTATCCGTGGAGAAATACGGATTCCCCGTGCCACCGGCGAAAATGACCACGCGGCCCTTCTCGAGGTGTCGCTGCGCCCGGCGGCGGATATAGGGCTCCGCCAGCTCCTCCATGCGAATGGCCGTCATCACCCGGGTTTCAATGCCCCGGCGCTCCAGGATGTCCTGAAGCGCCAGCGCGTTGATCACCGTGGCGAGCATGCCCATGTAGTCGGCAGACACCCGGTCCATGCCCTGCTTGCTGGCCTCGGTGCCGCGCACGATGTTGCCGCCGCCCACCACGAGCCCCAGACTCGCTCCCAGCGCCTGGACACCTGCCACTTCCTGCGCCAGCCGCTCGATCACGCCGAAGTCGAGACCGAAGCCGCGCTGTCCCGCGAGCGACTCGCCTGACAGCTTCACGAG
>DATMAW010000141.1:0-19814 GCA_035559715.1 Gemmatimonadales bacterium | reverse complement strand
GGACGCTCGAGCCCGGCAAGATCGCCAACGTCCTGGTGACCGAAGGCGACCTGTTCGACGCCAAGATGAAGGTGAAGTACGTGTTCGTGGACGGCCGGAAGTACGAGCCCCGAGTGCCCGTAGCGATGGCGGACAGCGGTGAAGGCGGCCCGGGCGGCAGCGGTGGGATGCGCGGCAGGCGCGGGCCAGCCGACACGGCGGCCGTCGAGACATTTGCTTCGCCCGTGCCGATGACCGTGGACCGTGGTCCGGTTCGGACGTCGCGAGTCACCTTGATCAAGAACGCCACGGTCATGACTGTGACCAACGGCACCATTCAGAACGGCTCGATCCTGATCAGAGACGGCAAGATCGCCGCGGTGGGAACGAACGTCACCGCGCCGGCCGACGCACTGGTGATCGACGCCGCAGGCAAGTACGTGATCCCGGGCATCATTGATGCGCACTCGCATATCGCCTCGGACGCGACGAACGAAGGTGCGGTGGCGGTATCGGCGATGGTGGGGATCCGCGACGTGCTCGACCCCGACGACATCGCGATCTACCGAGCCGCGGCCGGCGGCGTCACCACGGCGAATATCCTCCACGGCAGCGCCAACCCCATTGGCGGTAAGAATGCCGTGATCAAGATGCGGTGGGGCGCGGATGCGGATGGCTTGCTGTTCGACGGCGCGCCAGCCGGCATCAAATTCGCGCTCGGGGAGAACACCAAGCGGGACCGCGAGCCCGATCGTTATCCGGCGACCCGCATGGGCGTGCAGGACGTGATTCGCGAGGCGTTTCTCCAGGCGCAGGAGTATCGCCGCCAATGGCAGGAGTATGAACGGCAGCGGCAGGAGCGACAGGGAAGGCAGCGGCGGCAGGCCGCGCCCGACAACCTTATTCCGCCGCGGCGGGATCTGAAGCTCGAGGCGCTGGCCGAGATTCTGGAGGGCAAGCGGCTGGTGCATGCGCACTCGTATCGCGCGGACGAGATCCTCCAGCTGATTCGGCTGGCGGAGGAGTTCAACTTCAAGATCGCGACGTTCCAGCACGTGCTGGAGGGTTACAAGGTTGCAGACGAGATCGCCGCGCACGGAGCTGGCGCCTCCACGTTCTCCGATTGGTGGGCGTACAAGGTGGAGGCGTACGACGCGATTCCTTACAATGCCGCGCTCATGACCAACCGCGGTGTCACGGTGTCCATCAATTCCGACAGCGGCGAAGAGATGCGACACCTGAACCAGGAAGCTGCCAAGAGCGTCAAGTGGGGCGGGCTCTCGGAGACCGAGGCGCTGAAGCTGGTCACGTTAAATCCCGCAATTCAGCTCGGCATTGCCGATCGAGTGGGATCCATCGAAGTGGGCAAGGATGCAGATCTGGTGATATACACGAACCATCCGCTGTCGGTGTACAGCGTGGTCGAGCAAACGCTGATTGACGGCCAGGTGTACTTCGATCGCCAGGCGGATCTGGCGCGCCGCAAGGCGCTGGAAGAAGAGAAGAAGGCGTTGATGGAGCGGGACAAGGGGCAGGGAGCGCGGCCACGGGTAACGACGGACGTCGCGGCCGGGCCGAGGGAGGGACGATGAACGGCAGGCTGCACGTCCAACGACTGCTGATTGCGCTGCTGCGCGGATGCCGTGCCGCGGCTTGCGCGACGCCGATCGGGCTCCTCGCATCGCCCGCGCTCGCACAAGACTCAGGCTCTTTGGCCGTGCGCGGGGCGACAATTCACACGCTCGCCGGCGCCGACATCCCCAACGGGACCGTCGTGATCCAGAACGGCAGGATCGTGGCCGTGGGCGCGAATGCCCCCGTTCCGGCGGGCGCGCGCGTGATCGACGGAACCGGGATGCACGTGTACCCCGGGCTGTTCGACGCCGCGTCGCAACTCGGCCTTACCGAGATCGGCGCCGTGGACGTGACCAACGACATGACGGAGCTGGGAGATTTCAATCCCCACCTCAACGCCGCCGCGGCCGTGCACCCGGCGAGCGAGCATATTCCGGTGGCGCGCGCCAACGGCATCACGCACGCCGTGAGCGCTCCGCAGGCGCGCGCGGGCGGGATCGGCGGCCAGGCGACGCTGATCAACCTCGACGGGTGGACCATCGAGGAGATGCAGGTCGTGCCGTCGGTCGGCATCGTGATGAACTGGCCGCGGCTCGGCATGGGCGGATTCGGCTTCTTTGGCGGCTTCGGTGAGGGACCGCCGCCGCCCCGGACGTTCAGGGAGGCGCGGCAGCGGTACGAAGACAACGTACGGAAGATCGAGGGCTGGTTTGAGGCGGCGCGTCGCTACGATGCGGCAACCAGGGCGGGCGAGCGCGTCCCGCGCGATCTGAAGCTCGAGGCCCTGGCCCGCGTCACGCGCAAGGAGTTGCCGCTCCTTGTGGCGGCGAACGACGAGCGGGACATCAGGAACGCGGTGGAGTTTGCGGAGAAACAGGGGGTGCGGATTGTGATCGCGGGCGGGTCGGAGGCCTGGAAGGTTCGCACTCTGCTAGCGGAGAAGAACGTGCCAGTCATCACCGGCCCCACGCAGGCGCTGCCGAGCGGAGAAGACGAGGGCTACGACGAGATGTACGCGGCGCCCGGCCTGTTGCACCAGGCCGGCGTGAAGATCGCCTTCGGGACGTTCGGCTCGTCCGATTCCCGCACGCTGCCGTACGAAGCCGGGAACGCCGTGTCCTACGGCCTGCCGCGCGAGGAGGCGCTGCGGGCGATCACGATCAACGGCGCCGAAATCCTCGGCGTGGCGGACCAGCTGGGCACTATCGAGGTGGGGAAGATCGCCAATCTCGTCGTGACGGACGGCGATCCGCTGGAAATCACCACGCAGTTCAAGCACGTGATCATCGGCGGTCGCGAGGTGAGCCTCGAGAACCGGCACCAGCAGCTCTACGACCGGTATCGGTCCAGGCCGAAACCGGACCGCCGCTAGCGGTAGCGATTTACCATCAGGCTGTCACGGGGAGCGTGGTCCGCCCGGCCGCGCTCCCCGTGTAGCGGCACCCACCGGGCCCACGAATCGCCGCCCCATGCCCGGACCCGCGCGACCCGCCAAATCGTTCGATCGCTCCATCGTTGAGGGTCCGATTCCCCGCGCGGTCTGGAAGCTCGCCTGGCCCACGATGCTGCAGAACATCATTGCCGGACTCCAAGGCGTCATCGATCACATCATGGTGGGGCATTTCGTGGGGTACACCGGGAACGCGGCGATCGGCGTGGCCTGGCAGATCTTCCTCGTCGTATTCGTGTTTGTGGTGTCGGTGTTTTCGGGCATGGGCGTCCTGGTCGCTCGATTCGCGGGCGCCAATGATGCCGTGAAGGTGAACCGCACGGTGTATCAGGCGTTTCTCACAGCCCTGGTGCTGTCCTTCGGTATCCTCGCCCCCGTGGGCTACGTGCTGTCTCCCGCGCTGCTACGCCTGGTGAACGCCGAAGCGGCGGTGCAGGCGCAAGCGCTTCCGTACCTCCGCATCATGTTCCTGGCGAGCTTCGGGATGATGGCGTTCTTCATGCTGAGCGGGGCGTTGCGCGCGGCGGGTGACGCGCGCTCGCCGCTGCACCTGGGCGTGGGGCTCACCGTGCTCAATATCGGGCTGAACGTCGTGCTGATTCCCGGACTCGGACCGATTCCCCGCCTCGGTGTCGCGGGCGCGGCGCTGGGTACCGTGATCGCCGGCTGGATCGTGAGTCTCGTGGCGATCTACCTGCTGTTCTCCGGCCGCCTCGTGGTCGCGCTGCATCGCGCCATGGACTGGCGGCCGGATTGGCCCATCATTCGGTCCCTGTTCCGGTTCGGCTTACCCACCGGGCTCCAGGGCATCGCGATGAACATCGGCGGCGTGTTCTTGCTGCGGTTCGTGGGATCGCTCGACCGGAGCGCGGAGGCACAGGCGGCGTACGCCGTGGCGTATACCGAGTTGTTCTCGTTCATCACGTGGACGTCGGTGGGCCTGATGGGAGCCACGGCGGCGGTGGCGGGCCAGAACCTCGGCGCCGGTCACGCGGATCGCTCCGCCCACAGCGTCCAGGCGGCGTCACGCATCGGTCTCGGCGTGGCGGCGACGATGGGAGTGTTGTTCCTCACCGTTCCGCGTTACCTGCTGGCGGTCTTTGGCATGGACGATCCCGACGTGGTGGCGATTGGCGTGCAACTCCTCGCGTTCCTTTCCGTCTCCGGACTCTTCATCACGGTGGCGCTGGCGTACACGGGCGGACTGCAGGGCACGGGCGACACCAGGAGTCCATTTGTCATATCGGTCATCTCCCAGATCGTCGTGCCGCTCGGCACGTGCGCTTTGCTTCAGACCACGCGTGGGCTGGAGCCTGCCGACATCTGGCTTGCCATCGTGTTGGGGCACGCCACCCGCTGCACCCTCAGCGTGGCGCGGTTCCGACAGGGAAAGTGGCGGAACATTCGGGTGGAGATCGAGAGCGTAAGGGGGTAGGGAGAACTTGCGAACGTCACAATACTCCGGTCCCTCAGTCGCCTCCCCGGTACATCACCGCGTTGAACAGCACCCGGAACGTGCCGAAGGGTTGTCCTCGCCACTGGGGCCGGAAACCCAGGAGGACGACGTGCCCGCGCCCATGCCTCACGTCGAGCGCTGCGGCGTTGCCCTGCAGATGGTTCTCGCCGAGCAGGTAGCCCGACAGCAGCGGAGAGCCTGCCCGGGCATACCTGGCGAGGGTCGCTCCCTCGAATCCCTCGAGCGTCGTGAAGACCGGGCCCCGGTCGAAGAACACCTTGGCGCGCTCGGGCATACCGGCCATGACCGGGTGAGACGGCTCGGTGATCACTTCGAAGATCGATCCGGAGGCGAAGAAATCACGCCGGTTGAGGCCGCTCACGACGTTCTTCACCGGCAGATGTAACCGCTCGATCGCGAAGTCGCTCGATTGGTTCAAGCACACGAGCGTCCCCCCACCCCGCACGAAGACATCCAGCGCCCTCACGCCCGTCTCGCCGATCCCGCCTTCGTAGCGCGGCGGCACGGTGCCTTTGGTGTACCCATGGAGCAGTAGGTCTGGCGGGTCGGAGGCGAGGACGATCACGTCGAATCGGTCGAGCAGTCCACCCGCGTGAAAGTCGGCATTCGTGATGGTGGTGTAGCCGAACGCGTATTGATCGAACAGCCAGCGCGTCCACCCCTCGTCCATGCTGGCGCGCCAGGGTTTGTAGAGCGCGACGCGGGACGCCACGGCCGTACCGCCGGCGCCGGTAGTTCGCTCGGCGCGCACCGCCAGGTCCGCCACCCATCGGTCTAGGGTCCCCGCGGCAATCCCGTCAACGACGTACCGCCCGGACGCGCCCGATACGCCCTGGCCGGGCGATCCGGGTTGGTACCGCACCGCGCCGCCCGCTCCGCGGGCTCGATTGATCAAGCGGAATGCATTGAGCTGTGCCGGGTCCAGCACGAGCCGCGGCCCCGTGCCACTCACCCGTCCGGCGGGCGGCACGATGGCTGCGGCCACCGGATGGGACTCGAACGGGGCGTCCGGCGCGTCGCGTGCCGGCCCGGGGTCGCGCTCCAGCGGCCTGAGGGCCGCGCGGAACGCGTCTGCGAGCGGCGAGAGGGCCGCCACGACGCGCACGTCCATCTGATAAGGGAGCGTCCAGCCTGCGGCGTCGTACGGTTGCTCCGGGGGGCCGTCCGGATACTCTCGGAGATCCGGGTACACCTGCACCTCCAGGAGTTGGCGCGCCAGCTCCGCGAATTCCTGGTTCATCGGGATCACCCAGGTGCCGCGACCGTAAAGCATCCCGTCGGCCGCGGCATCCTGCGTCAACTGCGACACCCGAATCCCGTTGAACGCCAAACGCCGAAGCAACTCGACGGCCGCGACCGGATCGCGCTGTTCCTGCGGAATGAGGTACGCATAGGGCGGCTCGGTCTCGTAGCGGCGAATGGCGTCCCGGCCGGCCCGATACCGATTGAGGAGCAACTCCTCCTTGTGCCTCGCGGCGTAATCGAGCGTTGCTTCGGATGCCGTGAGCATGTATTCCACCGCGTCCCGCAGGCGCCACCACCCGCCGCGCCACGGGCTTGCGTACAGAGCGCCCGTGCGGCAGTCACGCATTCCCTGCGGAAAGTCGGTGATGGTGTAGAAGTAGGGCGTGGCGTAGCGGTACAGAGCGGTCTCGGTCCACCAGGCCGCGATGTTCTGCATCATCGGGAGATAGTCGATATAGCCGGGATACCAGGCGTCGAACCCCGTGCCCGCGTGGGTCGCGCCGGGCTGGCCCCGAGCCTCAAGCTCCGCAGCGATGGCCATCCCGATCGCGTTGACCTCGCGAAGCAACAGCGGCGGCGTGCGCGAGGCCACGGGCTCCGCGAACGGCGGGAGCCAGATGCGGGTGGGGAACGGCGACGACTGGTGGTGGACGTAGATGATCTGCGGCTCAAACCGGCGCCATGCACGGCCGATCACGCGCGACTCCGTCACGTTCAGCATATACGCATCGCGGTTGTTGTCGTGGCCGATGTACTTCTGATACAGCTCGTGCAACGGCGCGCCCTCGTATGGCCCGCCCACGTTCTCGCGATACCAGTTAACCACGATGTCCTGACCGTCGGGGTTGAGCGACGGCCACAGGAAAAGGATCACGTTGTCCAGCACGGCCCTGGTGCGTGCGTCGCTCGGTGAGGAGAGCAGGTTGTACGCGAGCTGGATCGTGTGCTGCGCCCCGGCGGCCTCAGAGGCGTGGAGCCCGCCGCTGATGTCCACGAACGCCTTGCCGTCCCGCGCAAGGCGGCGCGCGTCTTCATCGGCAAGTCCGGCGGGATGCGCGATGCGCTGCGCGATCTCCCGGTAACGCTCGAAGTCGGCCAGGTTTTCGGGGGACGACACGAGCGCGAGGTACCACACGCGCCCCTCCGACGTTCGCCCCACCTCCACGAGTTGCAGCCGGTCGCTCGCGGCGTCGAGTCGCTTGAAGTATTCGATGGACTCCTCGTAGGTAGCCAGGCGGAAGTCGTCGCCGGGGCGGAACCCCAGGACGGACTCCGGTGCCGGAATCCCTTGCTGCGCCTGGAGCGCGCTGCCAAACGCGAGCGCGAGAGCAGACCCTGATCGCATAAGCGCATAACCTCCTTGGCCGGCCTTCAAGACCATCCGCGAACCTCCACGTCCTGTGCCGCCTTCACCGTGGTTCACCAGGCTCAACCGTTATCCGCTCGACCACCGCCCCCTCGAGGATCCGATCCACCACGTCCATTCCCTCCACGACCTCTCCGATGATCGTGTAATTGTGGTCCAGTCTCGGGTTGTCCACGAGATTCACGAAGATCTGGTTGTCCGCGGTATCACGTCCCCGCGTCGAGACGCCGACGGTCCCGCGCAGGTGCGAGTCCATGACCAGTTCGTCACGCGTGTAGGGCGCATCGCCCTGATACTCGTTGGCTCCGGGACTCAGTCCCTGGATCACGAAGTTGGGGACGACGCGATGGAACGTGAGGCCGTTCAGCGCTCCGCGCCGCGCGAGACCGACGAAGCGCCACACGTTCGTGGGGGCCTCGAACGGCCGAAGCCGAATGACCCAGCGGCCGCCGCCGCGCATCTCGATGACGGCGAGCGCGCCGTCCAGCGTCGCCAGGTCCCCGCGGGTGGGGAGCGGCGGACGCTCCAGCCGGCGCGGCGTCGCCTGCACGGTGGCGCCGGTCCAGCGCGACAGAATCCTTGCGGCCTCCGCCGCGATGCGGGGCTCGAAATCGGTGAGGTAGGGACGCAGGGCGGTCGCCTGCGCCGGGTCCCCCAGCTCTCCAATGCGTTCGAGCAGCGCGATGCGAGCGTCGAAGCCGGTCTCGCTTCGTTCCGCCGTTTCGCGCTCGAGGGCCGCGATCAGTGCCGGAACTGCGGCGCGTTGGCGGGGTGATGCCGCGAGCGCGCGAGCGGCTTCGCGCAGCAACTGGGCATCGGATCGTGCGAGCTGCGCGATGTAGATGGCATCCGCGTCGTGGCCGCGCAGGGCCGCGAGGCCCACCACGGCGGCGTGCCGCACGTTGTCGTGAGGATCGGCCGCCAGGCGCTCGAGCGCCGGCCCATCCCGCAGCACCGCCGCCGCGCGCGCCGCGTACATTCGCACGAGCCAGATTGGGTGGGTGGCGAATCGGTTGAGCGCGGGGCGCGCGTGTTCCGGCGCCAGGCGGGCGAGGGCGACCATCGCGTGCGCCGCCCGGTGCCAATTCGGCCCGGTTGAATCGCCGGCCGGTGGCAAGTCCGCGACCGCCGCCGCGAGCCACCTCGTGGCCTCACTGGGCCCGCCGGGCGCGTCGGCGGCACTTCCGCATCCCGCGCCGAGGAGATCGATTGCCAGCAGCGCAACGTGAAGATCGGGGTCGTTCGACTCGAGCAGTGCGCCACATCCGCGGGTCGCTTGCAACCGAGCGCCGTAGACGCGGAGTCCCTCCCAGCGAACCGACGCCTCCGAATCGGCGAGCGCCCGCTCAATCAAATCGAATCGCGCGTCGAGCGAGTCCCAGCGCCCAAGCGCGGCCACCGCGATCCGCCGCACCTCTGGGTCGGGGTCGGCGAGCGCTCCCTCGAACCAGGTTCCGGGGGGCTGGCTCGCGGCGGCAAGCACGGCGGCCGTGGCAAGCCGGCGAATGCGGCGGTCCATCATCATGCTCGGGGCCGGCCCGCGCTCGTTGGGCTGTAGCCCCTGCATGGCGAGCGCCCGAAGACGTGCAACGCTCAGGGCCGACAAGCCACGTCCTGGGCCCACACGCCTCGCGAGTGACTCAAAGCCGCGCGCCGCTCCCAGGCGAGTCTCGGGCGATGGCTCGGAGGCCAGCGCCGCGAGCGCTGACTCAACCGCCTGCACGGCGTCGGCCGAATTGAGCCGCAGGCGCCCGAGCGTCTGGGCGATCACGCCGCGCACGCCGGGGTCGCGCTCGAGTTCGAGTCGTTGGAGGAGCAGCCCTGCTACGGCTTCGCCGTCCCCCTGGAACACCGCCTGGCCCAGAGCGTTTGCCGCCTCGGCCCGTACACCTGCGGTGGGATCATCTAATCGTGGCGAGAGTCGGCTGACGAGATCCGATCGTTCCAGCCGCCCCACTGCCCGGACCGCCATCCGGCGCACGGACGAGTCGGCGCCCGTGAGTCCCGTGAGCAGCACCTCGAGCGAATGCCCCGTGGCGGCGCGTGCGTCTTCCGCCCGCAGCATGGAGGCGTACGCGGCGGCATCGCGAGGAGGCGGGAACGCGGCAGGAAATTGCGCGAGTGCGCTCCGCGTGGCCACGATGAGCGCCGCGGCGATGAGGGCCAGGCGGGCGGGCAAGCCTGCGATGCGTTCCGTTGCCATCGGCATGCCGTAGGTTCGACAACGATAGCTGGCCAGCCACGGCGCGTCACGCTACGATTGACGGAACCCCTCCACGTACGGAATCACGCATGGGAGCGAGCCGGCTGTCTGTTTCCGCGGCCACGATGGGTGCCAGCCTTGTCGCGCTCGCTGGAGCCTCGAGCGCCTGTGCGCAGAGTCCGCGCGAGTTCGAATCGCAACACGGTCGCTATCGAGTCATCACGGTGGCGAGCGGCCTCGAGCACCCATGGGGGCTCGCGTTCCTGCCCGATGGCCGCATGCTCGTCACGGAACGGCCCGGCCGGCTGCGGATCGTCGGAACGGGCGGGGCGCTGTCCGATCCGCTGCCCGGAGTGCCGCCGGTCGCGGCGCGCGGCCAGGGCGGCTTGTTGGACGTGGCACTTGCACCGGATTTCGCACTGAGCGCGATGATGTACCTCAGCTATTCCGAGCCCGGGGAAGGCGGCACGGCGGGAACCACCGTGGCGCGTGCGCAGTTCAGCGAGCGGGGGCTGAATGGTGTGCAGGTGATTTTCCGTCAGGAGCCCAAGGTGAGCGGTGGCGCGCATTTCGGGTCGCGGTTGGTATTCACGCCGGACGGACACCTGTTCATCACGACCGGTGAGCGTGGACAACGGGATATGTCGCAGGACCTGTCGCGCCATCAGGGCAAGCTGATCCGCCTTCGGCCGGATGGCACGGTGCCGCCGGACAATCCATTCGTCGGTCGCGCTGGCGCGCGGCCGGAGATTTGGTCCTACGGGCACAGGAACATGCAAGGGGCCGCGCTGCATCCCGTGACCGGAGCGCTGTGGACCGTGGAGCACGGCGCCCAGGGCGGTGACGAGCTGAACATCCCGCAGCCCGGCCGGAATTACGGCTGGCCCGTCATCACGTACGGTCGCGACTATTCCGGCGCGCCCATCGGCGTGGGAACGGCCAGGGAGGGAATGGAACAGCCCGTCTACCATTGGGATCCCTCCATCGCGCCCAGTGGCTTGATGTTCTACACGGGCGACCGGTTCCCGCGGTGGCGCGGGAATCTGTTTGTCGGGGCGCTCAACTTCCAGCTCCTCGCTCGGCTGGAGCTGGACGGGGACCGCGTGGTGGCGGAGGAACGGTTGCTTTACGGGTTCCGCCAGCGGATCCGAGACGTGCGCCAGGGGCCGGACGGCTACATCTATCTCTTAACCGACGAGGACGACGGGCGCGTGGTACGACTCGAGCCTGTCCAGCCGTAGTGGGCCGACACATCCCCCGCCGCGCATACCGCGAGCGCCCCGACGATCCAGCGCGCCTCCAGGACAGGGATGCGGCCGCCGCCGCGTTTCGGTTAAAGACGGCCTACTACGCCGGCGCCGGGGCCGTGATCGGCGGATTGGGTGGCGCATTCAAGTTCGGCCCCTTGGGCTTCGTTGCGGGGGCGGCGCTGGGCTATGGCGTGGTCTTCTATTTGACGAAGCTCTTCGTGGAGGGCGGGGGAGCGTTGATGGGGAAGATTTACCATCCCCACGGTGAGTCCACGCCGCACAAGCGCGAATACTCGGAGGCGCAGGCCCTGGCACTCCGCGGGCTGTTCCAGGAAGCCATTGACTGCTACGAGACGTACGTTGCCGAGTTCCCGGATGATCCCGAACCGTATATGGGGATCGCGCGGGTCTATCGGGATCACTTGAAGCGCTACGACGACGCCGCGACCTGGTTTCGTCGGGCGCGCCAGGCGGCCGGCATCGATCGTGGGCGAGAGTTGCTCGTGACCCGCGAGATCATCGAAGTGTACATGAGCAAGCTGCGCCAGCCGGAGCGCGCCATTCCGGAGCTCGCCCGGCTCGCCGACCGCTTCAGCGGGACGCGCGAGGGCGATCTGGCCAAGGTCGAGATCGAGCGGATTCGGGCGGAGCGTTTGGAACGTCCACAGGCGTGAATCACGATCCGCGCCGATACCATCACGCCATCATCCAAGAGTTGACCATGCGATCGAACACGATACTCCCCCGGTACCGACGGGGCGCGACCGCCGTCGCGCTGGTCACGGTCCTGTTCCCCGTTACCGCGGCGGCGCAACAGCGCCGGGCCGCTGCGTCCACGCCCGTTCAGGCGATCGGCGATTCGGCGCGCGATCCCCTGGCAGCCGCGGTGGCAGGCCTGCGTTTCCGGTCGATCGGACCGGCGCTGCTCTCCGGACGGATCAGCGACCTGGCGGTCCATCCTCACGACAAGAAGATCTGGTACGTGGCGACGGCGTCCGGTGGCCTGTGGAAGACCACCAACGCGGGCACCACGTTCACACCGATCTTCGACGATCAACCGTCGTATTCCATCGGCGTGGTGGTGATCGATCCGAGGAATCCGAACGTGGTGTGGGTAGGCACCGGCGAGAACAACGCGCAACGCTCCGTGTCGTTTGGGGACGGGATCTACAAATCCATTGATGGCGGGCGAACGTGGCAGAACATGGGACTCAAGGAGTCCGAGCATATCGGCAAGATCGTCATTGATCCACGAAACTCGAACGTGCTCTACGTGGCCGCGCAGGGGCCCGTGTTCAAGGGCGGAGGGGACCGCGGGCTCTACAAGACGACGGACGGCGGGAAAACGTGGAGCAAGATCCTGGATGGCGGTGAGTGGGGCGGCGTGACGGACGTCGTGTTGGATCCGCGGAACCCCGACGTCCTTCTCGCCGCCACGTGGCAGCGCACGCGACGGCAGTGGGGCTACATCGCCGGCGGGCCCGAGTCGGGGCTGCACCGCTCCATGGACGGCGGCGCCACGTGGACCAAGTCACAGCGCGGGTTTCCGTCGGAGGAGCTGGGTCGGATCGGATTGGCGATCTCGCCCGCTAACCCCGATGTCGTGTACGCGATCGTGGAGGCGGCGAATCAACGTGGCGGCTTCTACCGCTCGCGGGACAACGGCGTGAACTGGGAGCGGATGAGCGCGTTCACCACGATCGGGCTCTACTATCAGGAGATCTTCGCCGACCCGAAGGACGTGGATCGCGTGTATGCCATGGACGTGCGCACCATGATCACCGAGGACGGCGGGCGCACGTTCCGCCCCCTTGGTGAGCGGAACAAGCACGTGGACAATCACGTGGTGTGGATCGATCCCGACGACACGGATCACCTGCTGATTGGCTGCGACGGCGGGCTGTATGAGTCGTGGGACCGAGGGCAGAACTACGTGTACTTCCCCAATCTCCCGTTGGGACAGTTCTACCGCGTCGAAGTGGATAACTCGATGCCGTTCTATCGCGTGTATGGCGGGACACAGGACAACAACTCGATCGGCGGTCCGGCACGCACGCGTACGGTCCACGGGATCTTGAACCAAGACTGGTTTTTTACGCAGGGCGGCGACGGCTTCCAGACCCGCGTGGATCCCAAAGATCCCAACATCGTGTACTCCGAGTACCAGCACGGCGGGTTGTCGCGGTTCAACCTGGCTACGGGGGAGGAGATCGACATCGTGCCGCAGCCCGAGCCCGGCGAGGCGGGCCTGCGATGGCACTGGGATGCCCCCCTGCTGATCAGCCCGCACTCCAACACGCGGCTTTACTTCGCCGCGAATCGCGTCTTTCGGAGCGACAATCAAGGGAACACGTGGCGCGCGGTGAGCCCGGATCTCACGCGGCAGATCGATCGGAACCGGCTGCGGATGATGGGCCGTGTGTGGAGCGTGGACGCGGTGGCCAAGAATACGTCTACGTCGCTCTACGGGAGCATTGTGACGATGGCCGAGTCTCCCCTCAAGGAGGGGTTGCTGTGGATTGGAACCGACGACGGTTTGATCCAGGTGAGCGAAGACGGCGGGGCGAACTGGCGACGCATCGAACGCGTGCCCGGCGTGCCCGATACTGCGTTTGTCTCGCGCGTAGCGCCTTCGCAGCACGACGTCAACACCGTGTACGCATCGTTCGACAATCACAAGGCGGGCGACTACAGACCGTACGTGGTGAAGAGCACGGACTTGGGCCGTACCTGGACGTCCATCAGTGGGAACCTGCCCGAGCGCGGGACCGTGTACGTCGTCATCGAGGATCACAAGGATCGCAACCTGTTGTTCGCGGGCACCGAGTTCGGACTGTATTTCACGAATGATGGCGGCAAGGGCTGGACGCGGCTCAGGGGCGGGCTTCCCACGATCCAGGTGCGGGACCTCGCCATCCAGAAGCGTGACGACGATCTCGTTGTAGCGACGTTCGGACGCAGCTTCTACGTGCTGGATAACCTCGAGCCGCTCCGGAGTCTCTCCCCCGCCGTGCTGGCAAGCGATGCAGCGTTGTTGCCGGTGAAGCGCGTGCCGTTGTACGTGCAGTCCAGCCCCCTGGGTGGAACCGGTGTGGGCTGGCAGGGGGCGCGCTTCTACGCCGCGCAGAACCCGCCGTTCGGAGCCGTGTTTACGTACTACCTGAAGGAAGAGATCCGGACCCGGCGGGCACGCCGCCAGGCGGCTGAGCGCGAGGTGGCGCGAGCGGGTCAGGACGTGTTCTACCCGCCGTGGGACTCGCTCAAGGCCGAGGATCGCGAGGAGGCGCCGGGCATCGTTCTGACGGTGACGGACGAGGAGGGGCGCGTGGTGCGTCGGCTCAGCGGGCCGGTGACGGCCGGCACGCATCGCGTGAGCTGGGATCTTCGATATCCGCCGCCCAATCCGCCGCGTCCGGTGGCCGCGGACTCTGCAGATGACGGCGGCTTCGGTGGGCAGCCGCGCGGGCCGTACGTCGTGCCGGGGACGTATCTGGTGTCGCTTGCCAAGCGCGTGGATGGCGTGGTGACGCCGCTGGGCGAGCCCCGATCGTTCGAGGTGTACCCGCTCGACGGTGGCGCGCCGCGGACGCCCGCCGTTCTTGCCTTCCAGCAGCGGACGTGGCAGTTGCAGCGCGCCGTGCTGGGTGCCAATGCCCTGGCGACGGAGACCATGAACCGGCTGCAGTTATTGAAGCGGGCGGTCGAGGACACGCCGGGGCTTGATGGGTCGCTGGCAAATGAGGTGCGACAGCTGGAGAGTCGGTTGCGGGACATCCAGGAGTCGCTGAACGGCGATCCGACGGTGGCGCGGCGTCAGGAGTCCACCCCGCCCTCTCTCGCTGAGCGCTTGAGTCGCGCCGCAGGAGGCGCGTGGTCGGGCACGCTGGGGGACGTGACCGACACACACAAACGACAATATGACATCGTGGCCGCCGAGTTCCGCGGCCTGCTGGAGCGGTTGCGCGCGTTGATCGAGGGGGACCTCAAGCGGGTGGAAGACGCCGCCGAGGCGGCCGGCGTGCCGTGGACCACTGGCCGGTTACCGCGCTGGCCCGAGCCATAGGCCGATCGCGTGCGTTCCGCTGGTCTCGCGCTGCTCACCACACTGCTGCCGCTGGCCCCAGCCCTTCCTCAGGACGACCCCGCGGTGCCGGGCGAGCGTGTGTGGCCGGTCAACCCGGACACCGTGCCTCGGCCCGTCGCCGTAGCGACGTACACCGCCGAGCCCATCACGATTGACGGCCGGCTCGACGAACCCGCCTGGAGCAATGCGGTTCCCATCACCGATTTCATTCAGGGCGTGCCGTTCACGGGCATGCCCGCCTCGCAGCGCACGGTGGCGCGCGTGCTCTACAACGCCGAGCACATCTACATCTCGGCCGTATGCTACGACACGGGCATCAGTGGCATGATGGTCGCCGGTCTCGAGCACGACTTCAACCCGGGCGCCGGTGACATCTTCGGTGTTACGCTCGACACCTATCTCGATCGCCGCAACTCCTTTCTGTTCCTGGTCAATCCGGGGGGCGCGTTGCGCGACGAGCACACCATGAACGACAGCCGCAACGTGAACGTGGCCTGGGACGCCGTGGCCACGATCAAGACCTCCGTGACGGATTCGGCCTGGATCGTGGAACTCGACATCCCGCTCACCACGCTGCGGTTCGATCCAGGCCGCGCCGAACAGAGCTGGGGCATGAACATGCTGCGGCGGGTGCGGCGCGCAAACGAGAGCTCCTACTGGGCGCCGCTCGACCGGCGCCACGTGGTGCACCGCATGTCGCGCGCCGGGACGCTGACCGGGCTCAGGGGCCTGCGCGGCGGGCGCAATCTGAAGCTCAAGCCGTTCACCGTGGTCACGCGGTCCGAGGGAACTGCCACGGCGGACACAATGGTTGCTACGGATGCCGACGCCGGCGCCGATCTCAAGTACGGCCTCACGTCCGGCCTCACGCTGGACCTCACGTATCGCACCGACTTTTCGCAGACCGAGGTGGACCAGGAACAGGTGAACCTCACGCGCTTCTCGCTGTTCTTCCCCGAGCGGCGCGATTTCTTCGTCGAGAACGCGGGATCGTTCGCCTTTGGGGATGTGGTGGAGCGCAACTATCGGATGGGGTCATCGCCGCAAGAGTTTACCCTGTTCCACTCGCGCCGCATCGGCCTCAGGAACAACCGGCCGCTCCCCATCCTTGGCGGCGCACGGGTGAGTGGCCGCATGGGCCGCAACGACATTGGGCTCCTCAGCATGCAGACCCGCGCCACGCCCGATGCCCCAGCTGAGAACTTCGCGGTCGCTCGGTTGCGGCGGAACGTGTTCGGCAACTCTGACGTGGGTGTGATCTTCTTGAATCGTGATCCCATGGGTGCCGGCGCGGGCGCAGCGAACCGCAGCTACGGCCTGGACGCGAACATCCGCACGCTCCAAAACCTGGTGATCAACGCCTACGTGGCGGCGAGCGATGGCGCCGACTCCACGAGTGACGGCGCGGCGGCCCGCGTCTCCGTCGCCTGGCGAGACCCGCTGTGGAACACGTCCGCGATGGTGAAGCAGGTGGAGGCGACGTTCGATCCGGGCATCGGCTTCGTGCGGCGGCGAGACATGCGGCAGTACTACGGTACCGTGGGGCTTCACTCGCGCCCGAGGGCGTCGTGGATTCAGGAAGTGAGTCCGTTCGTGGAGATCGAGTACATCACGAACACCAGGGGCGCGCTCGAAACGCGACAGGGCACGCTGGGCGTCGGCGTGTCGTTCGCCGAGGGCGGGAACTTCGACGTTGAGCTGCGCGACCAAGTCGAGCGGATCGCGGATTCGTTCCAGATCTTTTCGGGCGTGGTCATCCCGCCCGGTGAGTACGGCTTTCGAGAGGCGAGCGTCTCGTACCGATCGAGTGACGGGCGGCGGCTGACCGGACGACTGGCGGTGACTGCCGGGACCTTCTGGAGCGGAGAGCGACGTTCAGTGCAGGTGGGCGCGACCTGGCGGCCACGCCACGATCTGTTCTTCGAAGTCTCCGGAAGCCGAAACGATGTGAATCTGCCGCAAGGCGACTTCCTGGCAGATCTTGCGTCGGCGCGCGTCCGCTTCGCCGGTTCGACCAAACTGTTCGGAAGTGCCTTCGTGCAGTACAATGCAGAATCAGACCAGCTCGTGAGCAATCTCCGGCTGGACTGGCGCCACGCGCCGCTGAGCGACGTGTTCCTCGTGCTGGTGGACCGCCGGCACGTTCCCACGCGCACGGTGCTCGAGCGGTCGGTGGCACTGAAGGTGACGCGGCTCTTCGCGTTCTAGGCAAGCCCCGCAGCCTTCCGGGTTCGACCAGGAGGCGGTGATGCGATTGGTCTTGATCGTTCTCGTCGTTGTGGTCCTCGCCTCCTGTGGCGGCGGTGAGCCGCCCCGGCAGAGCGCCGACACCCTCACCAGACGCCAGCGAGACAGCGCCATCGGGGCCTCGGGCCTGCCGGGCGCGCGCGGCGTGCAGCGCGCCCTTGAGGCCGCCGACACGGCGGCGGCCCGCAGCACGCGCCTGGACTCGCTCAGTCGGCCATGAGACCGGCCGCGGTCGGGCGGGACGCAGTGAAACTCCCCCCGCGGTCCAGCGGGATGCGTCTTGCCGCCTTGGGATGTTGTGCGCTCGTTCTCGCGCAATGCAACAGCCTCAGCGGCATTGCGGAGGACTTGGAGCGGTCGTTCACGGTCGAACCGGGGACGATGCGGCCCGGCGACTCGCTGCAGGCCGTGCTCACGATCAGCAACCCCACGCTCCGTTCGGCCAGCCTCACGGGCCAGTACTCCTGCCCCGCGTTCCTCTACACGTTCCGCGGCGACACGGAAGTTGAGCTCGAGGGTACCAAGTTTGACTGCCCAGCGGCGTTCACGCGGTTCCGGATCGAAGCGCTCGACACGCTCCGGGTTCGCTATCGCCTGGTGGCGCGAGTGCGCACGCCCGGTTCGTCGGATCCGTACACGCCCGCGCCGGTTGGGACGTACCGCCTCAAGGCCGACCTCAACATGTCGCTGCCAGACCTCGAAGTCGTGTTCACAGTAGAGGCGCCAACGGCCTCGCGGTGAGGTGGCGTCGTGTGGCTGCTGCCCGTTTTCTCGCACGTCGCGAATGCCGCGGCACGAGTCTACTATCGGCTGACCATTGCCGGTGAGCGAGTTCCGGCCACGGGGCCCGTCCTCCTGGTGGCGAATCATCCCAACTCGCTGGTAGATCCTATCGTCGTGTGTGCTGCGGCGGGGCGGCCCGTTCGGTTCCTTGCCAAAGCTCCCCTGTTCGCCGACCCCAAGACCGGCTGGATGGTGCGCGCCGTGGGGGCGATTCCGGTCTATCGCCGTTCGGACGACCCGGCGCTTGTGGACAGAAACCAAGATATGTTCCGCGCCGTCTATGCTGAATTGGCCCACGGCGCCGCGGTGGGCATCTTCCCGGAAGGCAGGAGTCACAGCGAGCCTTCGCTCTCGGAGCTTCGAACCGGTGCCGCGCGCATCGTGCTGGGGACGCTCGAGGCGCACGGTGTCACCGTGCCCATCATTCCCGTGGGGCTCGTATTCCGGCAGAAAGACGTGTTTCGCTCCAGCGCGGTGGCAATCGTCGGCGCCCCGGTGCCGTGGGCGGACGTCGCCGGCGGAGGGCTTTCGGATCAGGAGGGGGTGCGCGCCGTCACCGAGCGGATTGGTAGCGCGCTCAGGCAGGTGACGCTCAACCTGGAACGCTGGGAAGATCGGCCTCTCGTCGAAGGCGCTGTGGACATCTGGGACGCTGAACAGGGGAGCGCGGGCGATCCCGTCACGCGAGTGGAACGGCTCGAAGTGACCACCCGCATCCTCGCCGACCTCAGACGTCATCCCGACCCACGCTGGAGCGATCTGACGCGTGACGTGCGCGCGCACCTGCGGCGGCTGGGGCGGCTCCGGCTTACACCGGCATCGCTCCATTATCCCACGGACATACGGACGGGAGTCGCGTGGACGGCAAGGCGCTTTCACCTGGCCCTGCCGCTGGCGCTGGCGTTCGCGGTCGCGGGGTTTCTGCTTTTCATTGTGCCGTATCAGGTAACGGGGACCATCGTGAACCGCATGCGGCTCGAACCGGATACGCGATCCACCTGGAAGCTGTTGCTCGGGTTGGCGATACACGGGGCGTGGGTCGGCCTGCTCACGGCGACCGCCGCGCTGCGGTGGGGACCGCGTGCGGGGGTGTTGGTGGCGATCTGCGTGCCACTGGTCGGGATCGTTGGATTGCGCGTGCGCGAGCGATGGCGGGGCGCCTGGGTTGACGCGCGTCGCTTCTTTGCGCTGCGATCCCGCCGCGAGTTGATCGCGGCGCTGCGTGAGGGTCAGCGGGATCTGGCGGAGCGATTCAGGGTCCTGTACTCTGAGCGGGTCGGCCAACGTCCGTCATGACACGCTCAATCGTTCCTGGCGGCATGCTGCACGGCGCGGGTCAACGGCTCACCATCGTGCTGACCACCAGCGCCACGGCCATCGGCCTGCTTGTCAGCGGCAAGAACCTCGGTCTCCCGACGTGGCTTGGCAGCAGGGGGCTGAGTGTTCGCCGATCTCGCCGCCCGGCGGGTGATGATCTCACCGGCGCGAGCCACGGTGGCCAGGCTCGCGCTCCCGAGCCGGGACCGAAATTGACAGTCGCGCATCTCCACATTATGGGTAGGGAGGCGCCTTTCAACGGCTACGGCATGAGATCCGCAACGCGGTACGCCGCGTGAGACGTCCTCGTACGGTTTCCGCTGAGGCGCTGCTCGATCGCCTCGCCGATCAAGTCCAGGACATCATCTACCGGTATCGGCTGCATCCCACCCGCGGATTCGAGTACGTGAGTCCGGCAGTCACTCGCATCACGGGCTACACCCCCGAGGAGCACTACGCCGACCCCGACCTCGCTCTCAAGATCGTGCACCCCGATGACCGGGCGATCGTCGAGGCGCAACTCAAGGGCGAGCGATTCGACCAGCCACTCGCGCTGCGGTGGCAGCGCAAGGACGGGACGGTGATCTGGACGGAGCAGTGCAATGTGCCAGTTCGCGACCGCCGTGGGCGGGTGGTGGCCGTCGAGGGAATCGCGCGAGACGTCACGGAGCGACGTCAGGCCGAATCCGCCATTGCTGCCAGTGAGCGACGGCTGCGGGCGGTGATTCAGCACGAACCGGAATGTGTGAAGATCCTCGATCGCTCCGGGCGCGTCCTCGAGATGAATCCCGCCGGACTTGCCATGATCGAAGCCGATTTCGCGGCTCAAGTGGTGGGT
>DATMAW010000140.1:0-3091 GCA_035559715.1 Gemmatimonadales bacterium | reverse complement strand
CGCCGCGCGCCGAGCCGGCCCCGAGGGCCGCCGACGCGCTCAGCCCCGCCCGCCTGCTGCGCGAGCTGGCGGAGGAGAGCCCGAGCCAGCGCGTCGGCGACAGTGGGCCCGTCGCCAACCCCGAGGTGTCGTTCCCCACCGGGACGCCACGGACCCAGCGACGGCGGACGCGCACGGGAGGCACGCCGAAGCAGCGCCGCCCCGCAGCCTGACCGTCCGTCCGTCGCGGTCCGGCGCGCTTCCACGAATGGTGTCGAGAATTGTCCGGCCACGGACGTCAAGACGGCACCGGACGGACGCCCCTGGCGGCAAGTGCGCGATCCAGCGCGCTCTGGATCTGGCATTGCCGTTGCGTGTGGCCTCCGCCGGGAGGGCGCCCATGCGAGCGACCGCGATGGTGGTGATGGCGCTGGCCGCCACGCTGGCGGGGCCGGCGATCGCGACGGCCGACGTCGACATCAACATCGGCATCCAGGTCGGCGCGCCGCCTCCGCCACCGCGCCTGGTCGTGACCGCGCCGCCGCCCGTGGTCGTGGTCCCGAACACGAGCGTCTACTACGTCCCGAGCGTCGACTTCAACCTGTTCGTCTTCTCGGGTCGGTACTACAGCTTCCACAACGGCGCGTGGTTCCGGGCCAGCAACTACAACGGCCCCTGGGTCGTCGTGGACGCCGTCCACGTGCCCGCGCCGGTGCGCGCGGTCCCGGTGCAGTACTACAAGATCCCGCCGGGGCACGCGAAGAAGATGGGCGGCTGGTCGCCGCCCGGTCACGGCAAGGACGCGCACGACAAGGGCAAGGGGCACGGCAAGGGCAAGAAGCACCGCGACGACTGAGCCCGCGCGCGGGTCGCATCCGGGCTCGACCTGTCGTCAGCCAGCTCCCACTCGGCCACCGCGAGCGGCGATCAGCGCAAGCCCGGCCGCGAGCAGCAGCAGTGTCGACGGCCCCGGGCACCGATGATCACTGTCGTTCGACGCGTGGCCGGCGCAGCATTCTTCGACCGTTGGCCGCTCGAATTGAAAGCAGGACGAGAGCCCCCAGGCAAAGGAGGACGATCGTGGGTGGCCCGGGGACTGCTGCTGTCACGATGTTCCAGCCGATGTCCTGGTAAATCCCGATCTCGACAGGACTGAGGCTCCGGAATCTTCCGAATTCGTCGGCGCTGACCGTTGCGGTCATCAAGGAAGGAGAGGGCCGAACGTCCTCGACAGGTGAACGATCGCTAGTCCTGTTGCGATTCGACCCATCGTGGTCGACGGTGCCGAGAGATTGACCGGGCTTCCGCCGTTCGCTTCGATTCCGCCCGGCCCATCCCAGAACAATCCACAAATCGAGTGTAGATCGTTGGTGACCGCGCCGGAATCGGCCTGGTCTCACCGGTAAAAGCGATACGATGGATTGCGAATGTTCCATCCTCGGCAATCGTCGAATCGAACCCGAAGACATGCCCGAGTTCATGTACAGCGAGAGTAATGAAGTCGAGCCTGTCTCCGGCATCGCCGTCGGTGCCCAGATGGTTCTCCGTGCTCTCGCCGAAGAACAACCTCGCGTCCGGCTGACCGCTGTTCTGGTCGGCTCCCACGATGTGCTCGGCCAGGGCTATCGGGTACAGGGTGTCCGTGAGCACGCCGGGGAGGGGATCCAGAAGAATGTGATAAAAGGGCGCACCCGCTCCTCCGGTGAAAGGCTCACCGCTCGCCGGCAGATCCACACTGACCGCAACGGTGACGGTTTGCCCGGGAAGGACGGTGCGAAGAAGCTGCCCCAGAGATCTGCGGCAAACCTGGGCGCGCTGAGTCTCTCGAGCCCGAAGACAGGATCGTTGAGGCCTTCGCCGGGCTGGTCCAGTATCTGAAGCTCGATATCGCCGTGAGCGAGGAGGACGCGAAGCTGACCGCTGTACCCGGGTGGCCCGGTGGGCCGCCGCCGTACTCGGGCAGATACGCGGTGTGCATGTCCTCGATGACGTAGACGCCGCCCGGCGCGAGGATGGGGAACAGCGCGGTGAAGCTCGCCGCGATGTGCGCCTGCTGGTGGCTGCCGTCGTCGATGATGACGTCCGGTGTGCCGACCGTGCGCGCGAGGGCCGCGAGGAACACCGGATCGGACTGGTCTCCCTGAAGCACCGTGATCCGTGGTCCGCGGACCTTCTTCGGATAGAGGTCCACCCCGAAGATCCGCGCGCGCGGGAAGTACCGCTGCCACATGAGCAGCGATGCGCCGCCGCGTTCCGGCCGCGGCCCGCCGCCGATCCCGATCTCGAGTACAGTGCGGACCGTGCGCCGGCGATCGCCCAGGTGGCGCTCGTACAGTTCCGGGTACGGCTTCTGCCACTTGTCGGACCCGTAGATCTCCGCGAGGCGCCGGAGATTGCCACGCACGAGCGGCGCCTCGACGTGCCGCTTGAGCCACGTGCGCGATCGACGCGGAAACCCACTTCGAGGCCTTCAACGCCCCGGCCCCTGGACCAGCGTCCTCATCATCTGCGGGTGCCTCTTTACGTGCGCGCGGGTCGTGCAGACGGGAAAGGTCTGGCCGCGCTGGAGCCGGGGGCGGGAGTCGAACCCGCGACCTACTGATTACGAATCAGTTGCTCTGCCTCTGAGCTACCCCGGCCCTTCGCGCATTTCCGAGCGGCGAGCGAACCAGATTCTACCTCATGTCCGGATCGTGTGCCGAACCGCACGTGCTGCAGGACCCAGCGGAACGGCCGTGGCCTGCGGCGTGACATCCACGGGAACGTCGCGTGACCCGTCACGTGACGTGGCGCCCGCAGCGGTCCGCGAGTGGGCGCGGTCCCGTCGCGTACGATGGCCCGGTGGGACGCCCCGGCTCGGCGATCGCGTGGCTCCTCGCCTTCACGCTCGTCGCCTGCGCGGGCGTGGCCGCGGCGCGGGGCTGGTGGCTCTCGGGCGTCGGCGCCCTCGTGGCCGCGGGGCTGCTGTGGCGCGGGCACCCGCGCGCGCGCTTCGCCACGTACGTCCTCCTCACCGTCGTCGCCGTGCGCGCCGCGCTGGCGGGTTCGGTCGTGGTCGTCGTCCTCGCGGTCGCGGCCGTGCTCGCGCTCCAGACGCCATCGGCTCGCGCGC
>DATMAW010000139.1:0-16875 GCA_035559715.1 Gemmatimonadales bacterium | reverse complement strand
CGCAACCCCACATGCTGGAGCTTGCCGTCTTGAACGACGAGCGCCCGGTCGGAGTCCGCCCAAAAGCTCGGTGGCACCTTACGCGTAGGGACGATTGGCGCCGGCCCCTCGTAGCCATGCGCCTGGCACCGAACCCGGTCGCCCGCGCCGCCCCTGTCGCCCGCTCGTTTCAGGTACTTGCACTCCACCGTAATCACGGCCTCCACCAGGAGCCGTCCGTCCCGGCGAAAGGGCTCACCGAACCTGAGGCGCTCCGTGTGCCCCAGCAGCCAGGTGGCCAGGGCATCCTGCTCGGTCTTCGTATCGTCGGCGAGATCGGCGACGCGGAGGACGACGGCGAGTTCACGGCATTGCTGCCCGAGAGAGCGACAGGGTGGCGGGCCGGCGGCATCGGGCATTCAGCGGCTGCTCGGTAGGGGCGATTGACAGGCCCAAAATACCTACACAACTCCGCCCAGCCACAATCGGAGGAGGAAAGTTCTCGGCACTACCATCACCGGGGCGGGTCTTTACATTTGTGAACCGATTCACAAGCTCGGTTCACCGCGCCCCAATTGGGGTCGAGGGAATGCAGCCGAAGACCTTCGGTTCCGGGCTCACCATGCGTCACGGAGGAGATGGAGCTATGCGGAGGTACGTCGCGGCGCTCGCCCTGGCGGCGATCGCTTGCGGAGGAGGGGAACAGGCCGGCCAACAGGAGACTCCCGGTGCGACACCGGGTGGGGCGCCCGCGGTCCAGGCGCCTGCCGGCGGCACGGGGACGGTGCACTCGGTCAACATGGAGCTGCGGAACGGCCAGTACATTTACGACCCGGTGGATCTCACGATCAAGGTCGGCGACACCGTTCGCTGGATCAACGTGAGTGGCGGGCCGCACAACGTGGCGTTCTACGGGGACAAGATCCCCGCAGGTGCCCAGGACGTGCTGAACAATCTCATGCCCAACAAGATGAGCCCCCTCCAGGGCCCGTTGCTGGTGGATTCCGCGGCGGTGTATGAGATCACGTTCGTCGGCGCCCCGACCGGCAAGTACGACTACTTCTGCCTGCCGCACGAGGCAATGGGGATGAAGGCGACGCTGACGATCAACCAGTAGGTAGGGCGCCGCCCGGCGGCGTTGAGGCTATGACGGGACGGGGAAGGGAGACCTTCCCCGTTCTTCACATCTGCCACAATCTTCACCGTCCTTTCCCGTCCTTCTCGAGTTGCCTTCCGCCGTGATTGATCTCCGTCTCCTTGGCCCCGTCGAGGTCCGGGTGAAGGGCAAGCCGCCTCCCGCGGACCTGCTGTGGCGCAAACATCTGGCTCTGCTGATCTACCTCGCGCGCTCCCCGCGGGGGCGGGCTCGCGACCACCTCATCGGCACCTTCTGGCCGGAAAAGGACGATCAGAAGGCGCGACACTCCCTCAACGAAGCCCTCCGCGTATTGCGCCGCGTTTTGGGCGATGATTTGGTCACGGAAGCCGACGTGGTGCGATTGAGCCCCGGCGCGGTGCGCACGGACCTGGACACCCCCGGCGGTCACGGCGTGTTTCTCGAAGGGTTCGCCCTGCCGGACGCGCCCGCGTTCGAGGATTGGGTGGCCCGCGAGCGGGTTGCGCTTCGCGGCGCCGCGCTGGAGGCGCTCGTGGCACAAGGGGAGCGGGCCCTCGCCCAGGGGTCCCTGCGGGACGCGCGGGACGCGGCGCTCCGCGCGCTCGCGCTCGACGATCGGCACGAGCCATCGGTCAGACTGTTCATGCGCAGTGCGGCATTGGCCGGTGATCGCGTTGCGGCGCTCGAAGCCTTCGCCGCCCTGGAGCGGAGACTACGGGACGAACTTGGTGCCGCACCGGAGCCGGAGACCGGCAAGCTGGTCGAGCGGATCAGGAGTGCCGCGCTCGCCGGGCCGCGCCAGCGGGGCGCGGGCCCAGGGGGCGAGCCGGTGCCGCTCGTGGGCGCCGGGCGCGGACTGCTCGCGCGCCTCACGGAACTGTGGGGTGCGGCGCGAGGCGGCTGCCGCGTTGCGGTGGTTCGCGGCGATCCGGGCACCGGGAAGACCCGTCTCGCCGATGAGCTCGCACAACGAGCGCGGCTCGACGGCGCGGCGGTGTGCGTGGCGCGGGCGTTGGATCACGACCCCGCTGCCGACCTGTGGCGCACGTGGCTTCGAGCCCTGCTCGACGCGGAGCTGGGAGGCGCATCGGCCGAAGCCCTGGCGGGCCTGGCGAGCCTCGATCCCGAGGTCGCCGTGCGGTATCCGGGCGCGCGCCAGGCCCGCCCCCTCGCGGCCCCGGACGCGATGGCGGCCGCGATCGCCGCGGTGGCGGATGCGCGACCCGTGCTGCTCGTGTTGGACGATGCGCATCAGGCGCACCCGGACGCGGTGCGGTTCGCCCTCCACGTGGCGCACCAGACGGGCCATTCCCCCGTGGCCGTGCTGCTCACGACCACGCGGCCGGGCGGGGACGCGCTCGACGACCTCACAGCGAGGATTGGCCGGGACGTTCAGGGAGCGGCCCTCGAAACCGCCGCGTTGCAGGAGCACGATGTGAGCGAGCTGGTCGCCTGGGCCTTGCCGGACTATTCCCCAGACGCGGCGGAACGCCTGGTGCGGCGTGTAATGGCGGATACGGCAGGAAACCCGTTTCTCGCGGTTGAAGTGATTCGCGCCGTGCGGGATGGGCTCACCATGTCCCGGAGTGACGCGGCGGCATGGCCGGCACGAGACCGAACGCTGGACGACACGTTGCCGAGCGATCTATCGCCGACCGTCGTGGCGGCGCTGCGGCAGCGGTTTCGCAGCTTGAGCGAGCCCGCGCAACAAGCATTGGTGGCTGTGGCGGTGCTGGGCGGGCGTACCGATCCGGACGCGCTGGCGAGGGGCGCGCGGCTGGACCGCGCGGCGCTCGATGCCGCGCTCGACGAGCTGGAATGGGAACGCTGGCTCGCCGCCGATGCGCGCGGCTATACGTTCGTGACGCGGCTCGCGCGTGAAGTGATCCTGGCCGAGATGGTGACGGGTGGCGAGCAGCGGCGCGTGCGGGAGCGAGCGGCGGCTAGTGGAACGCCCTGAGGCGCGTCGCTATCATTGATGCCGCACCGGCACCGGTGACCCGATTATGAAGCCCATCCACGTCGTGTCCGCGAGCGCGGCGCTGCTGTGCGCCGGCGCGGTCGCGTTCCCCGCCCAGCAGCCGGGGCCCGCCGATGGTGCCGTCACCCGCCTGATTGACGACCGGGAGCGCGGGGCGTTCGTCGTGGCCGTGGGGCCAATGGAGATTCCCCACGGCGGCGACCACCACGGGGAGCACGCCGGGATCTTCCCGCCCGTGGCCACGGTTACAGTGCCGCGAGACGGCTATCTGTACGGCTTCGATCTGGAGATTGTGGACGGCACGGGACGGCTGCTGCCCAATCGCCTGCTGCACCACCTGAACGTGATTGATCCCGAGCATCGCGAGCTGTTCCTCCCGATCGCGCGGCGCATGCTGGCGCTGGGCAGCGAAACGGGAGCGCAGTCCATGCCGCGCTGGCTGTTCGGGCTGCCGGTCAAGGCGGGGCAGCCGCTGGTGGTGTCGGTCATGATGCACAATCCCACCAACGAGCATTACACCGGCGTGGAGCTACGCCTGATTCTCAAGTATGTGCCCGAGGGCCGCCCCTGGCCGCTGTTCGGCGTCTATCCATTCCAGTTGGACGTGGCGTTCCCTGCCGGCGACAAGAGCTTCGACCTTCCGCCGGGCGAATCCTCCAAGTCCTACGAGGCCAGCCCTGCCATCCCGGGCCGCTTGATGGTGGTGGGCGGGCACCTCCACGAGCTGGCCACGAGCCTCATGCTGGAGGACGTAACGCAAGGATCGGTCATCTGGGAGGGCCGGCCCATTCCGGGACCGGACGGCGCGCTCGGCGGCGTGACGATGGGCCGCCTGTATCGTCGCCTGGGGGTGAAGATTCAGCCCGATCACAGCTACCGCGTGACGGTGCGCTACAACAACACCACGGGGGACACTATCCGGGCGGGCGGGATGGGCGTTGTGGCCGGCGTCTTCATGCCGTCCGACGAAGACGCCTGGCCCCGGGCCGACAAGAGCGATCCGCTGTACGAGCTGGACCGGCAGCACTTCATGCGCGAAGTGCGGGGGCCGTACACGGAACTGATCGCCATGAAGCCGGCGGAATCCACCAAGCCGGCGGCGCATGTCCACTGAGGACAACTGGGTGAGGAGTGGCGAGCACGGACGAGGGGGGCGTTTCTAGGTTTCCCTCCTCGCCTCTCCTCGTTCCTCCGCTACCCTTCGATTCCCCGCGCCACTAGCCAGGCGCCCGCTCCCACCACCAACCCTACCATCGCATCCGTCGCATAGTGCATCTGGCAATACACGGTCCCCACGGTCAGTAGCACCGCCGCCGGGACGAACGCCCACGTAAGCCACCGAGAGTACCGCGACACGCCCAGCGTGATCGCGGCTGTTGCGGCCACGTGAGAAGACGGAAACGCCGCGCCCACCGACGAGCCCGCGCCAAGCACCCCGTACACCAGTGACGCGCTCCACACGTCGCGCACGGGGCCGGTGGGCTGGGGGAACGCGTAGTAGGGCCCCGCCACGGGAAACAGAATGAACGCCACGTAGCACGGCACGAAGGCGGTGAGCATTGCCAGAATGACCTGGCGCGTCTCCGCTCGCTTGCCTCCGAGGGCCAGCGCGATCGGTCCGCCGATAAGGATGGGGTAGTAGGCGAAGTAGGCGAGGTGCAGCAAACCCGACCAGAACACCGAGGGCGCCTCTCGGATCCAGTCGCGTGACGGCTGAACGCCGAACAGCGCCGCCTCCCACGATTGCACCACGGCGTCGTTTCGCAGGATCGCTTCGAAGGGCAGCCGCTCGTTGAGCAGGCCGATTTCCACATAGATCGGGCCGAGCATGATGAGCGGATAGAGATCGTGAATCCACTGGCCGACGCGCGCAGACTCAGGCAGGCGCGAGCACAAGAGAACCAGGGCGAGGAACAGGCCATGCATCACGAGCAGCCACCACAATGCGGCTTCGCCCGACCCCGTCACGAGCCGCCACAGCACGATGGCGCTGACGAATGCGAAGTAGCCGAGCAGCAGCCGGTCGGAGGGCCTCACACCCAGCCGCGCTCCCGGTACCAGCGGGCCGTGTCTCGGGCGCCCTCTTCCAGGGCGATGGTCGCCCGCCAACCAGTGTCCCGCTCGAGCGCGGCCGGTGAGCAGACCCATGCCTCGGCCCGCAGCTCCGGGAGCTTGTCCAGCGTGAGCGGCGTCGCGCGGCCCCGGAGCGCGGCCAGGGCCCCCGAAGCCCACAGCGCCAGACCTGCGATGGGGCTTGGAATGGCCAGCAGCGCCGGCGCCCGTTCCATCGGTCGCCCGAGAGTCTCGTTGACCGCCCGGGCGATCGTGCTCACGAGCGTGCGGCCGCTGACCACTTCGGGATGGCAGGCGTAATACGTGCGGCCGGTGCAGGCCGGTGCCGTCGCGGCCAGGATCGCCGCAGCGAGATCACGCCCGTGCACCAGCGACAGCTCCTGATCCGGGTCGCCGGTGAATGGCACCACGCCGAGTTTGGCGAGGCGGAACAAGCGCAGGAACTCGACGTCCCGCGGGCCGTACACCGAGGGTGGTCGCACGATGGTCCAGGGGACAGGTCCCGCGCGAACCGCGCTCTCGGCGGCGAGCTTGGACCGGCCGTAGCCGCTGACCGGCGTGTCGGGATCCGACTCGCGCCGTGGCGTGCCACGCCGCGACGGACCGGCGGCCGAGAGGGTACTTACGTGGACGAAGCGGGCAAGGCGCGGCGCGGCGCTCGCGGCTGCCGCGAGCACTCGCTCCGTACCGCCGCGATTGACCCGATGCAGCTCCGCTTTGCGCCAGGCGCCGGTGAGTCCCGCCACGTGAAAAACGTGATCCACGTCCGCGGCGCCACGCCGCAGCGCGGCGTTGTCTTCCAGGTCGCCCACGACCAGCTCCAGGCCGCCCGGCGTTCCGAACAGGGCGGCGGCCTTGGCGGGCGTGCGCACCAGGCAACGGACCTGATGCCCCCGGGCGAGCAGCGCTTCCACCAGGTGCGAGCCCACGAAGCCCGTCCCGCCGGTGACGAACGCCTTCACAGCGCGCGATCGTACAGGCGCAGCGTCTTGTACTGCTCGAAACCCATCCGGAGGAGGGCGTTGGTCATCGCCGCGTTGTCCTCCAGGATCCAGCCCGCTTCCGCCCAGCGATAGCCCAGCGCGTAGCCTTTTTCCCAGATCCAGTGGTACATGAGGGCGTCCGCGCCGGTCATGCGGTACTCCTTGAGCAGGCCGAGCAACAGGATGCGAATCCGCGTGATCTTCCGGGCGGCCCAAAGGATCTTCACGATCCCTGGGAACAGCCGGCCGGAGGGGTTGGTCTTGAGCGCCACGTTGAGATCAGGGAGCGCGGCAGCGAAGCCGATGACCTCGCCGTCACGCTCGGCGAAGACGACGAGGTCCGGCACCACGACGGGCTTGAGCTGCGCCGCGAGGTGATCGATTTCGGCATCCGTCATGGGGACGAAGCCCCAGTTGTTCTCCCACGCCCTGTTGTACACCTGCTTGATGCGCTCGATCTCGTCGTCGAACCGCTTCATGTCGATCCGCCGCAGCGTGATGCGCTTGCGCTCGGCGATGAGACGCGCGCCTTTGAGCAGCCGCTCGGGCATGTCGGGATTCGTCACCTGATACTGATACAGGTCCTTCGTCTTGGTGAACCCGGCGGCCTCGATCAGGCGGACGTAGTACGGAGGATTGTGCGGGTTCAGGATGGTTGGCGGCGTCTCGAATCCCTGGACCAGCAGGCCACATTCGTCGTTGGTGGAGAACGATGCGGGCCCGCGCATGGCGGCGAGCTTGCGGGGCCTGAGCCACGCGGCGGCCGCGTCGAACAACGCGTTGGCCACGGCCTGGTCGTCCACGCACTCGAAGAAGCCGAAGAATCCGATCTCTTCGCCGTGGAATTCGTTATGGGCGCGGTTGTGGATGGCGGCGATCCGCCCCACCACCTCCCCGGCACGCGCGGGTCGGCGAGCCGGCTGGTCGGCGGGTCGCTCACCGTGGACCGGATCCCCCGACCCGCTGATTCGCCGATCCGCCGGCGTCTCCGCCAGGAAGTACTCCGCCTCCGCGTGCTGGAAAAACGGGTTCTTCTTTCTGGAGAGCAGCTTCCGCACGTCCATACGCAGCGGAGGGACCCAAAGCGGGTCCCCCCGATGCAGCCGATACGGAAAAGCGATGAACGCCCTGAGGTCGGCGGCCGTCCGAACCGGCCGCACGACCACCGGCGAGGTCAAATGACCCCCATCTCCTTGCCGAGCTTCGCGAACGTTTCGATGGCGAAGTCGATCTGTTCCGAGGTATGGGTGGCCATGAGGCTGGTGCGCAGCCGGCACTCCGACGCTGGTACGGCGGGCGGCACGACCGGATTGGTGAACACGCCGGCGTCGAACAGCCTGCGCCAGAACAGGAACGTCCGCTCGAGCGTCCCGATCAGCACGGGGATGATAGGCGTCTGCGTCGAGCCGAGGTCGAAACCCAGGCTGCGCAGGCCGTCGCGCAGGCGGTACGTATTCTCCCACAACCGCGTCCGCCGCTCCGGTTCGCAGATCAGTACTTCGAGCGCCGCAAGCACACCCGCCGTGTTGGCGGGTGGCAGCGCGGCAGTGAAGATCAGCGGCCGGCTGTGGTGCTTGAGGTAATGAATGATGTTCTCCGACGCCGCGGCGAACCCTCCGATGGAGGCGAGCGACTTGGAGAACGTCCCCACGATTACGTCCACGTCATCGGTGACGCCGAAATGCGCCGCCGTGCCGTCGCCCCGAGGACCCAGCACGCCCACGGAGTGCGCGTCGTCCACCGCGAGCGCCGCGCCGTACTTCTGGCACAGTTTGATCAGCGCCGGGAGGTCGGCGATGTCGCCCTCCATGGAGTACACGCCGTCCACGATCACCATGAGCCCTTTGTCGGCGCTCCGCGCCAGCAGCCGCTCAAGCTGCGTAAGATTGCCGTGCGCGAACCGCTCGGTGGCGCCGTAGGACATCTTGGCGCCATCCACGATGGAGGCGTGGTCCAGCTTGTCAATGAACACCACGTCGTCCCGGCTCACGAGTCCGGAGATGACGCCGAGGTTGGCCTGATATCCGGTGGAGAAGACGAGCGCGGCCTCCTTGCCGAAGAACTCGGCCAGGCGCTCTTCCAGCCGTTCGTGCAGGTCCAGCGTGCCGTTCAGGAAGCGACTGCCCGTGCAGCCTGAGCCATACCGTTCGAGCGCGGCCTTCGCCGCCTCGAGCACCCTGGGGTGATGGGTGAGGCCGAGGTAGTTGTTCGACCCCATCATCACCTTCTTCTGCCCGTCAATGACGACGACCGTGTCTTCCGACTCGGAGATGGGCTTGAAGTACGGGTAGAGACCCGCTGCCTGGATCTCCTTGGCGCGGGTGAAGCTCCTGCACTTATCGAACAGGGCGACGTGTTGTAGCGTGTGTGTGTCCAAGTCGCGCCTCGAAGCAGTGGAAGCAGTGACGGGTCAATGCAACACAGCCGCTCCAGGGCAGCCAGCGGCCGCTAGATGATACCCGCGCTCGGGCATCGGCACAAGTCTTTGTCACGAAATACATTTGCATGAGGAGCAGGGGCGCGTCCGGGCGGACCAACTGCTGCCGTTGGGGGTACGCTGGGGCGGTGTGACTCCGTTTCTTCGTAACACGGGAGGGGCGTGAACTCACTTGGCGTTCTGGCCCGTTCGGCCGTCGTGGCGGTCGGCGGCCTGGCGATCGCCGCCCCGGCCCGTGCGCAGCACCAGCCGGTGGAGCGCCTTCGCGCGGCCGATGGACTGACCCTGGACTTCCCTGAGAACGGCGTCTGGAAGGCCCGCGCCCGGCGTGTCGCGGACCTGCGGGCCCGTCTTCGCTCCGCGCGGCGGTCGGACCAGCTCAACCGGCCGATGCTCGCCAAAACCCCGGGCGCCGGCGAGGCAGCGCTCGGCGGGACGCTCAGGTTCCCCACGGTCTTGGTCACGTTTTCCGACCTCTCGCCCGCCCAGCTCCCGAGCGCCGCGCTGTACGATTCCATCATCTACACGAGCCAGCCGCTGTCCGGCAGACCATACACGGTGCGCACGTTTTACGAGGAGATGTCGAACGGTCTGTTCACGATTGACGGGCGCGCCCACGGCTGGTTCGCGGGCGACAGCTCGACGGCGTACTACCTGAATGCCTGCGGCGAGAACCGCAACGCGGTTGACTGCGGCCAGGGTCGCACGCGGATGCGGGCGCTGTTCGTGTCCGCGCTCACGCGGATGGACCCCGGCGTGGACTTCGGCCAATTCGACAACGACGGGCCGGATGGTGTTCCCAACTCCGGCGACGACGACGGCGTGGTGGATCTCGTGCAGTTCATCCACCCGGTCACCGGGGGTGAATGCAACGGCCGCGGGTTCTGGGCGCACAAGTCCTCGCTCGGCTCTGAGGCAACGTCGTACCGCACGGGAGACACATCGCCCGGCGGCGCGGCCATCCGCGTGAACGCGTATTTCGTGGCGTCGGGCGTGGGCGCCGCGTCCTGCGGCGATGGCGCCATCATGGGTATCGGCACGGCGAGCCACGAGCTGGGCCATGGCATTGGCCTGCCGGACCTGTACGACACGTATGGCGTCAGCGAGGGGATCGGCGAGTGGGGGCTGATGGGCGCCGGTGGGTATCGCAGCCTCATGAGTCCCACGCATTTCGAGGCCTGGTCCAAGGAGCAGCTGGGTTGGGTGGTGGTGCGCGAACTCACGGAGCCGGGGTCCTATCGCCTTGGCCCTGTCGTCACTTCGGACACGGTGTTTCTCGTTCGTCCCACCGGCGACAATCCGCGCGGGCAGTACTTCCTCCTCGAAAACAAACAGCCCGTCGGGTCGGACACGGCCAACTTGCTGCGCGGGAGCCAGCGAACGGGTCCCAAGATCGGCGGGTTGCTCGTATGGCTCATTGATTCGGTGAAGATCGCCCAGTCGCGCCCGTTCAACGTGGTGAACTCTGGCGAGATCGAGGGCGTGTGGCTGGTGCAGGCGGACGGGCGTCAGGATCTCGGCATCAAGGGCAATCGCGGTGACGCGGGCGATCCTTATCCCGGAACGACGGCGAACGCGGCCCTGGCCCGCTTCACCAACCCGTTCAACTTCATCTGGCCCGGTTTCTTCGCCGGCTTCGGGTTGCACCGCATTCGTCAAATCGAGCCCAACGGCGCGATGGGATTCTACCTCGCATCGAGCTGGATCGTGCGCACCAACAAGCCGGAGGGGGTAGTGCGGGTGAATGGGGTGGCGGAGCCGCGCTACTGGGACGCGCCGGACTCGGGAACGACCCACACGGTGACGGTGGACACGACCGTGAAGGGGGGGATGGCGTGGCAGCTCGAGTTCCTGCGCTGGTCCGATGGTGGCGCGCTCACGCATGACGTGACGCTCGGCGGCGGCGACGATTCGCTCGTCGCCCACATGGCCGCGCGGTACGGGATTGTGGCGGCGGCGGACGGGCCCGGTCGCATCGCAAGCTCGCCCGCCGTCCAGCTGGACCCTCCGGGAACGTTGCTCGCGGAAAGCACCACGGTCACGCTCATTGCCGTGCCGGACACCGGCAATGAATTCGTGGCCTGGCGTGGGTCCAGCGCGTCTCGATCGGACACGTTGCGGTGGCTCATGACGCAGCCGACGGTGCTCACCGCCGTGTTCGCTCCGCCGCTCGAGTTGGCGGAGGCTCCGGACCTGCCGCCGGCCATCTGGGGTGTGCCCTACCGCCATCCGCTTCGTGCAGCCGGAGGGCGGGGCGCGTACGCCTTCCGGATCAGAGAGGGGACGCTGCCGGCGGGTCTCACGTTGTCCGACAGTGGCGTGGTGGCCGGCACTCCGCGCCAGCTCGGCGTGTTCAACGCCACGGTTTCGGTGACGTCGGGATCGGTTGGGTCGGAGCAAGGGCTGGTGTTTCCGGTGACGCTCCGCGTGGACGCGCCGGCGGTGGAGCTCACGGCGGTCGTGGGGCAACTCTTTACGCGAGACACGCTCGTGGCGCGCCACGCGCAGCTGTATCTCGATTTCATAGGGAACAACAACAGTTACTTCGACCTGGGAGACGTGGCGGCGCTGGTGGAACGAACGCCCCCGGGTGCCGGGATGGCGGAGCTGCAAGCCGCTCTCGAGGCCGCGCTTCAGGGGCGGCGCAGCGGGAGCGGGCGATGATGTTCCGCGGACGCCGGATGCGCCGTTGGTGGCTGGTTGGCGCGACACTCGCGCTGCCGCTGGCGTGCGACGTGAGCGAGCCCGGTTCCGCACAGCCGGTTGTGGTGTTCCATACGCAGTGGTCGGACGATGGCTCCGTGGCGTTCTCGGTCACGACGCCCGAGCATGCCCGGATTGACTCGGTTGTGCCCGCCTGCGACGGGTGTCGGGCCTTACTGCTGCATTCGGCCGATGGCGTGGCGAATATCGTCGTGGTGGGGCCCCTCTCGAACGGGCCGATCGCTCGGCTCGTCATGGCCAACGGTGCGCCGGCGCCGTGGTACGCGGTCAGGCTCGTGGCGGTGGCGCGGCGTGACTACTTGCCACGGACTCTTCCGGGGTACGCCTTGTCTGTTGAATAATGCGCCGGTGGGTGCGTGATCCCCGTCACATGCTTGCCGGGCGAATCGTTGGTCCATATGATTAGCGCGCCTCCGCCCCTGTCCGACTGATGCGAGCGCTTCGCCCCACCCACATCTCGTTCACAATCGTCTCGGCTCTCTTTGTCGTCGTTCCCGCTTCTGGCCGCGCCCAGAACCGCGTGGAGCAGGTGCGCACGGCTGACGGCCTGCTGCTCGACTTCCCGCGGGACGGCGTGTGGCGGGTGAAGGCCCGAAGGGTGGCCGAGCGGCGCGCGATGCTGATGGCGCAGGGGCGATTCGCGGAATTGAACGCAGCGGCGCAGGGGCCCACGGTGGATCTCAATCCGCCGGGTGTGTCGGGCACGTTGTACATGCCCACCATCCTGATTGCGTTCAAAGACACCGACACAACCAAGCTCTCACGGGCCGCGCGTTATGACTCGGTGATCTACGGGTCGAGTGGCGGGGCGCCCCCGGTGCTTCAGGGGCGACCGTACTCGGTTCGAACCTTCTACGAGGAAATGTCCAACGGCATGCTGTCCGTCCGTGGTCAGAGCTTTGGCTGGGCGGTGGTGGACAGCAACCAGGCGTACTACCTCGAAGCATGCGGGGCGGGGAACGATCCGTTCGGCTGCGACTCCGGCCGGACCCGAGCCGGCCGCCTGATGCGCCAGGCGCTGAGTCGCGTGGACGCGACCGTCAACTTCGCGCTGTTCGACAACGACGGTGCGAACGATACGCCCAACGACGGTGACGACGACGGTTCGGTGGATGTCGTCCAGTTCGTGCAGCCGGTGAGGGGTCGGGAATGCAACACCGGGCCTGGCTACAACGCCCACCGATACTTTCTGGCCGCCCCGCAGATGGGCGGTGCGTACACCACCGATGACAATCGCGTGTCCGGGCCCTCCAAAGTCACGGTGAACTCGTATTACATCGTCTCGGGGATCGGTGGGACCGCGTGCACTGACACGACCATCATGGCGATTGGAACCTCGGCGCACGAGCTGGGACACGGGCTCGGCCTTCCAGACCTATACGACACAGGTCTCGAGTCCGAGGGGATCGGCGAATGGGGGCTCATGGGCTCCGGCAACTATCGCAGCATCCAGAGCCCGGCACACTTCGAGGCCTGGTCCAAGCAGCAAATGGGATGGATCACCGTCCGTCCGCTCACGGTGAACGGCACGTACATGGTTGGGCCCGTGGTCACGGGAGATACAGTCTTCCTGATCAGACCCCTGGGCTCGAATCCCCGCGGCGAGTACTTCTTGCTCGAGAACAAGCAGGCGGTTGGATCTGACACCGCGAACATGCAGAGCGGTACGCGCCCCAAGGGTGGTGGCCTTGCGATCTGGCACATTGACTCCACCAAGATCGCGCAGGGCTCGTTCCTCAATGAGGTGAACAGCGGGACGATCCACGGGGTCGCGCTGGTCCAGGCGGACAATCTGAACGAGCTGAGAAACACCTCAGCGCCCAAGGACCGCGGAGACAACGGCGACCCCTATCCCGGTGCCACCAACAACACGCGCCTCTCCTACAACTCGGCCCCGGTCAACACCAAGAACTCCGACGGGACCTTCGTCGGCTTCGAGATCGCTTCCATCACGCAGGTCTCGCCCAACGGGCCCATGAGCTTCCAGCTCACGTTTGGCGGCGCCACGATCGTTCGCGCCAGCGACACGACGGCTCAGGTCACGGTGAACGGCACCAGGTATCGCCGTTTCGCGCAGCTGCTCGAGGTGGGTTCGGTGCACAACATCGGCATTGACTCGGTGCAGCTTACCACGGACAGTCTCACGCAGTTCCATTTCGATTCCTGGTCGGACGCGGGCGCGCGCAACCACCAGATCACGGCTCAGCTCGTGGGAGACTCCATCAGCGCCAGCGTCCACAAACGCCTGCGCGTGCGTGCGCGAGGCGGCGGCACCGGCACCGGGACGATCGCCAGCACGCCGACAGCGGATGTCTCAGCGGGCGTGTACGTGCGGAAGGACTCGAGCATCGTGCTGTCGGCCACGCCGAGCAGCGGCCACGTGTTCGACGGCTGGACGGGGGACACCACAACGAGTGCGAACCCTCTGGCGCTCACGGTGTCCCGGCCTTTCACTCTCACCGCGGTCTTCGCCACGCCGCTCGCCGGCAATGCGGGAACGCCGCCCGGCGCCGTGATGGGGAAGGCGTACGCCCACCAGCTCACGGCCACGGGAGGCACCGGCACGTACTCCTGGGCCGTGTCGAGCGGGGCGCTGCCCGACGGACTCTCGCTGTCCTCCGGGGGCGCGATCTCCGGGATTCCGTCCAAGACCGGAAGCTTCAGCGCCACGGCACGCGTCACGTCCGGATCTCAGGCCCAGGACGTGACGGTGGCGATCACCGTGACGGCGCCTACGCTCGTGCAGGCGAACGTCGTGGCACAGATCCTCGGCACCAACAGTTCGGCGCTCAACGCGGACGAGCTGAAGTACCTCGATCTGCTTGGCAACAACAACGGCTCGTTCGACGTGGGGGACTTCCTGGCGTGGGTGAACGCTACCGGCGCCACGCCTGCCGCGATCGCTGATGCCGTGGCGGCGCTCACACAGGCCGGGCCCCAGGGTCTGGAGGTGCGACGATGAACGTGCGCCGCTTGACGGTCGTTGGAGTGGGTGCCCTGCTATTGAGCGCCTCATGCAAGCCGACGACGACTGAACCACCGGCAGCCGTGGCCGGTGAGTTCACGGTGAATCTCACGACCCCGAACAGCGACGACGGGGCCCTCCTCGTCAAAGTGACGGGGAACGGCGCGAATATCATCACGGGCGTGACCGCGGCGTGCTCCGGCTGCAAGCTGTTCTGGTCCAGGGTGAACGACACGGAGTATCGCGGAGTCATCACGGGGACGATCAACGCCGGAGCGGTGGCTCGCGTCGCCGTGTCCGACATCAACAGCAAGGCGAGCTACTCGGCGCAACTGCTCGACGTGGCGAGCCGGACCTACGTGAAGCGGGCGACCACGGGGTACAGCCTGACCCTTCAGTAAGACGATCGGGGACGAGCTGAAGGCGAGCAGGGACGATCGGAGGACCGGATTGCCTCTGATCGTCTCAGGTCGTCCCCGATCGCCTCATCTCTGCCTCACCAGCACCCACTGCGTCCCGCTCTGCATCCGATCCTCGCCGCCCCAGATGAACTCCACCACGTAGATGGTGTCGCGCGTCGCGCGTCCAACGATCACGCCAGGCGGGGCGCCGCGCTTGTTCCCGACCTCGATCCGGATCGCCCCGGTGGCGGTGACCCTGCCCGGCGTGGCAACGAAGGCGGCCGTGTCAATGCCCATGTCCCCTTGCATCAGGAACGCGACGCGCGTGCGAAATGCGTGGCCGCTTGCCGAGTCCAGCACCAATTGGAGTAGCGTGCCGGTGCGCTCACGATTCAACGCCCGAAGCTCCCACGCGCCCGCCACGTGCGCGGCCGGGTTCTGGGTCATGCCGCCCGCCGTCATCGAGTGCGTGAGCGGGGCGTCGGGGCCGGGTTGCTCACTCCGCTGCCCGCTTCCGCCGCAGGCCGCACACGCGGCAACGAGAGGAATCCAGCACCGTTTCAGCACCCGTACGCCTCCGCTCGCTTTGGATCGTAGTTGATCGTCACCGATTCACTGCCTGTCCTCGCCCGTCCTCTGCCGTCATCGGCCCGTCATCGCCTGTCATCGCCGTCATCCCCCCGCCGGGTGCAGGTCGTTCTTCCCCCATTGGCGCGGCGCGTCGGAGACGGGTTGCAGGATCACGTAGCTCACGATCATTAGTACGAGCAACGTGAGAACTCCGATGCCCTGACCCACCCGCGGTGTAAGCCCCATCTGCTGGATCGTAATGTACGTCACGCCCGCCCAGATGCCCGGTCCCGCGATCGCCGAGAACCTGCCCACCATGCCGTACAGCCCGTAGAACTCGCCCACGCGCGCCGGTGGCGTGAGGCGCAGCATGTACGGGCGGTCAGCCGCCCAGATGCCGCCGAGCGAGAATCCTGCCGACGCGGCGACCACGTACAGCGGCCAGAGCGACAGCCCGGCGATCCCGACCGCGGCCGCGAGCAGGAACACGCCGATCCACGCCTGGAGCACCAGGTTCAGCGTTCGCTTCGGACCCAGCCGGTCCGTGAGCCATCCCCAGGCGAATCCGCCGATCACAGCGAAGGTGATCGCGCCCATCAGGATGAGCTGGGCCTGCCGTTGTCCCTCGCTTTCCGAGAGTCCGGTGCCCACGGCCACGTTCACCGTGTATAGCGCCATGATCGAGATCACCGTGTTGATGGCGTCCGTGTAGAATACCCGTCCCACGAGGAATCGGCCCAGACCGGGGTACTCGTTCGTGGCAGTTAGCGTGTGGATCGTCTCGCGGGTGGACTCCAGCACCATGCGCAAGGTAATTGCGCGCGGGTTGGGATTCCCACGTTCGCGCACGAAGAAGAAACAAGGCAGCGCGAAGACGAGAAACGCCACGCCGATGATGGTGAACAGCAGGGCCTTGTCGTCCGTGCCGAAGAGCAGCCCAATCCCGACCGCCACGTAGGATCCGAAGTAGCCCACCCCCACGCCAATGCCGCCGATCCGCCCGCGGTTCTCCTCCGTGCTCACTTCCGGGAGCAGGGCGTCGTAGAACTGGAGTCCGGCCTGGTAGGCGATGTTGGCGATCATGAAGCAAATCGCCGTGACGGTGAACCCCGTGCGCGCGAGCAGCACAGTGAAGAGCACGCACACGACGGTGCTCACGATCAAGAACGGCATGCGACGCCTGGCGCGGTCGGTCATCGCGCCGAGCAATGGAGACACCACGAAGATCACCGCCATCGAGATCGCCGTGATGATGCCGTAGGTCGTGTCGGCCCGCTGTGCGCCCACCTGGTCCCGCACCCAAAGGGAGAAGTAGAGCGAGACCACGCCCATGGAGAAGATGGTGTTGGCCAGGTCGTACAGCACCCAGCTCGCGACGGCGCGGCGGGTGATGACGTGGGCGGTCACGCGCGGGCTCTCGCCGCGGCTTCAGGCCGGAATCGCATGGGCTTCGCCGGATGGGCCGCCCAAGAATACCGTTTGCCCCGGGCCCGGCTAGGGATGGGCAGGGCGATGCCCGCCATGGGCTGAAAGCGGCTGCTGACTCGTCGGTTTATTTTGTTTGTGAATTCGGGGCGGTAGCTCAGCTGGGAGAGCACCTGGTTTGCAACCAGGGGGTCGAGGGTTCGAATCCCTTCCGCTCCAT
>DATMAW010000138.1:0-23947 GCA_035559715.1 Gemmatimonadales bacterium | reverse complement strand
CAACACCGCCGCGAACTGGAGTTGATCGGCAAACACCTGGGGACCGTGGACGTCGTGATCAGCACGGCGCTGATTCCGGGGCGGCGGGCTCCGGTCCTGATCACCGAGGAGATGGTGCGAACGATGCGCCCGGGTTCGGTCATTGTGGATCTCGCAGCGGACGCCGGCGGCAACTGCGAACTGACGAAGCCCGGCCAGCAGGTCGAGGTCCACGGTATCCACATCCTCGGCCCGCTGAACGTGGCGGCCACGATGCCCACGCACGCGAGCCAGATGTTCTCCCGCAACCTCACCACGTTTCTCCAACACATCATCAAGGACGGAGCCCTGAAGCTCGACTACGCCGACGAGATCACGGCGGGGACGTGCATTACCCGCGATGGAACGATCGTGCACGAAGCCACGCGCCAGGCGTTCGCGGGAGGTGGCTCATGAGCGGCGAACTGCTGATGACCCTCGTGGTGATCTTCGTGCTGGCCATGTGGGTCGGCTTCGAGATCATCACAAAAGTGCCGCCCATCCTCCACACGCCCCTGATGTCCGGGTCCAACGCGATCTCCGGGATCACGGTCATCGGCGCGATTCTCGTGACCGGCATGGGCGCCACGCGCTTCGCCACCGTGCTCGGCGTGGTGGCTGTGGCCCTTGCGATGATCAACGTTGTCGGCGGGTATCTCGTGACGGATCGCATGCTCCAGATGTTCCGCAAGAAGGACGAAGGCGAGCGATGAAGGCGCTGATCGAGTTCTCGTATCTGGTCGCGGCCGTCCTGTTCATTGTCGGGATCAAGCGGCTCGCGGCGCCCGCCACAGCCCGGAAGGGCAACCTGACGTCCGCCATCGGCATGTTGATCGCGATCGTCGCCACGTTGATTGACCGGCAGATCGTGAGCTTCCAGTGGATCATCGTGGGCGGGGTCATCGGAGCGGGGCTAGGCGCCTGGATGGCTCGCACGGTTCCCATGACGGCCATGCCCCAGATGGTGGGAATCCTGAACGGGTTCGGGGGCGGCGCTTCGCTGCTCGTTGCCGCGGGCGAGTGGCATCGGCTCACGCAGCCGGATGCCGCGCTCGCCGGGGCCACGGCCGTCTCGATCTACGCGAGCGCGCTCATCGGCAGCGTGACGTTGTCCGGGAGCATCGTGGCTGCCGGAAAGCTGCAGGAGTGGATCTCGGGACGGCCCGTGTTGTTCAAGGGCCAGCACGTGCTCAACCTGGTTCTGGCGCTTGGGGTGGTGGGGTTGGGCGCCTACCTGCTGCTTACGCCGGATCAGCCCATGCCGTTTGCGGCCCTCATCAGCATCTCACTGCTGCTTGGCGTGTTGCTCGTGATTCCCATCGGTGGAGCGGACATGCCGGTGGTGATCTGCCTGCTCAACTCGTACTCCGGTCTCGCCGCGGCCATGACGGGTTTCGTGATTTCCAATCACGGTCTGATCATCACGGGCGCGCTGGTGGGGGCATCCGGCATCATCCTGACGCAGATCATGTGCAAGGCCATGAACCGCTCGCTGGCCAACGTCTTATTCGGCGGCTTCGGCGCCACGGCGGCGGTGGTGAGCGACCGGGACAAGGCGCTGGCGGCGCGCGGCGTGCGGCAGACGTCCGCGGAAGACGCGGCGGCCCTGATGGCGTACGCGCAGCAAGTGATCGTCGTACCGGGATACGGGCTGGCCGTGGCGCAGGCCCAGCACGAGGTGCGCGAGCTCGCCGACCAGCTGGAGAAGAAGGGCGTGCAGGTGAAATATGCCATCCATCCGGTCGCGGGTCGCATGCCGGGGCACATGAACGTGTTGCTCGCCGAGGCGAACGTGCCCTACGACAAGCTGTTCGACATGGACCAGATCAACGCGGAGTTCGAGCGCACGGACGTCGTGCTGGTGGTGGGCGCGAACGACGTGGTGAACCCGGCGGCGCGGAACAACCCGCAGAGTCCGTTGTGGGGCATGCCGATCCTGGACGTGGATCGCTCGAAGAACGTGATCGTGCTCAAGCGGAGCATGCGACCGGGGTTTGCGGGCGTGGAGAACGAGCTGTTCTACGACAGCCGCACCGCGATGTTGTTCGGCGACGCGAAGGATTCGCTCAAGAAGCTGGTGCAGGAGGTGAAGGCGCTGTAGTCACCCGCCCACGGCCTGGCTCCGGGTGTTGGTGCCGAGCGCCAGGGCGTGCAGGAGCAACGAACATGGGCCCAGAAACGCCGGGATCAGCACCAGCGGATAGAGCGTGAGGAAATAACCGGCCGTCCGACCGGTAATCAGGACCACCGCGAGGCCAAACACGACGACTGCGACGCCTGCCGCGCTCCAGGCCAGATGGGCTCGCGACGCTCCCGTTCGACCGCGACCCAACGCCGCGCCGAGTGGCGGCGCCACGAGCGCCACGGCGAGATCTCCCAGCCCCCACGGGACCGCGATCCAGGCCGGCAGTGCCTCCCCGGCCAGCGCGATCAGCAGCGTGATCGAAACCAGGCGGTATGCCTGGAGCGAGACCAGGGACCCGGGCGCCGGCATTGTCGCGGACCGGGACAGGGCGCCCCGGGCAAGCACTGTGGTCATCACGGGCAGCAGCACGGCCAGCCCGAGCGCGGTCCGCCAGCCTGGCCGCCCGCCCTCGAATACGCCAAGCCGCGCCAGCTCCCACACCACGAGGAACCAGGCGAGAGCGATCGCGGCGATGGCCGTGCCGCGCGCCGCGCTCCCGGTGGCGAGGGTGGCCGCCGCCGCGGCGTAGATCACCACGGAGAGCGCGGCGCCCAGCACGATGACCTCGACGTACGTGAACAACCCGCTCACGGTGTGCGCGCCCCCGTTGTCATGGCTCAGTCGTCCTCTCGATATCGTCGCTCGTGCTTGACCGAGGCGCGGCGTCGCTTGGCGGCGAGTCGGGCCTCCACCGCCGCGCGCGTGGGCTTCGTCCTGCGGCGCGGCTTGGCCTGGTGCAGTGCCGCGGCGACAAGCGCCCGGAGCCGCTCGGTCGCGGTGACGCGGTTCTGGTACTGGCTGCGCCGATCGGCCGCCACCACACGCAAGGCTCCCGTGGCATCAATGCGCTTGGCCAGACGCGATAGGATACGATCACGTTGCTCGCGCGAGAGCGACGGGCTCCGGGCCACGTTCCACAGGACTTCGACCCGCGTGGCAGACGTGTTCACGTGCTGCCCGCCCGGACCGCCGGCGCGGCTGGCCCGGAACACCAGTTCGTCATCCGGCACGCGATACGCCATGGCGAGATCGAAGATACCCTCGGTAGTTTCGCTGTCACGGTGGTGATGCAAGACACTCGTTCGGATCTGGGGATTGTTCTTTCGGGCGGCGGCGCCCGGGCCGCCTATCAGGTGGGCGTGCTCCAGGCTGTTGCGGAGCGGCTTCCCGATCTGGACGTCCCCGTCATTACCGGCGTGTCCGCCGGCGCGATCTGTGCCGCGTATCTGGGAGGACACTCCGGTCCCTTCTCCCGCGCCGTGACGGAGCTGCGCGGGGAGTGGCTGCGACTCACCGCCGAGCGCGTGTACTCGGCGCCGGCCCGCGGGATCATCCGCTCGTCAATTCAGCTGGCTCGCCGTACCATCCGGCGGCGCCCGGAGCCACCTGCCGTTCGCGGATTGCTGGACATGCGCCCGCTGGCTCGGTTTCTCGCCGACGTCGTGCAGTTCGACGGTATCGAGGCCAACATCGCGGCGGGACGGCTCCGCGCACTGGCCCTGTCCGCGACGTCGTACGACACGGGCCAAACGACCACGTTCGTTCAGGGCGCGCCCGATGTGCCGCTCTGGGAGCGGGCGGATCGCCGCGCCGTGCGCACGCGCATCACCCTGGAGCACGTGATGGCATCATCGGCCATCCCCATCCTGTTTCCGGCCGTGCGGCTCAATGGCGCGTACTACGGAGATGGTAGCGTACGGCAGACGGCTCCGCTCTCGCCCGCCATCCATCTGGGTGCGCGGCGACTTCTGGTTGTCGGCATGCGATCTTCCCGCACGCACCGCGTCGAGGACGGCGGGTATCCGTCGCCCGCGACGATCGCCGCCCTGCTGCTCCACTCGGTGTTTCTGGACGCGCTGGATGCCGACGTGGAGCGGCTGCAACGCATCAACAAGCTGCTCGACGCGTTTCCACCCGGCGCCGGCATCCCCGACGATCTGAAGCGGGTGGACTGCGTGATCGTTCGGCCTTCGCGTGACCTGGGCCAGTTGGCTCAGGGGTATCGTCCCAACCTCCCATTTCCCATGGATTGGCTGGTGCGTTCGATGGGGAGTCAACAGGAACGTGGGGCGGACTTCCTGAGCTACCTGTTGTTCGATCCGGACTACATGGGGTTGGTGATGGAGCTGGGCTACGAGGATGCCAGGGCAAGCTGGCCGGCACTGGAGGCAATGCTGAGTGACGGGCGATGACGAACGATGACAGGCGGCGCCAGGCGATGGGGCTACCGGGTTCTCGCAGGTCACATCGCCCGACGTCGCCCGTGATCGCCGATCATCGCCCGTTACTTCATGAGCTGTCGCAGCACGTACGGCAGAATCCCGCCATGCCGGTAGTACTCCACCTCGATCGGCGTGTCCAGCCGGGTGCGCACGCGGAACTCCGTGCGTGTGCCGTCGTCGCTCGTGGCCGTGACCGTGATCTCGCCGCCCGGCGTGAAGTCCCGTCCCGTCCCCGCGACGTCGTAGCGCTCTCGTCCGGTGAGGCCGAGCTGCTGGGCGGTCTGACCGTCGAGGAATTGCAGCGGCAGGATGCCCATGCCGATGAGGTTACTGCGGTGAATGCGCTCGTAGCTCTCCGCGATCACCGCCCGGACGCCCTGGAGCGCCGGCCCCTTGGCTGCCCAATCTCGTGAGCTGCCCGTGCCGTACTCCTTGCCGGCCAAGATAATCGTCGGGACGCCCTCGTTCGCGTATCGCATGGCCGTGTCGTAGATGCTGGACAGGTCGCCGCACGGAAGGTGAACGGACCAGTTCCCCTCTTTGGGATCCACCAGGCGGTTCTTGATGCGGATGTTGCCGAACGTGCCGCGCATCATCACTTCGTGGTGCCCGCGGCGCGATCCAAACGTATTAAAGTCCGCCGGCTTCACACCGCGCTCGATGAGCCAGCGACCGGCGGGTCCGTCCTTGGGAATGGCGCCGGCAGGGGAGATGTGATCCGTGGTCACGGAGTCGCCGAGCCAGACCAGGACTCGCGCGCCGTTGATCGCGGCCGGGGGCGCGGGCTCGCGCGGGACGTTGGCGAAGTACGGCGGCTCCGCCACGTAGGTGGACCTGGCGTCCCACGCGAATCGACCGCCTGAGGCCTCCGGCACCGGCAGGTTGCGCCACGTCTCGTCTCCCTCGAACACGGAAGCGTACTGCCGGCGGAACATCTCTGGAGTCACAGTCGAGGCGATGGTCTGGTTGATGTCCTCGGCAGCCGGCCAGATGTCCTTGAGGAACACCGGCTTCCCGCTGCGATCGGTGCCCAACGGCTCGCTGGTGAGATCCACGTCAATGCGTCCCGCCAGGGCGTAGGCCACCACGAGCATGGGAGACGCGAGGTAGTTGGCCCGTACCAGCGGGTGGATGCGCGCCTCGAAGTTGCGGTTGCCGGACAGCACGGCCACCGTGACAAGGTCGTGCTCCTGGATCGCCGCTGCGATGGGATCGGCCAGGGGGCCGGAGTTGCCGATGCACGTGGTGCAGCCGTATCCCACCACGTGGAAGCCCAGGGCCTCGAGGTCACCCATGAGGCCCGCGGCCGTGAGGTAATCGGTCACGACTTTCGACCCCGGCGCCATGCTCGTTTTCACCCAGGGCTGCCGCTTCAAGCCGCGGCGCACCGCGTTGCGCGCGAGCAGCCCGGCACCGACCATCACGGACGGGTTGGAGGTGTTCGTGCAGCTCGTGATCGCGGCGATCACAACCGATCCGTCTCGCAGCTGGAACCGGCTGCCCTCGTACTCGCACTCGGCGACGGTCATGACTTCCGTGGCGGCGGCCACCGCGGTGGCCGGGGACTGACCACCTTCGCCCGCCCAGCGCGATCCGTCACGCTCTCCCACCTCGCGGCGCCCCTGGGGCACGAGGTTGGGCAACACCTGGAGGAACGAGGACTTCACTTCGGTGAGCGGAACCCGATCCTGAGGGCGCCGCGGTCCGGCGAGCGAAGGCTCGATGGTCGCGAGGTCCAGCTCCAGCACGTGCGTGTACTGCGGCTCGGGTGCGGATGGGCCCGCGAACAGGCGCTGCTCCTTGCAGTACCGCTCCACGCGCGAGACGACGTCGGCTGGCCGCCCGGTTCGCTTGAGGTAGTCCACGGTCTCTTGATCCACGGGGAAGAATCCCATCGTGGCGCCGTACTCCGGCGCCATGTTGGCGATCGTTGCGCGATCTGCCAGTGCGAGCGCGGAGAGGCCCGGGCCGAAGAACTCGACGAACTTATCGACGACCCCGTGCTTGCGAAGCATCTGCGTGACGCGGAGCACGAGATCGGTCGCCGTGGCGCCCGTGGGAAGCCGCCCGGAGAGCCGTACGCCGATGACCTCGGGCAACTGCATGAAGTACGGCTGTCCCAGCATGACGGCCTCGGCCTCGATGCCGCCCACGCCCCAGCCCATCACCCCCAGGGCGTTGATCATCGTGGTGTGCGAATCCGTGCCGACCAGAGTGTCGGGGAAGACCTCCTCGGCGCCATTGCGCTGCGCCACGAGCACCACGCCGGCCAGATACTCCAGGTTGACCTGGTGCACGATACCCGTGCCCGGCGGCACGACGCGGAAGTTGCGGAACGCCTTCTGCGCCCAGCGGAGCAGGGCGTAGCGCTCGCTGTTCCGCTCCATCTCGCGCTCCACGTTCCGCCGAAACGCCGTGGAAGCGCCGAAGAAGTCCACCTGCACCGAGTGATCAATCACCAGATCCGTGCGCACGAGCGGGTTGACGCGTTGGGGATCGCCGCCCGCGCGGACCATGGCGTCGCGCATGGCCGCGAGATCCACCACGGCCGGAACGCCTGTGAAGTCCTGCAGGATCACTCGCGCGGGCATGAACGGAACCTCGCGGCCGCGGTCCGGGTGCGGTTTCCATCCCGCGACGTACGCCACGTCCTCCTCCGAGATCGCCGGCGTGCCGGCGTTGCGGAGTACGTTCTCCAGCAGGACGCGGATGGAATACGGCAGTCGGTCAACGGTCGCCAGGCCCTGTCGCTCCAGGGCGTCCAGGCGATAGATGGTGACGGATCCGGCTGTGAGTTGGAGGGTGGTTCGGGCGCCAAATGGGTTCTTGGTCATGGCCGGAAAGGTAGTTGCGAGCGAGCCAAACCGCCTGCCTCTGTGCCGTGCCGCCGTCGGGTCTCTGCGTGTATTTTCCCTCGCCTCGCCCAGGACTCCTGATGCCAGAATCGGCCTCCCGCTCCGCCCTCGATCTTCTCTGCATCAACACGCTTCGCACCCTGGCCATGGATGCGGTGCAACGGGCCGACAGCGGGCACCCGGGGACGCCGATGGCGCTGGCGCCGCTCGCCTACGTGCTGTACACGCGGCATCTGCGCCACGACCCGGCGGACCCCGCCTGGCCGGGTCGCGACAGACTCGTGCTCTCGTGCGGGCATGCCTCTATGCTGCTCTACGGCGCGCTTCACCTCGCGGGCTATGACCTGTCGCTCGAGGACCTGAAAGCCTTCCGCCAGTGGGAATCCAAGACGCCGGGCCACCCGGAATACGGGCTCACGCCGGGAGTGGAGACGACCACGGGACCGTTAGGGCAGGGAGTGGGCAACGCGGTGGGCATGGCCATCGCCCGCGAGCACCTGGCGGCGGAATTCAACCGGCCGGGTCACGAAATCATCGGGCACCGCGTGTACTTCATTGCGAGTGACGGCGACCTGATGGAAGGCATCTCGCATGAAGCGGCCTCGCTGGCGGGCCACCTCCGCCTTGGGCATCTGATCGGGTTCTTCGACGACAATCGCATCACGATTGACGGGTCCACGTCGTTGTCGTGCAGTGATGACGTGCGGCGGCGCTTCGAGGCATACGGCTGGCACGTGCTGGAAGTGGCCGACGTCAATGACCTCCACGCGATGGACCGCGCGATTTGTGACGCCCAGGCCGTCACGGATCGGCCGTCACTCATCATCGTGCGGACCCATATCGGCTACGGGAGTCCGCACAAGCAGGACACGGCCGAAGCGCATGGAGCGCCGCTGGGCGAGGCGGAAGTGCGGTTGACGAAAGCGAACCTCGGGTGGCCGACCGTGGAGCCGTTTTACGAGCCGCCTGAGGCCGTGGCCGAGTGGCGAAGGTGCCGGGAGCGCGGCGCGGCGCTGCACGCCGAATGGAACGCCATGCTGGCCTCGTATCGGCGCGCCTGCCCCGACCTCAGCCGTGAACTCGAGCGGCGGCTGGCCGGGATTCGGCCCGACGGCTGGGAGTCGGCGCTGCCGGATCTTTCGGCGGAGTCCGCGGCCACACGCACGGCGTCCGGCAAGGTGTTGAATGCGCTCGCTGGCGTGTTGCCCGAACTGCTTGGCGGTTCGGCCGACCTCGGTGGATCCAACAACACGCTGATCAAGGGAGCGGTGGCCCTGGGGCCCGGCCAGCTCGGTGGCCGCAACATGTTCTTCGGGATCCGGGAGCACGCCATGGGCGCCGTGCTGAACGGCATGGCGCTGCACGGCGGCTTCCTGCCGTATGGCGGGACGTTCCTCATCTTCTCCGACTACATGCGCCCGGCGATTCGGCTCGCGGGGCTGATGGGCGTGCACGTGATTTACGTGTTCACGCACGATTCCATCGGATTGGGAGAGGACGGCCCCACCCACCAGCCGGTGGAACAGCTGTCGGCGCTTCGCGCGATTCCGAATCTCACCGTGATCCGCCCGGCCGATGCCGCGGAGACCGTCGAGGCGTGGCGCGTGGCCGTGCGACACGCGCGGGGCCCCGTAGCGCTGGCGCTCACGCGGCAGAAAGTCCCGGCGCTGGACCGGCGTGACGGTGTGCCGGCCGCCGATCTTGCCAGGGGAGCGTATGTCCTGGCCGACGGGCCGGCGCCCGAGGCGCTGGTGCTCGCCAGTGGATCGGAGGTGAGCATCGCCCTGGAGGCTCGACAGCTCCTGGCGAACGAGGGGATCTCGGTGCGCGTGGTCTCGATGCCATCGCACGAGCTGTTCAGCGCACAGCCGGCGGCCTACCGCGACCGCGTGCTGCCGCCGGCAGTGCCCGTGCGGGTCGCCGTGGAGGCGGCGCACCCCATGTCGTGGTATCGCTGGGTCGGCGAGCGCGGCGCCGTCATCGGGCTGGAGCGGTTCGGCGCCTCGGCCCCGTATCAAACCATCTATCGCGAACTCGGCCTGACGGCGGAACGCGTCGCGGCGAAGGTGCGCGAGCTGTTGCGCGGGTCATGAGTGAGATTTCCGCTTCCCTGGGCTCGCTCGAAGCGCGCGTTTCGGCGCGACTTGCGGCGCTGCAACGAGAGCGCGTCGTCCAGCGGATCTGGGCGAAGGACCCGTCCGTATGGGGTGGAGACGCGAACACGCCCGAGCTCGCGGATCGGCTTGGGTGGTTGGAATTGCCCGAGCGGTCCGCGCGCGACGTCGCGTCATTCGAGCAGTTCGCGCGTGACGTGGCGCGGGAGTTCCGGCACGTAGTGTTGTGCGGCATGGGTGGCTCCAGCCTCGCCCCCGACGTGCTGGCGCGGGCGTTCGGGCCCCGAAAGGACTGGCCGTCGTTCGCGATGCTGGACAGCACGCACCCGGACGCCGTCTCCGGGATTGATGGCGCGTGCGAGGCGGCGTGCACGCTGTGCGTGATCGCGTCCAAATCGGGTTCGACGATCGAGACGGCGAGTTTCTTCCGGCACTACTGGGATGTGCTCGGGGGGAGGGGGAGCCAGTTCATCGCCATCACCGATCCCGGAAGCCCGCTCGCCACGCTCGCGGCGGCGCGCGGATTTCGCCGGACCTTCGAGTCGCCGCCCGACGTGGGAGGGCGCTACTCGGCCCTGTCGCCCTTCGGGCTGGTGCCGGGCGCGCTCGCCGGAGCGGACGTTCGCGCCGTGCTGGAGCGGGGCGCCACGATGGCCGCGTCCTGTCGTATCCCGGATGCCGGGGACAATCCCGGTGCCCGGCTGGGCGCCGTCATCGCCGAGGCGGCCGCTGCCGGGCGCGACAAGCTCACATTGATGGATTCCGCGGCGACCGGTCGCTTGGGCACGTGGATCGAGCAGCTCGTGGCGGAGAGCACGGGCAAGAGCGGCAAGGGGATCGTGCCCGTGGTGGGTGAGCCCCTCGGCGCCCTGAACGTGTACGGATCGGATCGGCTGTTCGTGCGCGTGGCGCTCGCGGACGAGGCTCCGAGCCTCGCCGACCAGGGGCTGGATCAGCTGGCGGCGGGCGGCCATCCGGTCGTTCGCATGACGCTCGACGGTCCCGAGAGTCTTGGGGCCGAGTTTTACCGCTGGGAGTTCGCCACCGCGGTGGCGTGCGCCATTCTGGGGGTGAACCCATTCGATCAGCCGAACGTGGCCGAGAGCAAGGCGAATACCAGCGCCATGCTTTCGGGCGGAGGCGCGCCGTGTCCGGCGGTGACGGCGGAGGAGGTCGAGCGCGCCATGGCCGGCCTGCGGCCCGGCGAGTACGTGGCGCTGCTGGCGTACGTGCCCGACACGCCCGAGCATGCCGCGCGGCTGGTCAAGGTGGCGGGGCGATGGCGCGATCGGCTGGGCGTTCCCGTGACGCCGGCGTTCGGCCCGCGCTACCTCCACTCCACGGGGCAGCTCCACAAGGGCGGTCCGGCCTCAGGGCGATTCGTGTTCGTGGTTCCGAGCCCGGAGCGGGACTTACCGATTCCCGGCGAGCCCTACAGTTTCGGCGCGCTCATGACCGCGCAGGCGGAAGGCGACCTCGCGGCGCTGCGCGCTCGCGGTCGCGTGGCCGTCAAGGTGACGTCGCTCGAGACTCTGGAACAGGTCAACTACGCGTGACCGACTCACGAGTGGAGGCCAAGCGGGCCGCGGCCCTTCGAGCGGTCCAGCAGGTTCAGTCGGGAATGGTGGTGGGACTCGGCACGGGTTCCACCGCCCGCTTTGCCGTGGAGGAAATCGGCCGGCGCCTCGCGAGCGGGCAGCTGCGAGACGTCGTAGGGATTCCCACGTCCCGCGCCACGCGCGATCTCGCCGCCGCGAGCGGTGTACCGGTCTCCACGCTCGACCATCACTCCGCCGTGGACCTCACGATTGACGGGGCGGACGAAGTGGATCCGGACGGCAACCTTATCAAGGGCCACGGCGGGGCGCTGTTGTGGGAGAAGATCGTCGCGGGGGCGTCGCACAAGCTCGTCATCGTCGTGGACCCGTCGAAGCTGGTGCCGCGACTGGGGGCCACGCGCGCGCTCCCGGTGGAAGTCGTCCGCTTTGGGTGGCCGCTACACGAGGCCGTAATGCGCGACCTGGGCGGCGATCCTCACCTGCGAGTGGACGAACGCGGGGATCCCTACCGCACCGACGAGGGGCATTACATCATCGACTGCAGCTTTTCCGGCGGGATTGCCGACGCGGCCCGCGTTCATCACGTGCTCAAGTCGCGCGCGGGGGTGATCGAGACCGGGCTGTTCCTCGGGTTCAAGCCGGAGGTGATTGTCGGGGGAGGCTGACGAACACGGGCGCCCTTGGGCGGCGTCAGGCGATGCCGCGCGATACCGCGCTCGTTGCCACGCCGCCCGTTCAGTCCGTGGGCGAGGCTGCCGCGATGGACAGCTGCACCATGCCTCCCTGCTTGCGCAGATACGCCGTATGATCGTGCTCCAGGGCGCCGTGCGGCAGCAGTCGCCACAGGGCTCCAAGGTCGTTTCTCACGCGGTCCACGTAGAACCGAGGAATGACGTGCGTCTCGCCCTCGAAGAACTGGCGCACGGCGCGGTCGGTGTCGAGCAGCCGGCGAATGAGCGAGTAGTATCGAATCCGGCCGAATCCTTCCGACGATACGGCGCGCACCACGTTCATCCAGCGAGGGACGCGCTCGCGCACCGCGAAGAACCGCCGCGCGATGGCCCGCCACGAGAACGTATAGCGCGAAAGATCAATGACGTGATCGTAGAACGTCCGCCACTCGTAATTCTTCGGGCGCACGTTCATGGCGTGGTTGTTGTTGAGGAAGTGGAACGGGAACGGCAGCACGCGGCCCATCCGCTGGTACTCAAGATTGAGCGGCGCCGCCTGGCCGAACGCGCTCAGGAGCGAATACCCGGGGAACGCGCCGGGGGCGAGATCCAGGAACCGCTTGGTCAACTCGAATGGCTCGTCGCCCTCGTCCACGTCCAGGCCGAGGACGAAGTTCGCCTGCACGTACGGGATGTGCCGCATGATCAGGTTGACGTGATCGGCGACCTGCCGGACCTTGTCCATTCCGCGATGGCGTCCGGTCTTCGACTTGTTCCCCAGGTCGTACCACGACTCGATCCCGGGAAGGATGGCCTTGAAGCCGTTCCGTTGCAGGCGCTGGAGGCGAGGCTCCGACAGCAACGACAGCGAGCTTTCAGCGATGAAGTCGATTCGCCCGGGCGGGACGGCGCGCTCGATGGCGTCCATGCACTCGTCGAACCGGACGCCGAAATTGGGGTCATGCCACGCGACTCTGGGACGCCGGTATTTCGTGAGCAGGAATCGGAGGTCTTCGCTCATCTGTTCGAAGCTGAGCGGCGCGAAGTCCACCTCGGAGTCAATGCAAAAGCTGCACGTGTACGGGCACCCGAGGCTGCCGAGCATCGGGACAATCTTGATCGTGGGCGCCTTGCGCAGCGTCTGTTCGATGAAGCGCCAGCGCTCGCGCACACCGGGCAGGACGGTCGGCTGTCGCGCGGCCGAGAGATGGATGCCGAGCGGCCGGTGACGGGAGCAGTCGCGCAGCACCTCCTGGAGCGTTGCCTTGTCGGTGAAGCCGAGGACGTAGTCGAAATACCGCAGGGCGTCGTCCGGGTAGCAGCGCGCGTGCGGCCCGCCCAGCACGGTCACCACGCCGCGCTGGCGGAACAGATTGGAGATGGCGTATGCGAGCTGCGCCGCCTGCGTGAATGCGCCAACGAACACAATGTCGAGGTCGGTGGGCAGCTCTTCGAGAAGGTTTTCGAACCCGGTGTAGCACAGGAACTCGACCCGGTGACCTTCTTCCTCACACCACACCCCGACCACCTGGGGCATGATGCTCGCCAGGTTGGCGTGCATGACGCGTGCGTACAGCGCTTGTGTGGGGCCCTTGGTTACGAGGTCAATGATACCGACGCGGAGACTCCGCAAATGGACACCGGACGGGGAAAGAGGATCGGCTAAGGTGGCGCTCGGGGCGTCACTTGGCAAGGGTAGGGCTGAATGAACCGCAAGCCGTACATCGTCTTGCTCGCGGGCGTTCTGGCCGCGGTGGTGTGTGTGCGACTCGGATTCTGGCAGCTGGATCGCCTGGCACAGCGGCGAGGCGCCAACGCCCGCGTGGCCGCGCAGCTCTCGCGGCCGGTCCTCGGCGCCGACAGCGTTGCGGCTTTCGCCGTGGCCCCGGATGCGCTGGATTATCGGCGCGCGCGGCTCACGGGGCGCTTCGATTTCACGAGGGAGATCATCGTCGTTGCGCGGCCGCTCGATGGGCGGCCGGGCGTGCACGTCGTAACACCGCTGCGGCTCGCCGACGGCAGTGCCGTGCTGGTCGAGCGTGGTTGGGTGCCGGCGGCAGATGGTCGGACGGCGGACCTTGGGGCGCTCGTGGAGCAAGAAACAGCGTCGGTTGAGGGCGTGTTGCTCGTCCCCCGAGGGCCGGGCTCAGCGGGGGAGGAGAGCTGGCCCCTGCACGTCCGCGGCATTGACCCGGCGCTTCTCGGGCCCCGCTTCCCGTACCCCCTGCTGCCCGTGATCCTGCGCCGCGCCGACTCGACGCATTCCATCCTGCGCCCGGTGCCGTTGCCCGAGCGGACGGCGGGACCGCACCTGTCGTACGCGATCCAGTGGTTTGCGTTCGCCCTGATTGCGCTGGTGGGATCGGTGGCGCTGACGCGCGCGTTGAGAAGGCAGGCCATGCCGGACGATGCCGGACGATGACAGGCGATGGTGGCCGCGGCGGTGCACGTCCCATTGACACCGGCCGTTCCGGGCCCCACTGTCGCACCACGCCATCGCATCGGAGTCCGCCGTGATCACCAGCCGCCGTCAATTCCTTCGTTCCGTCCTCGCCGTCCCCGCTGCGGTGCCGGCGCTGCGAGATGACTCGGTAGAGCGCGTATGGCGCGCCGGCGAGTTCGTGCGCGATCGAACGCCGGAGGACGTGGCCGCAGACGAGGACTACTGGCACGAGATCCAGCTGGCGTTCGACACAGATCGCACGCTGATCAACCTCAACAACGGCGGCGTGTGCCCCAGTCCCCGCGTCGTCCAGGACGCGCTGCGGCGACACCTGGAGTATTCCAATCAGGTCCCCGTGTATCACATGTGGCGTCATCTGGAGCCGCAGATCGAGAGCGTGCGTCGCGGATTAGCCCGGGCGTTCGGCTGCGACCCGGAGGAAATGGCCATCACGCGCAACGCGAGCGAGGCGCTGGAGATCTGCCAGTTCGGCCTGAATCTGAAGCCGGGGGACGAGGTTCTGACGACCGACCAGGACTACGGCCGCATGCTCACGACGTGGCAGCAGCGGGTGCGTCGCGACGGAATCGTCCTGAAGCAGGTGTCGCACCCGGTGCCGGCGCCGAGCATGGAGTACCTGGTAGACATGTTCCGCAAAGGCATCACGCCGAAGACGCGGGTGATCCACTTCGTTCACATCAACAACCTGAACGGGCAGATCTTCCCGGTGAAGGAGATCTGTCAGCTTGCCCGTTCGCGCGGCATCGAGGCCATCGTGGACGGCGCCCACGCGTTCGCGCATTTCCCGTTCACGCGGGACGAGATTGACGTGGATTACTACGGGACCTCGCTCCACAAATGGCTGCTGGCGCCGATCGGGACCGGGTTCCTGTACGTGCGCCGCTCCAAGATCCGGGGGCTGTGGCCGTTGATGGCGGCGCCCGACACCATGGACGACAACATCCGGAAATTCGAGGAGATCGGTACCCATCCCGCGGCGAACCACAACGCGATCGCCGAAGCGCTCACGTTCCACGAGGGCATCGGGATTGAGCGAAAGGCCGCGCGGCTCAGGTATCTGAGAGACCGATGGATGAAACGGCTGGACGGTCAGCCGCGGGTGAAACTGTACACGAGTTACGACCCGGCGATGTCGTGCGGACTGGCCAACGTCGGGATCGAAGGGATCGAATCGGGGAAGCTTGCCGATTATCTGTTTGAGAAGCACCGCATCATCGTCACGGGCATCGGTCACCCGGCGTGCCCGGGCATTCGTGTCACCCCGAACGTGTACACGACGCTGCAGGAAGTCGATACGTTTGCCGCGGCGGTGGAAGGGGTGATCAGGCGGGGGATGGTATGAAACGGCGGGGGCTCAAACGGCGTAAGGCGTGAGGGGCGAGGAGTGAGCGGGACCGCGGTGGCTACTCCTCACCGCTCACTCCGTAGGCCTCTTGTGTCAGGCCGCCAGATCCTTCAACGCCTCCCGTCCCACGGCCCCCACGACGTGCTTCACCACCTGCCCGTTCTCGAATCGGGCGAAGTACGGTATGGAGCGGATGCCGTATCGCATGCTGATCTGCTGGGCGCGGTCGGTGTCCACCTTGGCCACGAGCAGTTTGCCCGCTTTGTCGCGCGCGATTTCGTCCAGGACCGGCGCCATCATGCGGCACGGCCCGCACCAGTCGGCGTAAAAGTCCACCAGCACGGGCACCTCGGCCTTGAGCACCGTGGCATCGAAGTGCTGCTCATCCACTTTCACCGGCCGGTCCAGCAGAAACGGTTTACCGCATTCGGCGCACTTGGGGCGCTGATCGTGGCGGGCCAGATCAACCTTGTTCAGCGTGCTGCAGAATTGACACGCGAGCGTGGCGTTGGGCATAGGAAACTCAGATCTCCCTGGTCTGGTCGTGGTTCCATGAACGGACGAGTAGGGGCGAGGAGTGACGAGGAGGGGCGGTGAGGGAACACACCCACAGAATACACGCTGGCATCGCTCTTGGGCAGCCCGATCGGTGCCGCTCCCGCTCCCCGCGTTCTCTCGCCCTGCTCGTCACTCCTCGCCTCTCCTGGTCTCTCTTCGATCCTTCTCAGGGCGCCAGTTGGTCCAGCGCCATCATGATCGCGAATCCGGCGATGAATCCCGCCGTGGCAACGTCGACGTTCCCGCTGCGCGCGGTTTCCGGCAGGAGTTCCTCCACCACCACGTAGAGCATCGCGCCTGCGGCGAACGCCAGGCCGTAGGGCAGTACTCCCGCCGCCACAGAGACGAACAGTGCCCCCGCCACAGCTGCCACCGGTTCCACAACAGCCGAGAGCTGCCCGTACCACAGTGCTCGACTCCGGCTCATCCCATCGCGGCGCAGGGGCAGCGCAATCGCGAGGCCCTCCGGGATGTTCTGGAGCCCGATTCCGAGCGCGAGCACCAGGGCATGGTGCAAGTCGCCGCTCCCGAATCCCAGACCAACGGCAAGTCCCTCAGGCAGGTTGTGGATGGTGATGGCGGCCATGAGCAGGCTGCTGCGCACCCAGGCAACCGTGGGTCCTTCCGCGTGTGCCTCCTCGGGGAACTCGGAGTGAAGGTGGGGAATGAGGCGATCGAGGGCCCACATGCCGCAGGCTCCGAGCCCGAAGCCGGCCAGGGTGCGCCACACGCCGCCGCGTTCGAGCGCGGGGATGAGCAGCGACCAGCAGGATGCGGCGACCATGATCCCACCGGCCGCGCCCATCATGCCGTCCATGATGCCACGGCGTACCTGCCGCACCAGGAGCACCGGGAGCGTGCCGAGCAGGGTCAAGAACCAGGTGCCGAGACCGGCGAGGAACGCTTGCTCGATGGTGGAGAGGTCGGACAGGCGAACCATGGGCCGTGAAGGATTCTCGCGGAATTGTTAATCGTTCGTGAAGCGGGCCAGAGGCTACGCACATACGGTGCGATGCATCGTCTACGGTACGATGCGGTCGCTGGGCCCGCGAGCGCACGACGCATGAACTGTTGTCCATCTCACTCAGTGAGGCATCCGTGTCACGACGCCGCCACGTTCAACCCCGGTACAAGCACCGGAAGCTCGGCACTCACGCCCTGAGGCCCGAGAGCCTCATGATGAGCTATGGGTACGATCCCAGGCTCTCCGAGGGCGCCATCAAGTGCCCCATCTTCCAGACGTCCACGTTCGTGTTCGAGACCGCCGAAGCGGGGAAGGCCTTTTTTGAAGTGGCCTATGGCCTCCGGGAGAGAGGCCCCCGCGAGCAGCCGGGCCTCATCTACAGTCGGCTGAACAACCCCGATCTTGAGATCCTGGAAGACCGGCTCACCTTGTGGGATGGCGCGGAGGCGTGCGCCGTGTTCGAAAGCGGCATGGCCGCGATTGCGACCAGCGTCCTGGCGTTCGTGCGGCCGGGCGACGTGCTGGTGCACAGTGACCCGCTGTACGGCGGGACGGAGTACTTCATCGAGCACGTGTTGTCCGACTTTGGGGTGCTGCCCGTGGGATTCCCCGCCGGGGTGCCGATCCCCGATGTCGAGCGCTCGGTGCGGGAACGGGCGGCGGGCCGGCGGGTGAGCGCCGTGTTGGTGGAAACGCCGGCGAATCCCACCAACGCCCTGGTGGACATCGCCGGCGTCTCGCGGCTGGCGCGTTCGCTGGGCACGAAGGACCACCGACCGGTCGTGATGGTGGACAACACGTTCCTCGGCCCGCTGTGGCAGCAGCCGCTCGCGCACGGGGCCGACGTGGTGCTCTACTCGGCCACAAAGTTCCTGGGCGGGCACAGCGATCTGATCGCGGGCGCGGCGCTCGGCTCGCACGCGCTGATGGATCGCGTGCGCGCGCTCCGGACGTTCATGGGAACCATGGCCAGCCCGTGGACCGGGTGGTTGCTGCTGCGGAGCCTCGAGACGTTGAAGATGCGTATGACCGCGCAGATGAAGAACGCGCGGCATGTGGCGGATTTCTTGAGCGAGCATCCCGAAGTGAAGCGGGTGTATTACCTGGACTTGCTGCCGGAGAGCGATCCCATGCATGCCGTGTACCGGCGACAGTGCTCGGGGCCTGGCTCACTGATCTCGTTCGAGCTGGAGGGTGGTGAGCCAAGGGCGTTCCGCTTCTTGAACAGCCTGAAACTGGTGAAGCTCGCCGTGAGTCTGGGCGGGACGGAGTCGCTGGCCGAGCACCCGGCGACGATGACGCACGCGGACGTGCCGGCCGCGGATCAGGCGAAGATGGGGATCACGCCGGGCATGGTGCGGTTGTCGGTGGGCGTGGAGCACTACGAGGACATCATCGCGGACTTGAAGCAGGCGCTGGAAGCGCCCTGAGGCAGCGCGGCGAACGCCGCGGGCCACGCCGGCAGGAGAAGGCGCTCCGGTCGCTGGGCGCGGTCAGCGGACTCGACCGCGCCCCGACCTCTCGTCGTCCTTACTTGGCGAGCTGCTCCAACCAGGTGTACTCGTTCGCCAGCACCCGCTGCGCCATCTGATAGACCGCCGTGTCGTCGTTGTCGAACAGGCGATCGAACCGCTCTTCCACGCGCCGCCGGGCGAGCTTGCAGAACACCCGCGCCAGGTGCACGGCCTGCGGTCCCTGCGCCCGCTCCTCCGGCGACCGACTGGTCCGGAGCTTCTGGGCCCGGGCGCACGCAGCGCTCATGGCGAACAGCTCGGCGCCGATCTCGACGAGGCGGGCCAGCACCGCCTGGCGCTTCTCCAGCCTGGGCCCGAAACGCACGATGGCGTGGAACAGCGCTCGCGCCAGGCGCCGCGCCGCGCGGTTCACGTACCGCAGCTCGCGCGCCAGCGGCCCGAAGTGCTGATACCGCGGCCACCAGCCCCATCCAATCCACTTGCCGGGATACCACGTGGCGTAATACATCGCCGTGCGAAGCAGGGCGGGGATCTTCGCGGACAGGGGAGCCTTGGGATCTACCAGGGCGCCGGCCACCTTGAGATGCGTGTCCACCGCCTCACGCGCGATGAACAACCGCATGATCTCGCTCGATCCCTCGAAGATCAGATTGATGCGGAAGTCCCGCATCAGGCGCTCGACGGGCTCAGGGCGTTCGCCACGCGCCGCGAGACTCGACGCCGTTTCGTATCCGCGCCCGCCGCGGATCTGCATCGTGTCGTCAATGATCCGCCAGCCGTGCTCGGTGCACCACATCTTGGCCATCGCGGCCTCGAGCCGGATGTCGAAGCCGCCCTTGTCCGCCATCAACGTCGCCAGCTCGGCCATGGCCTCCATGGCGAACGTCGTGGCGGCCATCCGGCCCAGCATCTGCGCCACGGCGTCGTGCTTGCCCACCGGTTGGCCCCACTGCACGCGCTCCTGACTGAAGCGACGTGAGATGTCGAGACACACCTTTGCTGCCGCGGCGGACGTGGCCGGGACGGTGAGCCGACCCGTGTTGAGTGTGATCAGCGCGAGCTTGAGGCCTTTCCCCTCGCCCCACAGCAAGTTCTCGCGCGGCACGCGCACGTTCGTAAACCTCAGCGCCGCGTTCTCGATGCCTTTGAGACCCATGAAATGGCAGCGGTGCGTGACCTCCACGCCGGGCCACTTGGACTCCACGATGAACGCCGAGATGGCCTTCGGTCCGGTTTTGGCCATCACGATCATGATGTCCGCGATGGTGCCGTTGGTGCACCACAGCTTCTCGCCGTTAAGGATGTAGGCCGCGCCATCCGGCGTGAGTTGGGCCGTGGTGCTCATCCGCGCGGGATCGCTGCCGACCGAGGTCTCCGTCAGGGCGAACGCGCTGATCTCGCCCCGCGCGAGCCGGGGAAGGTAGGCCTTCTTCTGCTCGGGAGTGCCGAACAGCTTGAGCGGCTGCGGCACGCCGATGGATTGGTGCGCCGACAGCAAGACGCCGATTGACGCTTCGTGCGTGGCGGCGATGGAGATCGCGCGGTTGTAGCTCGTTTGCGAGAGGCCGAGGCCGCCGTACTCCTGCGGGATCTTCATGCCGAAGCACCCCAGGCGCTTGAGCCCCTCAATCACGCGCGGTGGGATTTTGGCGGTGCGATCGATTTCCTCGGGGTCCACGTTCTCACGCAGGAACGCGTCGAGCTGCTCCAGGAACGGACGGGCCCGGGCCAGCTCTTCGGGATCGATCTCCGGGTACGGATGAATCAGCTCGAGGTGCAGGCGGCCCTCGAATAACTCCCTGACGAAGCTCGGGGCGGCCCACTCCTTCTGGCGTGCCGCCTCGGCCACCTCGCGGGCTTCGTGCTCGCTCACGTGCGCGCCGGCGGGAGTGTTGGTCTGTCGCTGCTTGGTTTCCGCCACTGTGGTCATGAGAGCGGTCTCACAATCAGAGGTGCGAGGAGGGCACGATGCTGCAATATGGCGGGGAACGGGGGTGCGACGCTACTGTCACATCTCGCGCAGCAGGGGATCGCGGGCGATGAGGCCGATGACGGGCGATGCCGAGCGACCGCAGGCGACGCTCGGCGCGGGGGGCTGAGATTGCTCGAAATCTCCAGTTCTCGCCTTCCGGTCGGGGCGGCGCCACCCTACTATTCGTTTCGTCAATGACCACCGCCGCTCCACCCGAGGCCCTCTACCCCTCGCGCGCCGCCGCGGGCGCGATGCTGGCGCGACAGTTGTACCAGCGGGCGAGACCCCCCGTCATCCTGTTGGGCATCACGCCTACCGGCGTGGAGATCGCGGCCGCCGCGGCGAAAGGAATGAGCTGTCCCTTCGACGTCATCGTCGGGGCGCACGTTCGCCTCGAGGGCAACGAGCCCGTGGGAGCGATCGCGGAAGACGGGGATGCGATCACCGATCCTGCCTTCGCGCCGCGGTTCGAGCAGCTCGACCGTCTGAATGAAGCGATGGACCGCGCCCGCCGGGCCGTGAAGACCGAGCGCCTGCTGTTCCGCGGTCAACGGCCGCTGCGGAGTCTCGTGGACCACACCGTGGTCATCGTCGAGGGCCAGCTAATCTCTCCCTGGAAAGTGCTGGCCGCCGCGCGGGCCGCCGAGCAGATGGGCGCCGAAGGGGTGCTGATCGCGGCCGCGGTGAGCACCAACGCGGCAAAAGAGCGCATCCGCGCGCAGCAATACGATCTGGTGTGTCCCACCGTCCTTCTCGACGCCGCAGGTCACGCCCGGCCATTTGGCGATCCGCAGGATCCGAGTGCGGAGCGCCTTCGCAGCATCGTTGTTGCAAGACAAGCTGCCTAGGGTGGGTCGGCGGGCGGGCGGGTCGGTGGGTCGCTTGTGCACCGGTGCGACGACCCGCCCACCCGCCGGCCCGCCGACCCGCCGAGGGCGGGGCGTGGCCCTGGCCTGTGCGCTGTTCGCCTCCCTGTTTCCCCGCGTTTCCCAGGCGCAGCTGTCTCCACCCGCCGCGGGCGGGGTGGTCGAAGTTGACCGCCTGCTCCAGCGGCTCGCGGAGCCCAGGCGGCTGCTCGTGATCGGCGCGCATCCGGACGACGAGGACACGGAGATCCTGGCGCTCGCGGCGATTCGGCATGGCGCGCGGGCCGCCTATCTCTCGCTCTCGCGTGGCGAGGGCGGGCAGAATCTCATCGGGCCGGAGCTGGGTGAGGAGCTGGGGCTGCTCCGCTCGCAGGAACTGCTGGCAGCGCGCGGCACCGACGGGGCGGAGCAGTACTTCACCCGCGCGTTCGACTTCGGCTTCTCGCGCTCGCTGGAGGAGACCTCCCGCTTCTGGCCGCCGGATTCCCTGTTGAAGGACGCCGTGCGGGTGGTTCGCCGGTTCCGGCCGCACGTCATCGTGTCGGTCTTCACGGGCACTCCGCGCGACGGGCACGGCCAGCACCAGATGGCCGGCGTGATCGCTCGCCGCGTGTTCCAGGGGGCGGGGGATGCGGCGGCGTTCCCGGAGTTGCAGCGCGACGAAGGGCTCGCGCCCTGGACTCCGCTCCGTCTCTATCGTTCCACGCGCTTCGATTCCGCGGCCACGCAGATCACACTACAGACGGGATTGTTGGATGAGCGATCCGGTCGCACGGTGCACCAGATCGCGATGGCGAGCCGCAGCCTGCACCGCTCGCAGGACATGGGGCAGCTGCAACGGATCGGACCGCAGACGGCAACGTTGCAACTGCTTGCCGAGAACGATGGGGCGGGTGTGAGCGAATCCGCGGACGGCGGCGGCGTGTTCGCGGGCATTCCGCTGGCGGAGACCTGGCTCACGCGCTTCGCCGATTCGCTGCGGGGGCAATTGAGCGTCCCTCGGCTTCCCGCCGCCGCCGTCGCTATCGCCGGGGCGCTCCGGCGACTGGGCGAAGCACCCGAGGATACGGAGGCCCGCAACGTGTTGGAACGAGCGCTCGCGGCGGCGGCGGGGATCGTCGTGGATGCGCGAGCGGACGCCGCGGAACTGGTCCCCGGCCAGCATGCGCGCGTCGTGATCGAGGTCTTTAACGGCGGCGCGGACGACGTGCTGTTCGAGTCCGCGACGCTCAGCGCCCCCGCGGGATGGCGGGTCGTGCCGGGAGCCGGTGAGACGCGCTCGCTCCAGGCCGGGCAGATGGTGGCCGAGTCCGTTGCCGTGACGGTGGCCGCCGATGCGCGTCCTACGCAGCCCTATTTCCTCGAGCGCCCGCGCATCGGCGCGCTGTATGACTGGTCGGTTGCCGAGCCGGCGCTACGCGGTCAACCGTTCGGGCCTGCTCCGCTCACCGCGCGCGTTATGCTGCGCGTGGCGGGAGCGCAGGTCGCGCTGTCGCGCGAAGTGACGTATCGCCTGAACGACCAGGCCCGCGGCGAAGTCCGCCGGCTGGTGCGCGTCGTCCCCCCCCTGGAAGTGCGCCTCCAGCCGCGCACCGTCGTGTGGCCGGCTGACGCACCCGCGACGCGGCCGTTCACGGTCAGCCTCACGTCTCGCGTAGCGGGGTCTCATACCGCCGACGTGCGGTTGGAGGTGGACGGATGGCCCGCGCCCCCCGTGGCCCAGGTGTCGTTCGACGCCGCGGGCCAGGAGCGCACCGTCACGTTCCAGCTCCGGCGGCCGGCGGCCGTACGGGACGCGAGTGTCACGGTGCGAGCCGTGGCGCGTCTTGCCGACGGTCGCGAGTCGGACCAGGCGGTGGATCTGATCGAGTATCCTCACGTGCGACACACGCCCCGCGTCGTGCCCGCGACGGCGGCCGTCCGCGTGGCTCCGCTGCTGCTTCCCGCCGTGAGCCGCGTGGGATACGTCCGCGGCGCCGCCGACCTTGTTCCCGAAGCGCTCGGCCAGGTGGGGCTCCCGCTCGAGCTGCTTGGTCCCGAACGGCTCGCACGGGGCGACCTGTCGCCGTTCGACGCGATCATCATTGGGGCCCGTGCGTACGAGACGGACACCGCGCTCGTGCGGCACAACAGCCGGCTGCTCCAGTACGTCGAGCGCGGCGGAACCCTGATCGTGCAGTATCAGCAATACGCCTATGTCACGGGGAAATTCGCGCCGTACGAGATCACCATCGCGCGGCCGCATGATCGTGTGACCGACGAGACCGCTCCGGTCCGCGTGCTGGAACCCGAGCATTCCGCGTTCACCCGGCCCAACCGCATCGGGGCGGCCGATTGGGATGGCTGGCCGCAGGAGCGCGGATTGTATTTCGCGCGATCGTGGGATGCGGCGTTCCGGCCGTTGCTCGAAACCAGCGACCCCGGTATGCCGCCGCTTCAGGGCGGGCTGCTCGTGGCGCGGTACGGGCGTGGCACCTACGTGTACACCGGCCTCGCGTTTTTCCGCGCGTTGCCGGCCGGCGTGGTCGGGGCGTATCGGGTGTTCCTCAATCTGCTCGCGCTGGGGCAGCGATGATCGGTTGGGCGGAGTGGCGGATCGGCGGAGCGACGGATCGCCGGATCGGCGGATCGCCGGATCGGCGGGACGCGTGTCCGCTCGCTCGCCGACTCGCCGACCCG
>DATMAW010000137.1:0-8512 GCA_035559715.1 Gemmatimonadales bacterium | reverse complement strand
CCACCTCCGCGGCCGCCACTCACGGCCGCGATCCCGCTCGCCAGCTCACCCGCCCGCACGCCGCGTGAGATGAGATCGTCCGTGACCCCCACGTGCACGCCCGGCCGGTCCCCGCGCACGAACAACACCTGGACGGCGTTGTGTTGCTTCTCGCGGAACGCGTCCATCAGCATGCCGATCTGCTCGCGATCAGGGACCGGAGCGTCTCCCACGACGACCAGCGTGCCATTGATCCGATGCTCTTCACCGCTCCCGACAGCGCCGGCGCCAGCAGCCCCGCTCTTCACCAACTCCTCGATCTGCTTCTCCAGCCGCCTGCGCACGGCCAACAACGCTTCGATCCGGGCCGCGAGATGCTCGGGATTGGTGCGGAGCGTTTCCGCCGCCTGACTCAGCCGCTCGTCCAGCTCGCGAATGGCCGCGTAGGCCCCGGGACCGGTCACCGCCTCGATGCGCCGCACGCCGGCGGCCACGCCAGACTCGGACGTGAAATGAAACAGGCCGATCTGTCCGGTAGTCCGGACGTGGGTGCCGCCACACAGCTCCTTCGAAATCCCCGGCATGTCCACCACGCGAACCCTGTCCCCATACTTCTCGCCGAACAGCGCCATGGCGCCGGCGGCGATCGCGTCCGCGTACGACATCTGATACGTCTCGACGTCCACGTTGGCCCACACGCCCTGGTTCACCACCTCCTCGATGGCCCGCAGCTCCTCGTCACTCACCGGATGGTGGTGCGAGAAGTCGAAGCGCAACCGATCCGGCGCCACGACCGACCCCGCCTGCCGCACGTGAACACCGAGTACCTGGCGCAGCGCCGCGTGTACGAGATGCGTGGCGGAGTGATTCCGCTCGATGTTGCGGCGGCGCTCCTCGGCCACGATCGCTGCCACCGGCGTGGGCTCGAACGGTCCGCTCCATGGGCCCACGAGCACCTGAAGGCCTTCCACCTTGCGCACGTCGCTCACGGGGAGTTCCCATCCCTGCCCCTTCACGACGCCCGTGTCGCTGACCTGCCCGCCGGACTCCGCATAAAACGGATTCTCATGAAGCACGAGCTCGAGCTGGTCCTCAGTCTGCCGGAACGCCAGCACGTCGGTTTCCACCTTCGTCGCCTCGTACCCAACGAAGCGTTGGCGAACCCGAGGACGGACCCGGGTGAAGCCACCACGCCCGCCACTCCGCCGGACGGCAGGAGCGCCAGGGCCCGCGGCGGCTCCATGGCCGCCACGCCCCTGGGCGGCGTGGCTCGCTTTCCGCGCTCGCCGCGAGCGCTCCTGCTGATGCGACAGCGCGCGCTCGAACCCCGCGACGTCCACGCTCCACCCGCGCTCGGCGGCGATCAGCTGCGTGAGGTCCACCGGGAAGCCGTAGGTGTCGTACAGCTTGAACGCGTCGTCGCCGGACACCGTGCCGCTCGAGCCCGTGATGATTTCGTCGAGTCGCCTGAGACCGTCCTCGATCGTTGCCAGAAAGCGCTCTTCCTCGGCGCGAGTGACGGACGCGATGTGCTGCGCCTTCGACCGCAGCTCGGGATACACGTCGCCCATGGTCTCGACGACCACGGCGGCGAGATCCACGAGCGTGGGGTCCTTCCGCCCCAGCAGAAACGCGTGCCGCACGGCGCGGCGCAGAATGCGGCGCAGGACATATCCCCGCCCTTCGTTCGACGGGTACACGCCGTCCGCCAGCAAGAACGCCACGGCCCGCGCGTGATCAGCGAGCACGCGGAATCCCGCGCCGGCCGGACCCTGATCGTACGGCCGGCCGATGATCTCCACGCCGCGCCGGATGATGGGCGTGAACAGGTCGGTGTCGAAGTTCGAGTCCACGCGCTGCATCACGGCCGCGATGCGCTCGAGCCCCGCACCCGTGTCCACGGAGGGCGCGGGCAGCGGCGTGCGCGAGCCGTCGGCCGCCTGGTCGAACTGCATGAACACCAGGTTCCAGATCTCGAGCAGCTGGCCCGACTCCGTGAGTTCGAGGAACTCGCTCATGGTCGGCGGGTCGGCGGATCGGCGGATCGGCGGGTCGGCGGGTCGGCGGATCGGCGGATCGGCGCTCACCCGCAGGTCCACGTAGATCTCCGAACACGGCCCGCACGGCCCCGTGTCGCCCATCTGCCAGAAGTTGTCTTTGTCGCCCAGGCCGTAGATCCGCGTGTCCGCGATGCCCGTCACCTCGCGCCACAACCGGCGGGCTTCATCGTCTGAATGATGCACGCTGACGTAGATGCGATCGGGATGAATGCCGAGGTACCGCTCGCTCGTGACCCACTCCCAGCCGAACGCGATGGCGTCGCGCTTGAAGTAGTCGCCGAACGAGAAGTTGCCCAGCATCTCGAAGAAGGTGTGATGCCGCGCGGTGTGCCCCACCTGCTCCAGATCGTTGTGCTTGCCACCCGCGCGAACGCACTTCTGGACCGTGACGGCGCGGCGATAGTCCCGCTGCTCCAGACCCTGGAACACGCGCTTGAACTGCACCATGCCGGCGTTGGTGAACAGCAGCGTGGGGTCCCCGGCCGGGACGAGCGGGGAGGAAGGCACCTCTCGATGCTGGCGCTCGGTGAAATACTCGACAAACGAGCGGCGGATCTCGCTGGCTCTCATGGGTGGGTAAACTAACGCCCTGCGGTACGGCGCGGGGACGGGGCAGGTCCGCCGCCGCAATGCGACGATGGTTAAAAGGCCTGGGGATTAGGGGCGACGGGCAGGGACCCTACGGATGCGCTCGCCGACGCGGAGGCGGAACGCGGGGGCTCACGCGCGGAAATCCGCGGGAACGAGCCCACGGCGGAGGCCGCTAGCGAGGCGACGCCACGAGCACATCCGCGTCCGATCGCGACCGGCGCGGGGCGGCCTGCCGCGATGCCGATCTGCACCCGCGGCCGAGCCAGACGAGAGCAGCCGCGACCAGCAAATGCTTGGCGCCCGCCTTCCACGCTCCGGTGTCGAACCGCACCTGCTCGCCCGAGGGGACCTGGGCCCGCAGCTGAACGACGTCCAGCACGAACAGAATGGTTCCTGCGATAAGAAGGACAGCGGCAAGGAGGTAGAGCCAGAACAGGACGGCGAGCGCGCGGCGATGGCCCAGTATGGCGGCAGCGGCCGCGACCATCACCGTGCCGAGCAACGGGGTCAGCGCGTATCCCGAGAGAATGCCCCATGCGCCGTAGCGCCACTCGAGCTGACCGGGCTGGAGCGGCCACACGTTGGCCACGTAGTCCAGCAGGGAAAGCGCGATCATGAGGGAGCCAGCGGCGTACGCGGGCCACGCCACGGCCCTGAGACCGGTGTCTGCCTGCTCCGTCATGGTTGCCACGGAACCACCTCTACGATTCGCACTCACACATCTCGATCGCCACTCACGCAGTCGCGAAGGCGAGCGGCGCCGTTCGAAGTCATCCTGTGAAGGCGCTGGCGAGCACCGGCTCGTTCCGCGCCACGTCCTGCCATGGTCGGAAACAAAAGCGGGCCGGGGTCAGCGATCCCAGCCCGCTCAACGGTAGCCAGTCAATGACAGCTACACAAACCGCCGGCTCACGACCGCATAGCCGATCACGACCGCGAGGCCCGTGGCGAGGAGCAGAAGGGTTTCCGGTTCCGGCGTGACGTAGGTGAGGTACTCCTGCCTGCCGTAACTCCCGGAGGAATTGGTGTTCACGTCCGTTACGACGTACCAGTTCTGCCAATCCATACCATTGAAGCCATTCAGGCTCGCCACGTCAGCCTGCGCCAGCCACGTTTCGTACCCGGTGCCGGTCCAAGTGGGGCTCCCCGGTGTGAATTGATACCAGATGGCTTGATGGATACCTGCCCATCCTCCGTTAGTCGCAAACTGCGTCGCTAGCCACGCCGCCCTTCTGTACTTCGTCACGACATCCGACACGCCCATGCGACCGAAACGTGTTCCTGTCTCAACCCCAGACTGATCCGCCAAACTCGTGAACCGTGCCGTCCACGGGTTGTTGAGGCTCGCGGCATGCAGGAAGTCCACACAAAACACATCGAAGTTCGGCATGCCCGGGCTCGATGCGCCGTACGGGCCGATATAGACGCCGCCGTACGTGGTGCCCGACGTGGCACCCCAGCTCCAGGCCCGGTTGAGCGTGACCTGGCGCGTCTGCGCCGCGGCGGGCAAGGCCGCCGTGGCGAGGGCTATGACAGCGAGGACGAGTCGGCGCACTGAGCCTCCGGAAGGCGGTGCCTTCGATGACCGGTCGGACGCGATTTCCTTCACGCGCCGCAAAAAGTGAACCGACCACCAGTTGACGGATGGTCCCCGCCTACCAATCCGGCATCACACCCAAATCATTGTGCCATAACGTGATACAGGAAAACCGCTTGGACCCGGCTGACGGCGAGTGGCCTGGGCTGTGATTCTCTTGCCGTGCGGGGTGCGCCGGAGTAACACCTTGCACACCACACGGTTGCAGGCTCACCACAACGACGTCCCGCGGCAACACCACCGTCCTACTGTTCGAGGGCGGCCTCGATGAGCGCCCTCACCTCCCGGCCCCGAAACCCCCGCCGTGCCAGGAACGAGATCAACCGCCGGCGCTGCACTCGGGGCGGCAGGCCACTCACGGAGGCGGCACGCCGCTCCAGTAAGCGGCGCACCTGCTGATCCGGCTCAACCCGCTCCTGTTGCTCGACCGCGGCCACGGCTCGCTCCGCCGTGCGGCGGTCCACCCCGCGGCGCAACAAATCCGACAGCACGCGTGACGCTCCGTGCCCGCGCGCCAGGCGGGTCCGCGCAAACGCTTCAGCGTACCGCGCATCGTCCAGCGTACCGGCAGCGCGCAGTCGTTCGAGCGCTGCGCGAATGGCGCGCTCGGGATGTCCGCGGTCCCGCAGCTTGCGCACCAGCTCGAACTCCGATCGCGGATGCGCGGCGAGCACCAGCAGGGCCACCCGACGCGACGCCTCGGCGTCGGCTGCCTCCGTGAGCCGCGCCATGCGAGCGCTATCGAGCGTCCGGCCGGTCTCGAGACCCAGGTCCCTGGCCACCTCGGCCGGCAGGCTGGCGAAGCGACTCCCGTTCACTTCGACGACCAGGTACCCGGCCGCGCCTCGATCCGCCGCGAGGCGCGTGACGATCAGCGGACGGCCCTCAGGGGGCCGGATGGGGCCACGACGTGGCATCGGACTAGACCGACTCCTCCTCCCCACCCGTCCGCATGGCGATGCCCAGCTGCTGCTTCACCTTCGCCTCGATCTCCTCCATCACCGCCGGATTGTCCTTGAGGAACAACTTGGCGTTCTCCCGCCCCTGACCGATCCGCTCCTTGCCGTACGAGTACCACGCCCCGCTCTTCTCGATGATGTTCATCTCGGCGGCGAGGTCCACGAGCAGCGCCGCGTGGCTGATGCCCTCGTCGAACATCACGTCGAACTCGGCCTGACGGAACGGCGGGGCGACCTTGTTCTTCACCACCTTCACGCGCACGCGGCTCCCCACGATCGCATCACGATCCTTCACCGGCCCGATACGCCGCACGTCCAGCCGCACCGAGGCGTAGAACTTGAGGGCGCGGCCGCCCGTGGTGGTTTCCGGATTGCCGAACATCACGCCGATCTTCTCGCGCAGTTGATTGATAAAGATGACCGACGTGCGCGAGCGGTTGATGCTGCCCGCGAGCTTGCGCAGCGCCTGCGACATCAGCCGCGCCTGGAGGCCCATGTGCGCGTCTCCCATTTCCCCCTCGATCTCCGCCTTGGGCACCAGCGCCGCGACCGAGTCCACGACGATCACGTCCACCGCTCCCGAGCGCACCAGGATCTCCGCGATCTCGAGCGCCTCCTCGCCCGTGTCCGGCTGGGACACGAGCAGGTCTTCCACGGCGACGCCAAGCTTCTTGGCGTATTCGACGTCCAGCGCATGCTCGGCGTCTATGTACGCGGCCACGCCTCCTCTGCGCTGAGCGCTCCCCGCCACGTGAAGCGCGAGCGTGGTCTTGCCGCTCGACTCGGGGCCGTAGATCTCCGTGATTCGGCCGCGTGGGATACCACCCACGCCGATGGCCGCATCGAGGTTGATGGCCCCGGTGGGAATTGCGTCCACGGGCACCCACGACTCCTGCCCCATGCGCATGATGGAACCCTTGCCACAGGTCTTCTCGATTTGCGCGATCGCGAGATTCAGCGCCTTGCGCTTTTCCTCAGGCAGGCTTGCGACCTTTTGTTCCACGTTCTCCGCTGGCATGCCACACACTCTCGGGGGTTAGGGTGAGGAGATGGGGCCGAAAACCCGACCCCGAACATATACCGAACGCGCTCTTACCGCCACCCGGGCCGGAACGCGTCCTCCACGTGGAGCAGGGACGGCCCCTTACCACGCGCGAGCTCGACGCCGACCACATCAAACCGATACGCGTCACCGGGCCGGCCACGCCGATCCACCCATGCCTGCGCCGCGCGCGCCAGCTCACGCTGCTTCTCCCAGCCCACGGAGTGCAGCGGCGTGCCAAAGGCCGCGGACCGACGCGTCTTCACTTCCACGAACGCCACCACGCGACCGCGCCGCGCGACGACGTCAATCTCGATGCGACCCATGCGAAACCGGTGGTCCAGGATGCGCCATCCGGCTCGCTCGAGGTAGCGCATGGCGTACCGCTCGCCCGCCAGCCCGCGTCGCTGCCGCGGATCGCTCCACGTTGACGGATCTGACTTCACCGGCATGGGACGAACCTAACGCGGAGCGGGGCCGGCGCGCGTACCAAAATGGCGAGCACGGGGATCATAAAAACGCCGTGCTGAACAGGGGGCGAGGAGAGGCGAGAGGAAGGACGAGGGGGGACGCGGAGGGTCTCATCCCCGCCCGCCTCGCCAATCGTCAGCGCATCCTCCTCGCCACATTCAAGAGACGTATTCGTCCAGCTGCTCCATCCCGATCAGCACCTCGCGCGGCTTCGAGCCGTCCGGCGGGCCGAGGATCCCCGCCTCGTGCAGCTGATCAATGATTCGCGCGGCGCGGCCGTAGCCGACGCGCAGCTTTCGCTGCAGCAACGACGTCGAGCCGAGCTGGTGCTGGATGCAGGTCTCGGCTGCCTCGCGGAACAGCGGGTCACGCTCGCCGGACTCGGCCGGGGCCTTGCCTTCTTCTCCTTCCTCGGCCGCCTCCAGGTCTCGCACCACCGCGAGGATGTCCTCTTCCTCCGTCTTGAGCAGTCCCTGCGCCACGAGCGCGGCGTCGCGCTCGGCCTGGCGTGCCTTGTACCACTCCGTGATGGCTTCCGTTTCCTCGGTGCTGATGAACGCGCCCTGGAGTCGCACGGGCTCGCTCTTGGTGGGCGGCACGAACAGCATGTCGCCGTTGCCGAGCAGGGCCTCGGCTCCGTTTTGATCCAGGATGGTCCGGCTGTCCACCTTGGACGCGACGCGGAACGCGATGCGGCTGGGGAAGTTCGCCTTGATGAGGCCGGTGATCACGTTCACGCTGGGCCGCTGCGTGGCGAGAATGAGGTGAATGCCGGTGGCGCGCGCCTTCTGCGCCAGGATCGCGAGCGGCTTCTCCACCTCGCCCTGCACGGTCATCATGAGATCGGCAAGCTCGTCCACGATGATGACGATGTACGGGAGCGGGCCCTCCTTGAGCGCGAGGTCGCTGCGCGGCGCGGCGCCTGCGCCCGCCGCCCCCGCCGTCTCATTCGCCGGGACCGCGGGCGCGGTCGCTGCCCCGGCTCCCGCCCCGCTCCGCGCGGCCACCACGCGGCGATTGAAGTCCCCAATGTTCCGCGCCCCGGTGGCATGGAACAGCTCGTAGCGCCGTTCCATCTCGTAGATCGCCCACTTGAATACCTGCGCGGCTTCGCGGTTGTTGGTCACCACTTTGTGCTTGAGGTGCGGCAGCACGTTGTACGCCGACAGCTCCACCATCTTGGGATCGATCATCAGCATGCGGAGATCGTTCGGCGTGTAGCGATACACCAGGCTCGTGATGATGGTGTTGATGCAGACGGATTTCCCCGAGCCCGTGGCCCCGGCGATGAGCAGGTGCGGCATCCGCGCCAGATCGGCAATGATGGGCTTGCCCTCCAGATCCCTGCCGAGCGCCACGGGCAGCGGCGAGCGGGCACGCTCCCATTCCGGCGTCTCGAGCAATTCGCGCAGCGTGACGATGCGCGCCGTGGGGTTCGGGACCTCCACGCCGACGGCTGCCTTGCCGGGAATCGGCGCCACGATGCGAATGGACTGCGCCCGCATGGCGAGCGCGAGGTCGTCGGCGAGCGCCGCGATCCGGCCCACCTTCACGCCGGGCGCCGGTGCGACCTCGAACTGCGTCACCACGGGACCCGTCGTGCGCCCGACGATCTTCCCCTCCACCCGAAACGTGGCGAGCGTGTCAATCAACACCTGTCCCAGGCGGTCCAGCTCTTCGCCGCCCGCGTCGCTCGCCGGAGCGCTGGGCAAACGCAGGAGGTCCATGGGCGGAAGCTCTTCGATCTCTCCGGGCGGCGCGGATCGGCGGGCCGGCCCCGCGGGCCGGCGGGCCGAAGAATCGGCGGGTCGCG
>DATMAW010000136.1:0-14417 GCA_035559715.1 Gemmatimonadales bacterium | reverse complement strand
GCTGTGCAGGCTGAAAGTGCGTGTACGCCACCGTTGGTAGCGCGCGGTATCGTATCGAGAAGTCTCGGAGCGCCCCGATCACCGCCAGCACCCTGCCCACGAGGAGGCGGAGGGCCTCCTTCATGATGATCAGGTCCGCGTTGTCCGTGACGAACGCGGAGGTGGCCCCTAGGTGCAGAAACGGTCGCGCGGTTGGGGCTTGATCACCAAACGCATGGATGTGCGCCATCACGTCGTGGCGCAGCCGCCGTTCATACACCCGCACCTGCTCCAGGTCCACATCGTCGAGGTGGGCGCGCATCTCGCTGAGGGCGGCTTCCGGAATCGCGATGCCGAGCCGGCGTTGCTCTTCGGCCAGCGCAAGCCACAGCCGCCGCCACACGCGGGCTCGCTGTCCCGCGCTCCAGAGGCGTGCCATGGCCGGGGAGGCGTACCGCGTCGCCAGGATCGAGTCGTAGGTATTCGGATCGCTCATCGCACGTAGAAGTCGCTGTAACCCAACTGCTGCCCGCGCTCGAAGTATACCCGCACGGCCCCGCGCCCTTGCGCAGTGCGGAGGGCACGGCGCACGTCCTCGGCGGTTTGGATGGGTTGGCGGTTCACCTGGAGGATCACGTCGCCCACCGCGAGACCCGTGATCGCCCGGGTTTCTTCCCCAATCGCAACGATCAGCGCTCCCTGCGACCGGCTGAGCCCACGCTCCTGCTGCACCGCCGGCGTGACGGTGATCAATTCGATGTCCCCGAGCGCGGCGACTCGCGGCGCGCGCGCGGTGGGCAGCTCCTCGACCGTGAGGACAACGTCGCGCTCGCGTCCACCACGGCGCACCTGCAGGCGCAGGGTGTCGCCCGGCCCCACGTCGAGCTTGGCCGCCTCCCAGTCGAGGAAGGTTCGCAGCCCCCGCCCGTTGGCACGAACCAGCACGTCCCCCGCCGCAAGTCCCGCGCGTTCAGCCGGCCCTCCGACCGCGACTCGCGTGATGCGAAGCCCCCCGGTCTCCTTCCAATTGCGAAGCTCCTCGGCGCCCGCCACATCCAGCCCGGCCCAGGCCCGCCGCACCGTGCCGTGTCGCTCCAGCTCACGGGCCACCCGCAACGCCCGTTCGATCGGAATAGCAAACCCAATACCGATCGACCCTCCGGTGTTGGAGAAGATCGAGCTGTTGACGCCTACCACCTCTCCCAGGGCATTGATGAGCGGCCCACCACTGTTGCCGGGGTTGACCGCGGCATCCGTCTGAATCATCCCCACGTACACGCCAGGCTGGTCACCGCTGGGAAGCAGGTTGCGACCAACGGCGCTCACGACGCCCGCCGTGACCGTGGGTTCGCTGTTTCCGAGCAGATACGCGTACGGATTGCCGATGGCCACGACCCACTCGCCAATCATGAGGTCGGTGCTGCGGCCGATCGGCACTACGGGCAAGCCGCTCGCGTCCACCTTCAGCACGGCGATATCAGTCAGCGGGTCCTCGCCCAGAAGTCGCGCGGGGTAGTCCTCCCCGTCACGCGTGGTGACCACGATTTCCTCCGCGCCTTCCACCACGTGCTGATTGGTAATGACCACGCCGTCCCGCGAAACGACAAATCCGGAACCCAGACCTTTCACTTCACGCTCGTAGCCGCGCGGAACGAAGAAGAAGTCAAACGGAGTTCGGGGGATCTGGCGCTCGCGCCGGGTGACGTTGACGCTGACGACTGCCGGGGCCACCCGCGCGGCGGCCTCGACAATGGCGGTACGACGCGCGTCGTCCAAGCGTCGCCCGGCCTCGCGTCGGGCATCGACACCGGATTGAGCCGCGGCAGCGGGCGGATCAGATGGCTCGCCGGCCTGGGCAGGCGGAGCGGCCCGATCGCAGGCCCCCAGCACCAACGCTGCGAAGGCAGCGATCGCGGCGCTCAGCCTCACGCTTCGACCTTGCTCCGGGCCACGAGTTTGCTCCAGTCGTTCAGGAACTGATCCAGCCCGCGGTCGGTGAGCGGGTGGAGCAAGAGCTTCTTGAGGACATCCGTGGGCATCGTGGCGACGTCGGCCCCGAGCATCGCCGCCTCCGCGACGTGTCGCGGATGGCGGATCGATGCCGCGAGGATTTCGGTCTCATATCGGTAGTTGTTGAAGATCGTGCGTGTTTCCCGAATCACGTCCATGGCGTTGTGGCCCGCGTCGTCCAGGCGGCCGAGGAAGGGCGAGACGTACGTCGCTCCAGCCTTGGCCGCGATGAGGCACTGCACCGAGCTGAACGCGAGCGTCACGTTGACTCGAATCCCGTCGGCCACGAGGCGGCGAACGGCCACCATTCCCTCCTCGATCATCGGGATCTTGACGACGATGTTGTCGGCCAACTGCGCCAGATCCCGGCCTTCGGCGTACATCCCCGCCGCGTCCACGGCGACGACTTCCGCACTCACGGGCCCGTCCACCAGGGAACAGATCTCCTTCAGCACGTCGTTGGGCTCCACGTCGCCTGCGGACTTGGCCAGCAGGGTGGGGTTTGTCGTGACCCCGTCAATCAACCCGGCGCCAGTGGCCCAGCGGATGTCGGCCAGATTCGCGGTGTCGAGGAAGAATTTCATCGGTCGGCGTCCCTCTCGAGTTCGGAGTAGCGGGCACCCACGAAGTACAGTCCCTCCGGCGGAGCGGGGGGGCTCGTCTCGGCATTGGTCCGGCTGAGCAGCAGCCGGGGCACGTCTTGAACCGGACGGCGCCCGCGTCCAACATCCACCATGGTCCCGACGAGGAACCGCACCATCCGGTGAAGGAACCGGTCAGCCTCAATGGTAAAAATAAAACCCTCGCCGGCCGGCCGCGTATCCCACCGCGCGACCGACACCCGGCAGAGGTAGTGCCGCTTGGGCGAGCCGGCGGCTGCGAAGGCCTGGAAGTCGTGTTCGCCCGTGAGTGGCGACGCTGCGGCGCTCAGCGCGTCGGGGTCGAGCGGCGTGCCGAGGCTCCATTCGAACGGGCGCCGGAACGGTGACGCCGAGGCGGCATCGCAGCCGACAACATAGCGGTAACATCGCGAGAGGGCGTGGCGCCGGGCGTGGAAGCCGTCCGGCGCCCGGCCCAGCCGAGCCACCCAGATCTCCGGTGGCAGGAGGGCGTTGATCGCACGATGAAGCTCCGGCGGCTGCCAACGGGCAGGGACGCGGAAGCTCACGACCTGTCCCAGGGCGTGGACCCCTGCGTCCGTTCGGCCTGCCGCATGGGTCACCACGCGACGACCCGTGAGTCGCTCGAGCACGCGTTCGAAATCGCCCTGGACGGTTCGCCGACCGGCGGCCTGACGCTGCCAGCCTTGGAAGGTGTGTCCCAGATAGTGCAGGATGGCGTAGCAGGAGATCTCCTGCATGTGCGCCGAAGATAGGAACCGGTCCGCGCGGCGGCAAGCACGGAATGCGGGTTGCGGCAAGCGAGCGGCGCAACGTACGTTGCGCCTGTTTCCACGAGAACTGATGACGGACCAGGAACCAGCGATCACGCGTGCACTGCGCGTTCTCGCCCGCGGCGATTCACCGGGGGAGGCGCTGACGGCGGCTGCCTTTGGGGAGCTGATGCGCGGTGAGGCGAGTCCGGTGCAGACTGCCGCGCTGCTGATGGGGTTGCGGGTGAGAGGTGAAACGGCCGCGGATCTCGCCGGCGCGGTCCGCGCGGTCCGCGCTGCCATGGTGCCCGTACCAGTGGGCGACCCCGACATCGTCGATACCTGCGGCACCGGAGGCGGTCAGATACCGACGTTCAACGTCTCCACTGCAGCCGCGCTGATCGCCGCCGGCGCCGGTGTGCGAGTCGCCAAGCACGGCAACCGATCGTACACCTCTCGATGCGGATCGGCGGACGTGCTCGAAGCGCTTGGCGTAAGAATCGAGCTGTCCGCGGAAGCGGCCGCCCGGTTGCTCGACGCGGCCGGCATGGCGTTCCTGTTTGCGCCCGCGTTCCATCCCGCCATGCGCTTCGCCGCACCGGTGCGCCGTGAGCTCGCAGTGCCGACGCTATTCAACGTTGTCGGCCCGCTGGCAAACCCGGCGGGCGTCCGCCGGCAGGTCGTGGGCGTGGCCGACCGAGATCGGGGGCCGGTCGTTGCGGAAGCGCTGCGTCGTCTCGGGGTGGTGCACGCGCTCGTCGTGCATGGCCGGGCGGGGATGGATGAGGTCTCTCCCAACGGTCCAACCGACGTGTGGGAAGTGCGTGGCGAGCGCGTGCGCACCTGGACGATCTTTCCGGAGGACCACGGGATCGTCGCCCCGGCGCTGAGCGAACTCGCCGGAGGAGACCCTCAAGAGAACGCAGCACGACTCGAGCGCCTGGTGCAACGCCCGGCGGCCGACCCGGCGGGGCGCGCGGCCGCGCTACTCAACGCAGGGGCGGCACTCTACGTGTCAGGACTGGTGAGTGACGTAAGAGAAGGAGTGCAGAAGGCGAGCATTGCCCTGGACAGCGGCGCGGCCGCCCGCGCGCTGGTCAGGCTGCGGGATGCCAGCGCTAGTATTTCCGCATCACACCAACCACCACGCCTTGAATGAGGATATCGTTTTCGTGAACCCGGAGCGGCGGCACGGCCTCGTTGGCGGACACCAGCCGAACCCAGCCGCCCGGTTCCCGGTATATCCGCTTCACGGTAGCCGAGGTACCCTGGACGAGGGCGATGACCATTTCGCCCTCCGTGGCTCGATCCCGGCTGTGAACGATCACATAGTCGCCGTCCTGAATGTGCTCACCGATCATGGAGTCGCCACGCACCTTCAGCACGTACGACGAGCCCCGCCTGGGGATCAGGTCGTCGGGTACGGCGATGGTCTCGGGGGTGGCAACGGCCTCGATGGGTTGACCGGCGGCGACCTGGCCCATGAGCGGCAATTCCCTGGCGCCGGTCCGCCCCGCCCTGGGAAGCACCTCGATCGACCGGCTCTCATTGTGGGTTCGGGTGATGTACCCCTTTCGCTCCAGGTTCGTGAGATGCTCGTGGACCGTGGCCAGCGACCCGAAACTGAAGTGCTGAGCAATCTCTTCAAACGACGGGGCGTAACCGTTGGTGGCGATGTAACTTTCGAGGTAGTCGAGAATCTGTTTCTGACGCCTGGTCAGGGGCATGAGCCTCACCCTCGCAGCCGGTTTCGAGCCGAACGGATACCGAACCAACCTACCCGAACACACGCCGAAGCGCAATGGTCGAGTCGAAGCCGCCAGCCGCACTGAATTCCATCCTCGCGGCCACACGCGAGGGGCTTGCGGCGCTGCGGAAGCACCGCGACGCCTTGCGGCGGGCAGCCGAGGCCGCCCCGCTTGGCCCCTCCATGCTTCAGGCCCTCAGCGGGCCGGAGGTTGCGGTCATCGCCGAGGTGAAGCGCCGCTCTCCCTCACGTGGCGCGATTGCCGAAGACCTTGACCCGGTGGCCCATGCTCGGGCGTACCGCCGTGGTGGGGCAGTTGCGGTTTCGGTGCTGACGGAAGGGCCTCACTTCGGCGGCGCGCTGGCGGACCTCGAGGCCGTGGCCGGCGCCGTGGACGTCCCGGTACTCCGGAAGGACTTCATTCTGGACGAAGTGCAGCTGCTGGAGGCCCGGATCCACGGGGCGAGCGCCGCACTACTCATTGTCCGCGCACTCGATCAGGCGATGCTGCGGGACCTGCACCAGACGGCGGGCGAACTGGGGCTGACGAGTCTCGTGGAAGTGCACACGCTGGGTGAACTCGACCGAGCGCTGGCCCTGGGCCCGGCACTCGTGGGCGTCAATGCCCGCAACCTCGAGACGTTTGCGACCAACGTGGCGGGGATGGAAATGGTGTTGCGGGCGATTCCGCGGCCGGTTATCGCGGTGGCGGAGAGCGGTCTTTCCGGCCGGGGGGACGTCGAGCGGGTGGCGACATGGGGCGCGGATGCCGTGCTGGTGGGTGCCGCGGTATCGTCGGCGCGAGATCCGGAGTCGGCGGTGCGCGAACTTTGCGGCGTTCGCCGCCGCGCCGTTCGACCGGAGGTGGCATGATGAGTCAGCCCTCCACCGATCCCGGACGATTCGGCCCCTACGGGGGCCGATACGTGCCCGAAACCCTGATGGCGGCCCTCGACGAACTGGCGCGCGCCTATGATGCCGCGGCGGCCGATCCCGCCTTTCAAGCGGAGCTCGATGGCCTGCTCCGGACGTACGCCGGGCGCCCGACGCCCTTGTCGGACGCGCCACGCCTGTCGCAGGCCGCCGGCTGCCGGGTGCTGCTCAAGCGCGAAGATCTGACACACACCGGCGCGCACAAGATCAACAACACGCTTGGCCAAATCCTGCTCGCGCGGCGCATGGGGAAACATCGCATCATCGCGGAGACGGGAGCCGGGCAGCACGGCGTCGCGACGGCCACGGCGTGCGCACGATTCGGACTGGAATGCGTCGTGTACATGGGTGAGGACGACATGGAGCGCCAGCGGCTCAATGTGTTCCGCATGGAGCTGCTGGGGGCACGGGTAGTTCCCGTACACTCAGGAACACGCACGCTCAAGGACGCGACGAACGAGGCGTTGCGTGATTGGGTGACGAACGTGGAGACTACGCACTACGTGATCGGCTCGGTCGTCGGGCCAGATCCGTTCCCACGCATGGTGCGCGATTTTCAGAGCGTCATCGGGCGGGAGACACGGGACCAGGTAGTGGCGCGCGAGGGCCGGCTCCCCGACCTGCTCGTGGCGTGTGTCGGAGGCGGCTCGAACGCGATGGGGATGTTCGCGCCGTTCCTCGAGGAGACGGGGGTTCAGATGGTCGGTGTCGAGGCGGCCGGTGAGGGGTTGGACACGGGTCGGCACGCAGCGTCCCTCTCCCGTGGTCGTCCGGGAACCCTGCACGGATCCTTCAGCTACCTCCTGCAGGACGGTGACGGCCAGGTGCAGCCTGCGCATTCCATTTCCGCGGGACTGGACTATCCCGGCGTGGGGCCGGAGCATGCATATTTGCGAGATACGGGGCGAGTGCGGTACGAGGCCGTGACGGACGAGCAGGCGCTCGCGGCCTTTGGTGCGCTCGGTCGGTTGGAGGGCATCGTGCCGGCCCTGGAGAGCGCCCACGCCATTGCCTGGGTGCTGAACGCAGGCCCCCAGGTTTCCGCCCAACTCGTCGTGGTGAATCTCAGCGGGCGCGGCGACAAGGACGTCGCCTACGTGGCCCGACTTCACGGAGCGGACGCGTGACGGAAAGCGCAGTCGCCTTCACGGGCTGGGATCCTCAGCTCGTTGACCAGCTGATGCAGACGCTGGTCAAAGGCCTGCGCGCTACCCAGATCTATCTCCCGAACAATCCCGTCTATCAGCAGGCGATGGAGAACGTGCGCGCGGCCTTCCGGGCTGTGTGGGAGGGCTGCGACGAACTTACCCTCGCCGTCACGGAGTCGGACTTCGTGTTCGAAAAGCGGGTCGTGCTGTCGCAGCCCAACCGGTCGGAGAGCATCCCCTGGGTGCTGTTCAAGGACGGCGTGCGTAGCCTGACCCTGAAGAAAGGGGTGGAGCAAGACGAACTGCCGCGCCTGCTCTCCGTGATCCACAAGGCAAAGCAGCTTCCCCCCGAAGCGAACGACGACCTGCTCACGCTCTTGTGGGAGCAGGACTTCCAGTTCATCCGATATCACTTCGTGGAACTGGCGACGGCGGAGGCCGCGCCGCTCGTGCCAACCGGGGAGCCACCGCCCGCGCCGCCGGAGGATCGTCGGCGGCAGGTGGAGGAGGAAGCGGCCCAGCCCGAGCCGCCCAAGGGTATCGTCAGCCTCGAGGACTTCGACTCCACGCTGTACTTCCTCGACGACGGCGAGCGTAACTACCTGCAATCCGAGGTGGAGCGCGAATACGGGCAGGATCTGCGGAGCAACGTGCTCGCGATGCTGATGGACCTGCTGGAGTTGCAGACGTACCCGACCGTTCGCGCCGAGCTGATCAGCATCATCCAGAACTTCATCCCGTATCTGCTCGCGGTCGGGGACTTCAGGTCTGTGGCCTACGTGTGCCGCGAGCTTCGCGTGGTCCTGCAACGCGCGCGTGAGCTGCTCCCCGAGCATCGCACCGAACTCGAGCAGTTGCCGGCGAAGCTGTCCGAACCCGAGGCCCTTTCCCAGTTGTTGCAGTCACTGGATGAAGCCTCGGTGCACCCAACGGAAGAAGACTTGGGCGAACTGTTCCGCGAGCTTCGCCCCGCGGCGCTCGGCACCGTCCTGCACTGGCTTCCGAAGTTGAGCAACCAACGGGTTCGCGAACTGCTGTACGGAGCGGGGCAGCGGCTGGCGCAGGCCTACCCTGGGGAAGTCAGCAAAGCGTTGGAAACCAAGGACGAGCGCGTCCTGCTGGAGATTGTAAAGATGGTGACGCGCCTCAAGCTCCCACCGGTCGCCCCAGCGCTCGGAGCGCTGTTTGCCACGGCGTCCAAACCAGTGAAAGTGGCCGCCGTCGAGGCACTCGCGGCGATCGCGTCACCCGGCGCCATGCAACAGCTCGAGCGCGCGGTGGATGATGCCGACCGCGACGTTCGCATCGCGGCCGTAAAGGTGCTCAGCGCACGAAATCACCGCGCCGTCCTGCCCAAAGTTGAGGCTGCGGTAGACGGCAAGGCCCTCCGCGGCGCCGACCTCACCGAAAAGACCGCCTTCTTCGAGGCCTACGGGATCATGGCCGGCGCGGCCGGCGTACAGCGCCTGGGAGCGATGTTGCAGGGCGGCGGCGGCTTTCTCAAGCGCAAGGAGGACCCGGAGACACGCGCGTGCGCGGCCATGGCGCTGGGCAAGATCGGCACGCCCGAAGCCCGCGCCCTCCTGGAGCAGGTGCTGAAGGACAAAGAGCCGCTCGTGCGCAATGCGGCAAGTCGCGCCTTGCGGGAGCTGGGCGGATGACCGACCCCACCCGCGCCCGACAGTCGCGACCGTCAATCGCGGAGTCCATGCAGAGCACCGAGGGACTCCTGCGGCATGCCGGCCGCGAGCTGCTCGTCGCGTTCTACGCGGCGCTGCGCAGTCTCAAGTTGTACCCGGTGGAAAACGAGGCCGTCCAGCGTGCGCTCAGCGAGCTGGCGCAGACTGCGCGCACCGTGCTCGACGTGGAGGAGGAACTGGAGCTTCGCCTCTCGGGAGAGTTCATCTTCGTGAACTCGACCCGCCTGCGCCTCGACCTCGACAACTATGCATCGTTCAGCCACGTGCTCGGCATGTTGCGGCATTCCGGCGTCGGCATCGTGCGGGTGGACAAGGAGGTGGACCGGCGGGAGTGGCAGGTCTTCGTGTCGCTGCTGCTCAGCTTCGCCTCCCGGGAACCAAACCCCAACAAGCTGTACGAGCTGCGCGAAGCGTTGCTCCATGGAAGTGTCACCCACATCACCGTAGACCCCCCGATCGAAAGCGACGAGGAAGTCGAAGACCAGGAACGTGCCAAGGAGGTCGCCAAACGGACCTACGAGCAATCCGTGGCCGTCACCAAGGAAGTGGTGAACAGCATCAGGATGGGACGGAGTGCCAGCGTCAAGAAGGTGAAGCGCGCCGTGCAGAGCATCGTGGATCAGGTCCTGAGCAACGAGACCTCGCTCATGGGGCTCACGACGATCCGGGACTACGACGAGTACACATTCACGCATTCGGTGAACGTCTGCATCTTCTCCGTCGCCATCGGGCGCCGCATCGGGCTGTCAAAGCTGCAGCTGTACGACCTCGGTCTCGCCGCCCTGTTCCACGATGTGGGCAAGAGTCGCGTGCCGCTCGAGGTGTTGAACAAGACGGGTTCGCTGACCGAGGAGGAGTGGCGCGTCATGCAGGCGCACCCGTGGCTGGGTGTGCTCACGTTGTTCGGCCTGCGCGGCTACGGCGAGATCCCGTACCGCGGCATGATCGTGGCTTTCGAGCATCACATGAAAACGGATCTCACGGGCTATCCCAAGACCATTCGACCGCGCAAGTTGTCGGTGTTCTCCAAGATCGTTGCCGTGGCCGACGGCTTCGACGCGGCCACCACGCGGCGCGCGTATCAGACCACGCCCATACAGCCGGACCAGGTGCTGCGGGAGATGTGGACGAACCCCCGGCGCGGCCTTGACCCGGTGCTCGTGAAGGCGATGATCAACCTGCTCGGCGTCTACCCGGTGGGCACGTGCGTCATTCTCGATACGTACGAAATCGCGATCGTGCACGCCGCGAATCCCGACATCTCGCAGCTCTCCCGGCCCACGGTGCGCATCGTGTGCACTGCGGAGGGGTCGGTGCTTCGACCCGGACACCTGGTGGACCTCTCGGAGGTCGGCCCCGACGGCAACTTCAAACGCACGATCATCAAGGTCACCGACCCCGCCCGCTACGGGATCAACCCCGCCGACTACTTTGTCTGACCGGCCCATCGCGGCCCGCTTCGCGCGCGCGCGCGCGGCTCGCCGCGCCGCCTTGATCCCATATCTCACCGCGGGCTATCCCAGCGCCGAAGCAACGCGTGAGGCGCTGGCCATGATCGCGGAGGTTGGCGCCGACGTCGTCGAGCTGGGCATCCCGTTCAGCGATCCGCTGGCCGACGGACCCGTGATCCAACGTGCGTCCGAAGCAGCCCTCCGCTCCGGCATGTCGCTGGAGCGAGCGCTCGCACTCGTCCGAGACACCAGACCACGTGTGCCCGTTGTGTTGTTCAGCTACCTCAATCCGCTGTTGGCGTACGGATTCGAAGCGTTCGTGGGTGACGCGAAAGCGGTCGGCATTGCCGGACTGCTCGTGACCGACCTGCCTGCCGGTCAAGACCCCGAGCGATGTCGCCTGGTTCAAGACGCGGGGCTCGATCTCATCCGCCTCGTCGCCCCCACCACGCCCGCACCGCGCATTCGTGAGGTGGTCGCGGACGGATCGGGGTTCGTCTATGTGATCTCCCGGCTGGGCGTCACGGGACCCCGCACCGAGGCAACCGATGCGGCGGCGCAGGCGGTGCGGAGAGTGCGCGACGTAACGGGGCTGCCGGTGGCCGTGGGTTTTGGCATTCAAAGTGCCGAGCAGGTGCGCGCGATCGCCAAGTTCGCCGATGGCGTGGTGGTCGGCTCGGCCCTGGTCGAGCGCCTCGGCGCGGGTGTCGAACCCGCGCGCGCGTTCCTGACGGACGTGATGTCTAGCCTCAGCAGCTTTTGACGGCACTTCGCACGAGGGCTACCATTTCCCCTCGTGGCGGCGAGCGATTGCATCTCCCTCAAGGGCATGCGTTTTCACACGCTCGTGGGTGTCCTGCCCCACGAACAGCATGTCCCCCAGCCCATCGAGTTGGATCTCACGGTATGGTTATCACTGCGGCAGGTGGGGCAGACGGACTCGCCGAGCGCGTTGTTGGACTATCGGGACCTGTACCGCGTGGTCGCCGAGACCATCGGGGGGAGCCATCACCGGCTGCTCGAGGCGCTGTGCGAAAAGGTGGCTTCCCGAGTCCTGAGCCTCGGAACGGTCTCTCGGGTGCGGGTCGCGGCGCGAAAGCCCCATGCCCCCATCCCGGGACCCCTGGACTACGTCGAGGTCGTGCTTGAGCGGGAAAGGACCGCCGCCTCGTGAGTGGGCATTCGTTGCGCTGGGTTCGAACCTGGGCGACCGGGCGGCGCATCTCGCCTTCGCCCGCCGGCGCCTCGCCACGCTCCCCGAAACGGAATTGGTGGCCGCGAGCGCCGTGGAGGAGACCGACCCCATCGGCCCCGTCCGCCAGGGCCCGTACCTCAATCAGATGGTCCTGCTCCGCACCGGGCTCGCACCCCGCGCGTTGCTCGATGCGCTGCTGGCCATCGAACAGGCGGCAGGCCGCGAACGAAGGGAGCGATGGGGTCCGCGCACCTTGGATCTCGACATCGTGCGCTACGGAGACCGCCACATTCAGGATGCGGATCTCGTGGTACCGCACCCAGAGTTCTCTCGCCGCCCGTTCTGGCAGCGGGAATTGAACGAACTTGTCCCCCATGTCCGGCGAGACTAAGCCCGTCACCACTCTGGACCTCCTCGCGTGGAAACGCGAGGGCCGCAAGATCGTTGCGCTCACGGCGTACGATGCGTTGTTTGGGCGCCTGGTGGAGGAGGGCGGGGCAGACATCGTTCTGGTAGGCGACTCCGTCAACACTGTGCTGGCCGGGCAACCCACCACCCTCTCGGCCACGCTCGAGCAGATGATCTACCATGCGCGCATGGTGCGGGCCGGCGTCTCGCGCGCGCTGCTTATCGTGGACATGCCGTTTCTCACATACCAGGTCTCGATCGAGGAAGCCAAACGCAACGTTGGACGCGTCATGCAGCAGACCGGCGCCAACGGCGTGAAGCTCGAGGGCGGCGCACAGGTGGCCGAAACGGTCCGCGCTCTGGTGGACATGGGAGTGCCGGTCATGGGGCACCTGGGGTTCACCCCGCAGTCGGTCCACGCCCTTGGGGGGGCACGCGTGCAGGGACGGGCGCCAGAGGCAGCCGACCGAATCCTAGCAGACGCCCGGACGCTGGAAGACGCCGGGGCGTTCAGCATGGTGCTCGAGTTGATGCCGAGCGGGGTGGCCGCGCGGGTGACCCGAGAGACGGCCATTCCCACCATCGGCATCGGGTCAGGACCGGAGTGCGACGGCCAAGTGCTCGTCCTCCACGACATGCTGGGCCTGAACGATCGGTTCCGCGCCAAGTTCGTGCAGACGTACGCACAGCTGGCGGACGAGGTACGCCGCGCCGTTCGCGCGTTCGGGGACGACGTTCGACAGGGTCGCTATCCCGACGCGGCGCACTCGTTCGACAAGTGATCGAAATCGCCGACCCCGCCGAGATGCGGGCCTGGTCCCGTCGAGAGCGGGCGGCGGGCCGGCGCATTGGTTTTGTTCCCACCATGGGATACCTGCACGAAGGCCATCTGCGCCTGGTGGATCGCGCTCGGGCCCGAAGCGATCGCACCGTGCTGAGCGCGTTCGTGAACCCGTTGCAGTTTGGCCCCGGAGAGGATTTCGAACGCTATCCCCGCGATCCGGAACGCGACCGGGCGCACGCTCGAAACCGCGGTGTGGACTGCTATTTCGCCCCTGCCGTGAACGCGCTGTATCCCGTGCCGCCTGTCATCCGGCTCACCGCCGGCTCGCTCATCGCGCATCTCTGCGGGCCGCGGCGCCCCGGTCACTTCGAAGGCGTGCTCCTGGTGGTGGCGAAGTTGTTTCATTTGGTCGAACCGGACCTGGCGATCTTCGGTCGCAAGGATGTACAGCAGGCCGTGTTGATCAGGCGCATGGTGGATGACCTGAACTTCCCGATTGACATCGACGTGGCGCCGATCGTTCGGGAGGCCGACGGCGTCGCGCTCAGCTCCCGCAACGTCTACCTCTCGCCGCCCGAACGACGGGCCGCCGTCGCGCTATCCCGCGGCCTGGAGCGTGCTCACGCGGCGTTCACGACGGGAACGTCGGACGCCGCGGTGCTGGCGGAGCTCGTGCGCGAGACCATTGGTCGCGAGTCTCTCGTTGCGCTGGAGTACGTGGAGGCCGTGGACCCGCATACGCTCCAGCCGGTGCTCAGCACGACCGCGGACACGCTGCTCGCCGTGGCAGGACGGGTTGGGCGCGCCCGGCTGATTGACAACATCATCCTGGGCCAGGGACTCGGCGCCGACGAGCGGTTGTCGCACGCTACCGCAGCCACGTAAGCATGGTCGACCTGCCGTCCTGGGCCTGTGTTTCCGAGGCGCGGCGAGCCCACATCTGGCGTGTGGCGCAGCTGATGGATGCCTGGGCGACCGCGATGAACGTGTCCGACACCGAGCGTGCCCGCTGGTGGCGCGCCGCCATGCTGCACGACGCCATGCGCGACGCACCGGCCGCGACACTGGGAGAGCTGGCGCCGGAGTGGGCGCAGATCCCCAAGCTGCAACACGGGCCTGCCGCGGCGACGCTCGCCGAACGTCACGGAGAGCGTGACCGCGGCGTGCTCGACGCCGTCCGATACCACTCGACAGGCTACGCCGATTGGGACGCGGTCGGCCGCCTGCTTTATCTCGCCGACTATCTGGAGCCAGGGCGCCAATTCCGCCAGGCTGAGCGGCGCGCCATGGCGGATCGCGTTCCGCGCGAGCCGGAACGTGTTCTCCTGGAGGTGGCCCGCGAGCGGCTGCGCTGGGCCGTAGACGCCGGGCGCCCACTTCTCTCCGAGACGGTCCGATTCTGGAACGCACTCGTTTCCGCGCAGCCCTGATCGCGGCGGTTGCCACCGTCCTGATCGGCGGGGCGACCTGGCTCGCGGTTGGCCGCCGATCCGACCGGGCCACGACGCTGCCGATCCCCGGAGAGCAAGATGGGATCGTGGCGGAAGTGCTCAATACCACGGAGGTGGACGGCCTGGCCCGCGCGATTACCCGCCAGCTTCGAGGGGCGGGGATCGACGTCGTCTATTTCGGAACGGAGCGAGCGGTGCCGGCGGAGTCGACGCGCATTCTGGTGCGGCGGGGCGATCCC
>DATMAW010000135.1:0-15444 GCA_035559715.1 Gemmatimonadales bacterium | reverse complement strand
CCCCACCCGCCCCACCACCAACCTCCACCCCAACAACCCCACCAACACCAGCCCGTACGTCACCGGCCGCCGCACATCGGCCTTCACAAGCCAGAGGAAATGCAGCACGCCAAGCGCCGCAGCCACGTACACCAGCTGGTGCAGCCGCTGCCACCGCCTCGAGCCCAGCCGCTTCACCCACCCCACCGTGGACGTGATCGCCAGCGGCACCAGCATCACGAACGCCGTGAACCCCACGGTGATGTAGGGCCGCTTCGCAATGTCCTCGAGCACGATTCCCATCGTGAGCCCTTCACCGGAAAACACCGCGCGATCCAGCCAGTAGATCGTGAAATGCAGCGTCGCATAGAAAAACGCGAACAGCCCGAACATCCGGCGCACGTGAATCAACGCGTTCAGACGCAACAGACGCCTGGCCGGCGTCACGCTGAGCGTGATCGCCAGGAACGTGAGCGCCGTGAGCCCCGTGCGATGGGTGATCTCCTCGATAGGATTGGCGCCGAGGTCCGACCGGATGATGTCCCGCACCAGGTCCGCGAACGGCAGCAGCGACGCCACGAAGCCCGCGGGCTTGACGACCCGTGTGATCCACTGACCCTGGGTCATGCGAGACCAGCCGGCGCCGAAGAGCCAGGCGATGACGGACGATGACACGCGATGTGGGTCCTTGCGCCACGCCCCGGGGACCCGCGTCGCCCCCGATCGCCCGCCGTCGCCTGCGATCGCCCGTTGTCTAGTACCACTTCCTCAGGTCCATGCCGGCATAGAGGCTCGCCACCTGCTCCCCATACCCGTTGAACGGGAGCGTGGGTCGCTTGAGCAGCTCGCCCAGCCGCCGCTCCCGCTTCTGGCTCCAGCGCGGATGGTCCACGTCCGGATTCACGTTGGCATAGAACCCGTACTCGTGCGGCGCCGCGATGTTCCACGTGGTGGGCGGCATTTCTCGCGTGAGTCGAATGCGCACAATGGACTTGATCCCCTTGAACCCGTATTTCCACGGCACCACCAGCCGCAACGGCGCACCGTTCTGGTTGGGAAGGGGCTTCCCGTAGATGCCGGTGGCGAGAATGGCGAGCGGGTGCATGGCCTCGTCGAGTCGTAGTCCCTCCACGTAGGGCCAGGGCAGCACCTCCCGGCGCTGACCCGGCATCTGCTGCGGGTCTAGGAGCGTGGTGAAGGCCACGTACTTCGCCTGCGAGGTCGGCTCCACCCGCTTCAGAAGATCGCCCAGCGGAAAACCGTTCCACGGAATCACCATGGACCAGGCCTCCACGCACCGCATGCGATAGACCCGCTCTTCCGACGGATAGTCCCTGAGAATGGCGTCCAGGTCGAGCCGGCCCGGCTTGTGCACCTCGCCATCCACCACGACGGTCCATGGACGGGGCTTCAGCGTGTGCGCGTTCTTCGCGGGATCCTCTTTCTGCGTTCCGAACTCGTAGAAGTTGTTGTACGTCGTGACGTCCTCGTACGGCGTGAGCTTGTCCTCGAGGTTCTGCGACCGTTCTAGGGCCTGGCCCGTGGCGGGACCGGCCAGCGCGGCGGTACTCGCTCCCAGGGCCGCCCGGATGAACGCGCGCCGGTTCCAGTACAACCTCTCGTCCGTGATCTCGGACGGGTGAATGTCGCTGCGCCGCAGAAGGTGCATGGCTCCCGCTCCTTACGTTCTCCACCGAACAGGAGGGTGAAGGGGATGGAGGACGGTGAAGGTTCTCCGAGTTCGTAATGCCGGAGCCGTGCCGGGGGTTCCCCTGGCCAGCCCCAATCTCCTCTAGCCTACGAGGGAATGCTCAGCGTGACAACCGTCCCGTGGTCTTGCGCGCTGTCCACGGTGATGGTCCCGCCCCAGGACTCCGTGAGCCGCCGGCAGATCGCAAGCCCGAGCCCGGTGCCGCTGGTGGTAGTCGAGAACTGCGGCTCGAAGATGCGCGGCAGGTGCTCCGGCGCGATGCCGGTTCCGTCGTCTCGCACCGTGACGACGGCGCGGTTTTTCGCGACGTCCCTCGCAATCCCGATGGTTACGCGGCGCGCGCCCGCGTTCCGGGCGTTCTCCACCAGATTCACCAGCACCTCCTTGAACTCATCGCGCCGCACGCGGGCCCGCACGGCGCCGTCAGTGGCGACCTCCACCGTCGTGTCGGCGCCGAGCGCGTAGAGCTGCGCGGTCTCGAGCGCCACGTCGCTCAGGTTTTCCATCGCCAGCGGCCCGGCTTCCGCCGGCGGCGCGCCGAACCGGGCAAACGCGCGCGCGATCGCATCCAGCCGCTCGATCTCCGCGAGAATCTGGCGCGCCGTGCGCTCGAGGGTAACGCCGAAATCCTCGCGCCGGTCCCGGTAGGAACGCTCCAGGTGCTGCACCCCGAGCCGGATCGGCGTGAGCGGATTCTTGATCTCGTGCGCGATCTGCCGGGCCAGCTCTCCCCAGGCCAGCACGCGCACCGCGTGCGCGAGGTCGGTCGTGTCGTCCAGCGCCACCACGCAGCCGGCGTCATCTCCCAGGCTCGCGATCTGCGCCCGGATGCGTCGCTCCCCCACCACCAGCTCCAGGGCCTCGTCGCCCACCCCACCCGCAAGGAACGCCGCCACGCGATCCCACAACGCCGCCCAGGCCGGGCCCGTCACGTCCCGCACTCGCGTCCGCTCGCCAAGCGGCACCCCAAGGAGTTCCGCCGCGCGCGGGTTGGCGATGCTCACCGTGAGATCGCGATCCAACGCCACCACACCCGTCGCCACGCTGCGCAACACCGCCGCCGTGCGCTGCCGCGCCGCCTCGAGCGCCGCCTGACTGGCACGCACGTCCGCAGCCATGCGCTCGAGCCCCTGCACCACCGGCACGAACTCGAGCGGCACGTCGGTGACCGTCATGGGCAGCGCGCGCCCGCCGCCGCGGCCGAACGCCTCGGCCGCCGTACGCAGAACGTGCACGGGCCGGGCGAGGGATCGGGCAGCCATCGCCGCCAACGCTATCGCCGCCAGGAAACCAACCAGCGTGGCGAGCACCACGGCGAGCACCAGATCCTCTTGTTCGCGCACCAGCTCCGGCTCATCCAGCAGCCGGGGCGCCGCGAGCACCAACTCCCGATCCCCGACGGAACCGATGTCGCGATACGCCACCCGCGTCCGTCGGCCGCCGATGGCCACATCCGCCGTCGCCTCGAGATCATCCTCAAACACCAGATGGCGCACCACGTCGAACGGCAAGTAGGGCTCGAGCAACCCCAGCTCCTCGAGCACCGACAGACTCGTGTGCGCGAGCACCCCGCGGTCGAACAGCACGAGGTCCGCTCCGAACCGCGCCGCAACGTCCCGTAGCCGTTCCCGCGCCTCCAGCTCGCTGACCGTGGCCAGCTCGCGCGCCCCGAGCGCCGCGTCCCGCAGGGTCTGCCTCGTGAGCAGACGGGCGGAGCGGCGTGCCTCGACTTCCAGCCGGGCCACGCTCCACGCGGCGAAGCCCACCGTGGGCGCCACGAAGAACACGGCGAGCATGAGCGCCAGACGGGCGCGATAGGATCGCGTGCGCAGGGCCTCGCGCAATGCGCCGCCAGGCGACAGGCGGCCGGCCAGCGATTCCCCGATCCACCACAACAACACGATGAGCGCCACATTGCCGCTGACCAGCAGCAGGCCCCGGATCACGTGCTGCGGGAAGTCTCGCAGCCCAACCGTGAGGTACGCCCGCTGCAGCCTGCCCGGGAGCGCGAGCGCGCGCTCGCCGCGAATCACCCACCCGTCTCGTCGCCAGGCCGCGCCGTCCGGAGGCACTCGCGCCGTTCCTTCGGCGAGGACCACCTCATAGGGCGGGTCCCTGGGCCGCTCCCCGCGCAGGAAACGCCCCACGCGCAGCGGAATGAAGTAGCGCGAGATGGGACCAATGCCCACCGTGACGACGGCGCCCGACGGGTACGGGACGGACAGCACGTAGTGCGTTCCAGGGACGCGGGCGAGCGCTTCCACCATCGGCTCGCCCCGCGCCTGCGCGCCGCGCGCGATCGCCTGGAGCAGGGGAGCCGGCAGGTCGAGCGACGCGAGATCGAGCCGCGCCGTGAGGCGGCCGGCTGAATCCCACGCGGCCAACACCACGGGGTAGTCGTCGAGACTGAGCGCTGAACGACTCCACAGACGGTACAGATCGGCGCCGGTGACAGGCGGCGGCACGTCCCGGGCCGCGCGGCCAAGCCCTTCCAGTAACCCGGCCCCGATGGGATCGGCGGCCGTCCCCAACCGGGCGGCGTCGCGCACGGCCAGCGCCAGTCGCCCCTTGAGCGCGGCCTCCCACGTAAACGCGGCAGCCATGGCGCCGGCCACGACACCGGCCGTGATCACCGCCCGCACGGTACGAACCGATTGCACGGCCAACACGGCCGGCCCGACCCACAGTGCAAGGAACCACCACGCCCAGCCTTCCTCGGGTTGCCACAGGACGACCCCGGCGGCGGCGAGCGCCATCGCGGCGCCACCCGCGACCCAGGACCGTGATCGCGTCTCTCGATCGGGCCAGGGACAGCCGAGCGCCGAGGCCAGAAGGAGCATCGCGGCTGCCGCGCTCGCCAGCGACACCTCCCAGCTCACCCACAACGCGAACGACGTTCCTTCCACCGGGGGCGTAACGCCGGCGCCCAGTCGCTGGATCACAACGGGTGTCGCGGCGGCCACGAGGCCGCCCAGCGCGCGCCTCGCGACCGCTCCAGACTCCAGGCGCGCCCGCAGCCCGACCAGCGCCACCACGACGAGCGCCCCGGTGAGCGCGAGTGACCCCGCCGAGGCGGACGCCGAGCCCAACAGTGGCGAGTAGTACGACGCGGGCGAGAATAACTCCCCGAGCCCGAGCCGTTCCCCCGCCGGTGTGAGCCCCAGGAGACCCGCGAGACCCGCAAGTCCGGCGTACTTCACCAGCGGACTTCCGATGAGCACGGTGGCGACGAACAGTGCGGCCGCGAGCACCGATACGCGCCGTCCGCCCGCCCCGAGCAGGCGGAGTTTCTGCGCGCCTTGCGTGGGCGGGACGATCCGGACGCTGAACAGCGTGTCCGCGGCGCCGGCCCGGGGCCGGCACTCGGGCAGGCAGTAGTCGAAGACATCGCTGATTTCCGCCGGGGCGCCGCGCGGAGGAAAGAACTCGAGCCCCGTGCTCGTGCGACGCGCGAACCTGGCCGCCACGCTGCCGTCCAGGTCCGGGACCACGCTGTCGGCGGCGAGGAGCACCTGCGCCACGCCAACCCACCCTCCCTCCTGGCGTCGCGCGACGAGGACGGCGTAGTATCCAGCGATGGAAGCCACGAGCCCGTCGCCGCTGGGCGAGGCGCGCAGCCGGTGGCGCCCGGCCCAGGCCACCGGCCTGCCGTCTGCGTCGAACACGGTGACGCCGTGTTCCGGCGCGCCGGGGCGCAGGGCGGCATGGAGCGCCTCGAACCGCGCCTCCGGCGTCAGGCGACCCGCGGCCACCGCGGCCTGCGATAGCTGGCGACCGAGTTCGACCGCGTCGCCGAGCGTCCGGTCGAGCCGGCGTCGCCCCTCTTCAACCAACCGCTCGCGTACCGACGGCCATGCGGTCTCGACCCGCCGAACGGTGATGGCGGTGTGCAGCGCCGCGAGAGATCCCATGAGCGCAAGGGCGGCCGGTACGAGAGCGGCCGGCAGGTTCTTGCGTCCCGCGAACGCCGCGGCGAGTCCCCCCGCCAGGGCCAGGGCGGCAAAGGCCAGACCCGGCTCTACCAGCCAGGCTCCCAGGGCGGCGCCCGCGACCAGCGCGGCATGCGGATGACGGATTCTCACCGTAGCAACCAACCCCTACGACTCCGATCCCTGAGACCGGGAGAGGTCGCGCAACACCTCCGGCGCGACGCCCGTCTGATCGTTGCCGTGGGGACCACCGAGCAACATGGCCCGCATCTTCCATTGGGCTGTGACACGATCATCGTGGATCGTCTCGCGGACGATCTTTCCGCTGAGTTCCAGGTGCTGCGCGCTCCCACGCTCGAGTTCGGCGTCAATGCTCGAACCACGGCGCCGTACCCTGGCAGCGCCGGCGTGCGCCGCAAGACGCTGCACCGCATGTTGAATGACCTGGTCGGCGCGTGGGAGGCCGGCGGCGTGCGCGAGTTCATCATTCTCACCGCGCACGGGCAGGACCCGCACCAGGAGGCGTTGAGCACGCTGCGGACGCGCCACGCCACCGTGCGCACCGTGGATATCTTCGCAGGTGAGGATCGGCCCGTGCATGGTGGCGAAATCGACACGTCGCTGCTCCTGTACATTGACGCCGAGCTGGTGGACATGACCCTGGCTCAGGATTTCGATCCCACGCCGCGCGCGGTCAGGCGCTACTTCCGCGGCTTATCACGTGCGATCCCGTCCGACAGTTCCGGCTCGCTCGGCCGGCCTACGATGGCCACGCGAGAGCGGGGCGCCGAGTTGTATCGCGCCATCTACGATCGCATCGCCACCCGCGTGTTCGCGCGGCCGGCCATTTCCCCAGCCCGGGCCTGATGCGGATATCGGTCATTGGGTCCCCGCGCGCAAGCTTTCGGCGCCGGATCGCGCTCCTGTTGGTTGCCGGGGCGATGGCCGGCGGGTCCCTCGACGCGCAAGTGCTGGATACCGGAACCCTGTTCATCTCGAGCGGCAACGAGATCGTGGGACGGGAGGAATTCACCGTCCGGCGGGGCCAGAAGACCGGGCCGGGGTTCACCATCACCACAACGGCCTGGTATCCGCCAACTCGCCCGCAGCGGACGGTGTCGGTGGAACTGGAGCTGGCACCGGACACGCTGCCCGCCGCGTTCCAGTTCGACGTCTCCGGCGCCGACCCATTCCGCCTGTTCGGCCTCCTGGGCACGAGACGAGTGACGATCCGAGTCGTGCGACCGGGGCGTGAGGCGGCGAGGGAGCTGCCGGGAGCCGCCCGTCACGTGGTGACCGACGATTCGGTGTTCGCGCTCCAGGCCCTGTTGCCACGAACCGGTGAACCAAACTTTGCAGCCTTCAACCCGCGACAAGACCACCGTGCCCCCGCTCGAATCACGTGGGGTACCGAGGAGCGGACACTGCTGGCCGGCGTTTCGCGAACCCTCCTGCGAGCCACTCTCCAGCTCGACGGGCGGGTACGCCACATGTGGTACGACCCGGCTGGCCGTCTCATGAAGGTCGAGGATCCCGCCCTCGGCCTGGTGGCGGAGCGGAGGGACGCCCCCCCGTAGTGCGTAAGTTGGCACCTGGCCGCACTTTTTCAGCCCCGATCATTCACGTCGCCCGGCTACTTTTGCTACTGACGGGCGGGGACGTCCCACGGTGAAACCCCGCGCGCCCCGCGGCCGTACGGCTGGCTGGAAGACGCTCATCCATTCACGTTGAACGAGGACCCGATGGCCAGCACTGCTCGATTCCTGACCCTTGGCTACACGCTCCTCGCGGCGCCACTCGCCGCTCAAGATCGGCCCCTTCCAACGGTGCCCCAATCCCTCGGTTTGCAGGAGGCGGTTGACCTGGCATCCCGGTACAGCCCGGCCCTCAGGCAAACGGAGAACGACCGGGGACCGGCGGCCTGGGGAGTACGCAACGCGTACGCCAGCTTCCTGCCGCAACTGACCGCGACAAGTAGCCTGGACTATCGCGGGGCCGGCTCTCAGGCGTTCCTGACGCAGGAGTTCGTCCAGCAATCCTCTACCATCGGCTCAAGTTACCGGTTGAGCCTTTCCATGCAGCTTTCCGGACGAACGCTGTCGCAGCCCGCGCTTGCCAGGGCGCAGCTCGACGCCACGGACGCCTCCATCACCGGAGCACGCCTTAATCTGCGATCGCTGATCGTGGGGCAGTATCTCACTGTGCTTCAAGCGCAGGAGCAGGTGAGTCTGGCTGAAGTCCAACTCAGGCGCAGCGAGGAGTTCCTCCGCCTTGCCAGGGCCCGGTTCGAGGTGGGACAGACCACGGTGCTCGACGTGCGCCAGGCGGAAGCGGCGCGCGGGCGATCGGAGGTGGCGTTGCTCCAGGCTCAGCAGGCTGTGACCGTGGAGAAGCTCCGGCTGTTCCAGCAGATGGGCGTGGCGGCGCCGGACGATCCGTCCATCGTTGCGCTGTCGGACACCTTCCCGATCGTCGAGCCCCAGTGGACCCTGGCGGACCTGCTCGCCAGCGCGGATGTCCAGAACCCCGATCTGAACGCGCTGCGCGCTCAGGAAACGGCGGCGAAGTGGGGCGAACGCGCCGCGAAATCCACCTGGTTACCCACCCTGTCGTTCGCGGCGGGGTGGTCCGGTTTCACGCAGCAGTTCACCAACGCCGATCCGCTGATCGCAAGCGCCCGGGCGTCGGCGCAGGATCAGATTGATCAATGCGAATACATCAACGCCAACTGGGTCAACGCGGGTCGCCCGCTGGTGCCGTGCAACGTGGTGTACGGGTTCACGCCGGAGCAGGAGGCCGCCATCCGAGCGCGGAACGACGTGTTCCCGTTCGACTTTCGCACGCAGCCGTTCTTCGCGAGCCTCAGCGTGTCGCTGCCCATCTTCACGCAGTTCGGCCGCCCGCTCGACGTGTCACAGGCGGCGGCCCGGGCGGACGACGCCCGGGAGGCCGTGCGGGCCCGGGGCCTCCAGGTTCGCACCGAGGTGAGCCAGGCGTACTACGGCTTGACCACGGCGCATCGCACCATTCAGGTCCAGGAAGCGAACCGCGCCGCGGCACAGGAGGCGCTGCGACTGCAAACCGAGCGCTACCGCGTGGGCTCGGGCACGTTCTTCGATCTGCTGGACGCGCAGGTCACGGCCCAGCAGGCGGAAGCCGACTACATTTCTGCAGTTTATGCCTATCACCGAGCGATGGCATCGCTTGAAGCGGCCGTTGGCCGTTCCCTGCGGTAGGAGCCGCGAATGTCTCGACGCAACAAGTTCTTGCTGACCGGTGGCGTGCTGGCCGTGCTTGTGGGCGCGGTCGTGGTGGGGACGGCGGCGCGCGGGGACCGTGGGGTCGAGGTGCGACTCGAGGCCGTCTCGCGACGCTCGCTCGTCGCTACCGTCACGGCGAGCGGCCGGATCACCCCCAAGAGCGCCGTGGACATCAGCGCCGACATCACCGGCCGCATCGTGAGCCTGCCGGTGAAGGAAGGCGACCGCGTCCGGAAGGGCGACCTGCTGGTTCGGATTGACCCATCGCAGTACGAAGCGGCGGTGGCCCGGGCGCAAGCGTTCCTGTCGTCGGCCGAGGCGTCCGCGCTCCAGGCACGCGCCAACCGCGATCAGGCCAAACGGGCGCTCGACCGCGCTCAGGCGCTGCGGCGAACCGACCCCAACCTGGTGTCGGACGAGCAACTGGAACAGGCGCAGACCGCCTTCGAGGTGGCCGAAGCCCTGGCCGTGTCCGCGGAGCATCAGGTGGAGCAGGCGCGCGCGGGTTTGCGCGAGGCCCGGGATCAGCTCGCCAAGACCGTCTTGCGCTCACCGCTCGACGGACAGGTGACGCGCGTGGCGGTGGAAGAAGGCGAGGTGGCCGTACCCGGCACGTTCTCGCGCGAGACCGGCCTGCTGGTCACCGTGAGCGACCTGTCGGTGATTCTGGTCAAGGTGCAGGTGGACGAGACGGACGTCGTGCGGCTTCACCTGGGCGATTCCGCCGAGGTGACGATTGACGCGTTTCCCGACACCACGTTCTCCGGCCGCGTGACCAAGATCTCGCAGAGCGCCATCCTCGCCGCGTCGGCCGCCGCCCAGGCCACGGGCGATCGGGCCGTGGACTACGACGTGGAGATCACGCTCGACAACCCGCCGCCCGACATCCGGCCGGATCTGTCGGCCACGGCAAAGGTCATCACCGCCACGCGGGACAGCGTGCTGTCCATTCCGATCATCGCGCTCACGGTTCGCGAGCACACGCCGATCTCGACCGAGAACATGCCGCAGGACACGACCAAGAAGGACGAAACCGAGGGCGTGTTCGTGGTGGCCGGCGGGAAGGCGCAGTTCCGTCCCGTGAAGGTGGGAATCGCCGGCGAGGAGTACTTCGAGGTGCTCGACGGTCTCAATCTCGGCGATACGATCGTGGCCGGGCCATACCAGACGATCCGGGACCTCAAGGACAGTTCGCGCGTGCGGCCCATGCGCGCGCCCGCGCGGGAGCAGGCGCGTCCATGAGCGCTCCGTCAATCATTCGCGTTCGCGGCCTGACGCGGGACTACCACCTGGGGAGCGAGACCATCCGCGCGCTGCGCGGCGTGGACCTCACGATCGCGCGCAACCAGTACGTGGCCATCATGGGTCCCTCGGGCTCGGGCAAGTCCACGCTGATGAACGTGCTGGGCTGCCTGGACACGCCCACAGCCGGCGAATACTGGCTGAACGGGGTCGGGGTCTCACGCATGAACGACGACGAGCTGGCCCGGGTGCGCAATCGCGAGATCGGGTTCGTGTTCCAGACGTTCAACCTGCTGCCGCGCGCCACGGCGCTGCACAACGTGGAGCTGCCGCTGATCTACGCCGGTGTGAGCGCCGCCGAGCGGCGGCGCCGGGCCAGTCAGGCGCTGGCCCGCGTGGGCCTGCAGGACCGCATGCACCACCGGCCCAACGAGCTGTCGGGCGGGCAGCGCCAGCGCGTGGCGATCGCGCGCGCGCTGGTGAACGAGCCCAGCATCCTCCTGGCCGACGAGCCGACGGGGAACCTCGACTCCGGCACGTCGTCCGAGATCATGGACGTGTTCGCCCGCCTGCACGCGCAGGGACAGACCATCATCGTCGTCACCCACGAAGCCGACATCGCCGCGCGCGCCCATCGCGTGGTGACGCTGCGGGACGGCGTCGTGCACTCCGACCGGCTGCAAGCCGCGGCCTGATCCGTGCCCTTCAACGAAGCGATCCGGCTCGCGATCCGGGTGCTGTGGTCGCAGAAGATGAAGAGCGGCTTTTCACTGGTGGGCGTCTTCATCGGCGTCACCTTTCTCATCGCGGTCGTGTCCATCGTGGAGGGCATGAACCGCTACATGACGGACCGGTTCGCCGGGACGTTCTTCGGCGTCAACACGTTTCACCTGCGGCGATTTCCGGAGTTCTCCGAAGACGTTCCCGCGGAAACCTGGCGGCAGTGGCGCCGGCGCCCGCGGATCACCGAGGACGACGCGCAGGCCGTGGCGGCGAGCCTCTCGGTGCCGGCCACGATCGCCTGGCAGTCCACCGCGCGGGCCACCGTGCAGTATCGCGGGCGGATCGCCAGGGACATCGAGATCACGGGAGCCACCGACAAGTACTTCGAGATCAAGAACTACCGGATCGAGCGGGGGCGAACGTTCACCGCGCAGGAAGTGCGCGCTGGAGCGACCGTCATCGTGCTGGGAAACGAATTAGCCAAGCGCCTGTTCGACGACCGGGACCCCATCGGTCGCGAAGTGAAGATCCGCGACATCCTGTATCGCGTGATCGGCGTGGTGGAACCCCAGGGGAACCTGTTCGGCATCTCGCTCGACAAGTTCGCGGTGGCTCCTTCGACGTCGCCGGTGAAGAAGTTCACCAACCCGCCGGGGCTCGTGGACGCCGTGCTGATCCGCACCGGCTCGGTACCCGAGATGCGCCTCGCCATGGAGCAAACCGAGGCGATCATGCGCTCGCGCCGCGGCCTGCGGCCCAACCAGGACAACAACTTCGCGCTCGAGACCTCCGAGGGCATTCTCGACGTGTGGGGGAAGATCAACCGCATTCTGCTCGCCGCCCTGCCGGGGCTCGTGTCCATTTCGCTCGTGGTGGGCGGCATCGTGATCATGAACATCATGCTGATGGCCGTGGCGGAGCGGACCCGGGAGATCGGCATTCGCAAGGCGCTCGGCGCGCGGCGCCGCGACATCATGCGGCAGTTTCTGGTGGAGTCCGCCACCCTCGCCGTCGTTGGCGCCCTGATCGGCATCGCGACGGGGATCCTGCTGGCCCAGACCGTCGCCTCCACCACGCCCCTGCCCGCGAGCGTCGCTCCCTGGTCCATCCTGGTGGGCGTGCTGCTGGGCGGCGGCGTGGGGATCGCCGCCGGCCTCTACCCCGCGAGCCGGGCCGCGCGACTCGATCCCGTGGAAGCCATGAGGCACGAATAGCCTATGTTCGGCCTGTTCGAGGGCGTCGGGATCGCGCTTGACTCGCTGCGCAGCAACAAGCTGCGCGCGGCGCTCACGATCCTCGGCATCGCGATCGGCGTGATGGTCGTGATGGTCATCGCCGCCATGGTGAGCGGCATCAATCGCGGCGTGGCGGACATCTTCGAGCAGGCCGGCCCGCGGACGTTCTACGTGTTCCGGTTCTTCCAGGGCGGCGTGCACGTCTCGGACGGCTCGGACGAGATGAGCCCGTGGCGCCGCAACCCACCGCTCACCGTCGAAGAGGCCGACCGGCTCGCGGAGCTGCCCTCGATCAGCTTCGTGGTGCTGGACGAGGGCTCCGGCGCGTCGGTGGAGGTGGGCACGCGCGAACTGGCGTCGGTGGGCGTGCGCGGCGTGGGCGTGGACTGGCTCCGCGTCTCGGGCGGCGACGTGTTCCCCGGCCGGTCGTTCACGCAGATGGAATACGAGGCGCAGGCGCGAGTGGTGATCCCCAACCAGAAGCTCGCCCAGGAGATATTCGGCACGCTCGACCCGATCGGCCGCCGCATCAAGATCGCCGGCGTGCCCTACGAGGTAATCGGCGTCTACACGCCGCCGCCGGACCTGTTCGGCGACGCCAACCGGCCACGGGCGGTAATGCCGCACGCGACGTTCGACAAGTACGTCCCGCATTTTCGTGGCTGGATCAACTTCCTCGTCTCGCCCGCGCCCGGCGTCACGGTGAGCGAGGCCATTGACGACGTGACCGCCCAGCTCCGCAGCATCCGCGGGCTGCGACCCGGTCAGGAGAGCAACTTCACCGTGGTCACGCAGGACAAGCTGCTCGAGACCTGGGACAGCGTCACCGGCGTGTTCTTCCTGGTGATGATCGCCCTCTCGAGCGTGGGCCTGCTGGTGGGCGGCGTGGGCGTGATCGCGATCATGATGATCTCGGTCACCGAACGCACGCGGGAGATCGGCGTGCGCAAGGCGCTCGGCGCCCGGCGGCGCGAGATCCTGTGGCAGTTCCTGGTGGAAGCCGCCACGCTGACGCTGGTCGGCGGCCTGGTGGGAATGGTGGCCGGCGGTCTCATCGCGTTCATCGTGAACAACGTCTCGCCCATCCCCGCCGTGGTGCCGCTCTGGTCCGTAGTGGTGGCGATCCTCGCCTCCATTCTCACGGGCGTGGGGTTCGGGATGTACCCCGCGGCACGGGCGGCGAGGCTGGATCCGGTGGAAGCGCTGAGGTATGAGTAGCGGCGAAGAGAGGCGAAGAGGGGCGAGGGATGGCGAGGAGGGTCCTCCTCGCCCCTCTAGGTAGTCATCGCCGCTTTCTCCCCAACCTCCACCCCAAACGGCAACGTGTTCTCACCCGGGGCGAGCGGGCAGGCCCACCGATCGCTGTACGCGCACGACGGATTGTAGGCGTAGTTGAAGTCGAGCACGATCTCGCCATTGCCGAAACCGAGGTTGGCGCCCTTTGCGGTATCAATGAGGTAGCGCCCGGCGTGATAGGTCGTCCGCCCGCACGTCCGGTCCTTGAACGGGAGGAACAGTCCGCCGCCGTACCCCTCGATCCAGTAGAGATTCAGCGCTCCCTCTCCCGCCGGACAGTGGAACCGCACCACCGCGACACGCGTGAACGCCACTGGGCCGTCGCCGGCCAACACGGTCGCGTGCCCCTGCCGCTGGACGTGGCCATCCATCACACCGCGCACTCGCCAGCCCGGGTCGTACGGGTAATAAGAAAGGCCCCGGAACGCGGTGCGCCCATCCGCCGGGAGCGGCGAGTCCGGGTGGTGGCGGAACAGATCGTCTCGACCGCGCCGGAATCGCTCGCACACCGAAGCGCCCTCGCCGGGCGGAGCGGATCGCACGGCGGCGTAGAGGTCGCTTACTCGCTGCCGCCATTCGGCGAGCGTGAGCGGGTTGTCAGGCGTGGGCATTAATGAATGGTGACAGGGACGACCCAGCAACGCCAGCCCGATCCTGGTCGCCGCGCACTGACCTCCCGGCGACGGCGAGGCTCACATGGCCCGTCGTCACCTGTCATCGCCCGCCATCGCCTCTCGGTTAGCTTTCTCCCCCACCGATGCCCTTCACCGAAGGTCTCCGCCTCGCCCTTCAGGTAATCGCGGCGCATAAGCTGCGATCGTTCTTCACGCTGCTCGGCATCATCGTCTCCGTGGCGTTTCTCGTCGCGGTGGTCGCCGTGATTCAAGGCATGAACGCGTACGTGCGCGAGAACATGGCCGGGGCCATCGTGGGGCGGAACGCGTTTCAAATCCGGCGCATTCCCATCACCGTGGGTTTCTTCGACGACGAGGAGTGGAACCGCCTCCAGCGCCGCCCGATCATCGCGCCTGAGGACGTTCCCTTCGTGCAGCGCGCGTTGCCCGACGCCGAGGCGATTGCGCTCCAATCCGGCTGGCCCACGCCGATCGGGGACGTCACCTGGCGGAACCGCACGGTGGCCGACGTACAGGTCTTCGGGGTTACCGCGCCGTTCATGGCGGTGCAGGACTACACCATTGCGGCCGGCGAGCCGCTCACGGACGTGGACGTGCGGGAGCGGCGACGGATGGCGGTGCTGGGCTACGACATCGCGAGCAAGCTGTTCGACGACGTCGCCCTCGGCATCGGTCGCCAGATCCGGATCCACAACCAGCAATTCGTGGTGAAGGGGGTGGTGGCCAGGAAAGGGAACGTGCTGGGGCAGTCCCTCGACGGGTTCGTCATGCTGCCGTTCACCACGTTCGAAACGATGTATGGCCGTCGCCTCACCACGGTGATCTCCGTGAAGATGCCCGAAGCGTACATGGTGGCCGACGGCATGGCGCGGGCGGAGGAGGCGATGCGCATCGCGCATCGCCTGCGCCCCGGCGAAGAGAACGACTTCACCGTGGACACGGCGGAAGGGTTGATCTCGTTCTGGCAGCGCCTCACGCGCGTGCTGTTCACCGTCGTTCCCGTGGTGGTGGCGATCGGCGTCGTGGTGGGCGGCATCGTGATCATGAACATCATGCTGATGAGCGTGAACGAGCGGACGCGAGAGATCGGCATTCGCAAGTCACTGGGCGCGCGGCGGCGCGACATCCTGCGGCAGTTCCTGGCCGAGTCGGTCACACTCGCGCTGGCGGGCGGCGTGCTCGGACTCATGACGGGCTGGATGATCGCCATTCTGGTGGACGTTGCATCCCCGCTCCCCGCCCGCGTGACCTGGTGGGCGGTGGCCGTGGCCCTCGGCCTGGGCGCCACCGTCGGCGTGGCGTTTGGGGTGTACCCCGCATCACGTGCGGCACGGTTGGATCCCGTGGTGGCATTGAGGCAGGAATGACGTCCGGCGAGTCTCGTGATCCACGCATCGGCGCGTCGGCGGATCGTCAAACCGGCGAACTCTCGAC
>DATMAW010000134.1:0-23203 GCA_035559715.1 Gemmatimonadales bacterium | reverse complement strand
AGCGCCGCCGCGCCGGGCGTGACCGCCACGGACGCCACGGACCGGACCACCGCCACGTGCGCTGCACCCGTGGCTCCGTTGACCGTGGCGCTGATCGTCGCGCTGCCGTCTCCGACCGCGCGCGTGAGCCCCGTGGAGTCCACCGATACGACGCTCGCGTTGGATGACGACCAGCGGACCGTCATGCCGGTCAGCGCCTCCCCCACTGAGTCGTACACGGCGGCGGTGAGCTGCCGCGTGGCGCCGATTAGCGTGAGCGTGGCATTCGGCGGGCTGACGAGAACGGAGTCCGGCGGAAGGGCCGTGGCGACCGCCGAGAGCCGCTGCGGCGACACACCCTCGACGGTCACCGTCCCACGCTGCGTTCCCACGCGTGGGCCGAGGGTCCACGTGGAGGCCGCGCGACCGGTGGCATCAGTCATCAGCGTCGCTGGCGCGAAGCGCCCGTCACCCGAGTCCGCCGCGAACTGCACCAGCTCGCCCGGCACGGGGGCCCCATCATCTCCCAGCACCAGCACGGTCACCGGTGCTCCCAGGGCGTACAGCCGGGCACCGGTCTGGTCGTTCCCGCCGACAACCACCAGGGAGTCGGCGCGCGACCGCACACGGACCACGAGCGAGTCGGCAAGTCCCATGGGGAGATAGCCGGCGACGCGAGCGGTATCCGGCAAGACGGGCTGCGCCGACACGATGCCGCCGGGCGCCACGGTCACGACGTTGGGGCGGCGTGAGACGTAGCGGGCCGGCACGTTCTCAATCCGCTGGCCGGTCGAATCCCGGACGACGGGCACGAGGCTCGTGGTGTCGCCCCGCCTGAGTGTCGAGTCGCGGAGCGAAAGGGCGAAGCTCGCAGCTCTCGCCCCCGGACCCACATAGTTCGCCTCGAGCGCAATCGCCGTGTCGCTCGCCGCGCGCAGGCGCAATGCCTCGAATGCGACGAAATAGACGCTGCCGGAATAAAGCACCTCGGCCGTCGCGACGAACCCTTCCAGTGACTGGCTCATCGGAACCGTAAGCACGGCCCGCAGCGAGTCCGCGATCATGAGCGTTGTGTCCACAATTGGCTCGGCCCGACCAGCACGCCGCACCACGACGTGGAGGCTCTCGCCGGTTGGAAACCAGATGGCAGGTGTACGAGGTGGGAGTGTGACGGAGAGTGCGACTGTCGACGGCGGCTGACTACCCGGCCCAGTGGGACCCTCGACGCAGGAAAGCACGGTCAGCGCCGTGGCCGCGAGTCCCAGCCAGGCGATGACCGCGATCCCCCGGCGGGGGCGGGACGCGCGACAGACGTCGCGGATAGTCCGAGTGAGAGGAGCTGTGGTCACGGGGGTCGTGTACATGTCGCCGATGACTGCCCGAGCGTTACAGGGGCGCACGGCCAATTCACGCAACTAACTGCCACCGTGGGAGTTGTGTTTCGTTGCTCGCCCCGGAGTCGAGACGTAGCTTTGCAATGACTCCTCTTATGAATGACGGCGATTCCCAGCGACAGGCCGGAGCACTTCCCGTCGGCGGTCCCGCGGTCCCGGGCTCGGCTGCCGGTGCCGAGGCAGAGCTGGCTCGCCGCTTCTGGGACCGCGTGAGGCTCTTTGCGGCCCGCCGTCTGCGTGACCCGGCGGGCGCCGAAGATGTCGCCCAGGAGGTGCTCCGCCGGGTCGTGGACGCCATTCGTGCCGATCGGTTACGGGATCCGGCCGCATTGTCGGGCTTCGTTTTTCAGACTGCCTACCACGTCGTGCTGCAGCGTCAACGAGGAGCAGGTCGCGAGATCCGCGCGTTGCAGCGTCTTCATTTATTCGCCGACGGCCCGGCGCTAACGCCGAATGCGCTCGCCCTACTGATTTCCGAGGAGCGCCGTCGAACGGTGCGCGCGGCGCTCGAGCGGCTGGGTGATGAGGACCGAAGACTGCTGACGTGGCTCTACCACGAGCAGATTGAGCCTCAGGAGGTCGCCCGCCGCCTCGCCGTCACGCCGGGGACGCTCCGGGTCCGCAAGCACCGAGCGCTCCGACGGCTGGCGGAGCTGATCGGTGAGTCCTTCGGTAACGAGTCATGACCCACCGGGAACCTTATAGCGTGAAGGCGGATCCTCTCACGTGTCATCAGGTTGATGAGCGCGATCTGGAGGCCGCGTACGTTGGCGGGCGGCTCACCGAAGCCGATGCGCTGAGGTTCGAGGCGCACGTCTTCGCGTGCGACCGCTGCTGGCGCAAGTTGCAGGTAGCGCTCGCGGTGACCGCGCTTGCTGCCGCACCGGCAACCCCCGCCCGGCCCCGAGGCACTTGGCTGCCGTGGTCGCTCGCAAGCGCGGCTGCCGTGGCCACCGTCGTCCTCGGCACGTGGTGGCTGGCCGCCAGACGGTCGGACCGCGATTCGCCCGCAGCTATGCGGGGCGTCCGCGATTCCATCGGGGTGCAAGCTGCGGTTACAGGGCGTGGCGTCGCGATCCGCTTCAGCGGCTTCGCGGGCGCGGATCGCTACCGCGTCCGACTGTTCACGCCCGACGGCAGCGTCGTCGCCGAACGGGAGACTCCGGACACGGTTCTTGAGTTTTCGCTCCTTGCCCAGTCCCCGGCCTCGTTCGGGACGCTCGTGGCCGAGGTGACGGCCCTCGACGTGCTGCGACAGCCCATGGCGTCCTCCGGCCTCGTTCCGCTCCGCCAATCGCCGCCGATTCGCTGACATCCGTGTCCAGGTCGCGCCAGGGTCGCCGGTCGTGGCGCGGCGTCGCCGTCGCCGTCGCCGGCCTCGCCGCCTGCGCTGAGCAACCCCGAGTGTCGCCGTTCGCGCGGGCGGACAGTCTGCGCGAGGAGGGGCTCTTCCGCGACGCGCATCCGCTGTACCGGGCGCTGCGCGACTCGCTCGCAGCCGCGGGCGACACGACCGGCTGGTGGCGTGCGGAGCTATGGTGGGCGCAGACCCTCATGCGGTTGGGGCACGGCGACAGCGCGGCGGCCGCCATCGAGCAGACGTTCCGGCTGGCACGTAACGATGGCGGGCGGCTCGGATGGACGCGTCTCATGAAGTGCGGCCTTTGGAGCCGGCAGGGCCAAACCGACAGCGCCGTCGCCGAATGCACCCGCGGCCTCGAGGCGGCGCGGCGGGCGCGCGATGGGGAACTCGAAGCACGTCTCCACTTTCAGCTCGGCACAGTCCACTCACGCCGGGGACGCTTCCGCCTGTCCGTCGCCGAGACTGAGCGAGCGCTGGAGCTCGAGCGGCGTCATGGGCGTTCGCGCTACCAGCTGGCCGGTGTGCTGAACAGCATGGGGATCGAGTACGCCGCCGTGGGACGCCTCGGTGAGGCCGAGCGGATGTATCAAGAGGGGATGCAGCTGGCGCAGTCCTTTGGCGCTCCCTGGTATGCCCTGCATCTTGCCAGCAACCGCGCCCACTTGCGGGCCACGAGCGGCGATCCCGCCGGCGCCATCGAGTTCATGTCGGAGTCCCTCCGCGACGCCGAACAGCTCGCTGACACGCAGGCCATGGTGTACGCGCTGAACAGCATGGCGGAGTTCTACCACCGTGGGGGCAACCGCACCGCGGCCCGAGCGTCGCTGGAGCATGCGGCTGCCATCAACCAGCGGGTCATTCCGATCTACCGCCTGATCACGCTCGTGAACCTCGGGCTGCTCGACGCGACGGACGGGCGCTTCACCACAGCGCAGCAAGCGCTGTCGCGCGCCCGCGAGCTGGCGGACGCGGCCGACTTCGGACTGCAGGGCGTCCAGAGCCGCGTGGGGTTGAGCGCGGTGGCGCTGGCGCGCGGCGCTCCAGCGGAGGCGCTGCGCTGGGCGGACGAGGCCGTGCGGATCGCGGAAGCCCTGGAGAGCCCAGAGGTGCTGATTGACGCGCTCGAGGCACGGGGCCGGGCACGCGAGGCAGTGGGCAGGCCGGACGCCGCCGACGCCTTCCTCGCCGGCATTGATCTGCTCGAGTCATGGCGCGGCCGGCTCGCGCTCGGCGATCTCGCCGTCGGTGTGGCAGACCCGCGCTGGGACGTGTACGAGGGAGCAATCCGCGTGTTACTGGCGCAGGGGCGAGCAGCCGAAGCGTTCGCCGTTGCGGAGCGCGGCCGGGCAAGACTTCTGCTTCAGATCATGGCGGAACGAGACGCCTCGCAGCCGCCCAGCTCGCGCGCTGTTGAGTTGGGGCGCCGGCTACGGCAACGGGTCGGTGAGCGCGCCGCCGCTTGGGACGAGGGGGATCAGGTGGCGCTAGACCGGGAGATCGCCGCGATCACCGACTCACTGACTCGCCTCACCGAAACCGCCGCACCGGCCGACCCAGCACGGGCCGCTCATCACCAGGAGCCGGCGTCCCTCGGACAAATCCGTGAGCACCTCCTGGCATCGGGCCGGTCGCTCGTCGCGTTCTTCTGGGGAGACAGCGCCGTCTACGGTTGGTCCGTTTCGGCGGCAGGGCTTCGCGCCGCGCGGCTCGGGAGCGCTGACTCTCTCGCCGCGCGCGTCTCGTTCTTGACCAGCGCCCTGACCGCACCCCGCACCGGGGTGGACTGGCGTCCGGCAGCAGCACATCTCTACCTGTTGCTCCTCGGCCCGCTCGCGCCACTCGATACGAACGTCGTGGCGATCCCGGACGGACCCCTCGCGCGACTTCCACTCGAAGTGCTCCTTCCGCCGGGCGAACCACCGCTGGGCGCCACGCACCTCGTGACCTACGCGCCCTCGGCCTCCGTGGGGCTTGCGCTCGCGCGGGCCGCACCGCGATCCGGCGACCGCGGCGTGCTCGCCGTCGGGAACCCGGCCGCGCCGAATAGGGCGGTCACGGCGTTGCGCGACGCGAGGCTCGGTCCGTTACCGTTCGCCGCAGAGGAGGCGCGCGACATCCACGAGCTGTTCCGCGCCCAGGGAAGCGACCTGCTCGTTGGTCGGCTCGCGACCCTGGAGAACTGGTATGCCAGGGAACCAGGCCGCTTCCGATACCTGCACTTCGCCGCCCACGCGATCGTGGACGACCGCATGCCGGATCGCACGCGCGTCGTATTGGCAAACGGCGATCTCACGTTGCCGATGATTCGTCAGACGAACGTGTCCGCTGACCTGGTGACGCTTTCAGCCTGCGAGACCGCGCTGGGCCGTCAGGTGCGCGGCGAGGGCGTCATCGGCCTGCCGCACGCATTTCTCTCGGCCGGTGCCCGCGGCGTGGTCGTGACGCTGTGGCGTGTCCAAGATCGAGGCGCGGCGGAGTTCATGCGCGAGTTCTATGCGGAGGTCGCCGCCGGGACAGGGCCGGCCCAGGCTCTCCGCACGGTCCGCCGACGATGGATACTGGAAGGGAACTCCCGGTCAGACCCCGCGGCATGGGCGGCGTTTGTCCTGGTAGGGAGAGGCTAAACGGCCGAAGGCAGTCACACCCTCCTGCTTCTTTCAGTCCCGGAACGCCACCTCGATCGTCATCCCGTCCTTCGCCACGACGGTCTGCGGAAACACCGCCCGGGCCTCGTCGAGCAGCACCTGCGAATCCGCCGAGTAGCGTGCCGACAGGTGATTCAGTGCAAGCTGCTTCACGCGGGCGGCAAGCGCCACTTGGGCAGCCTCGAGCGCCGTGGAATGCTCCGTCTCGAGGGCGCGGTCCTTTTCCTCGGCGCCGAACGTGGCTTCGTGGATCAGCAGGTCCGCCCCCTCCGCGGCCTCGACCACCGACTCGCAGGGACGCGTGTCGCCCGAGTACACGACCTTGCGCCCGGGGCGCGGGGGACCCACGAGATCCCCCGGGCTGACCGTGCGCTGGACCGGCGGGCCGTCCGGCCGTTCCACGCTGTATTCCACCGTTTCCCCTTTGTGTATTCGACCCCACAGCGGGCCCTCCGGGACGCCGAGCGCGCGCGCCTTGTCCGGATCGAACCGTCCCAACCGCGTGTGCTCGACGAGCGCGTAGCCCACGGAATGACGCCCGTGCTGGGTCTCGAACACGACGATGTCGTAGCCCTTCCGCTGTACGCGATCGCCCGGGCCCAGCTCCACGATCTGCACGTCGAACGGCGCCCGCTCAACACCGAGGGAGAGCGCCTGCGTAAACACCCGCTTGGAGCCACGCGGGCCGTACAGGCGGAACGGTTCCTCGCGGCCCTGGAGGCCAAGTGTCCGCAGCAAGCCCACGATGCCCAGGAAGTGATCGGCGTGGAAGTGCGTGATGAAGACGTCCGACAACGCGAACGAGATGCCGTAGCGCATCATCTGGCGTTGCGTGCCTTCGCCGCACTCGAACAGGATCGTCTCGCCCTCGCGTACCACGGCCGTGGCGGAGACGTTGCGCTCAACCGTGGGCCGCGCGGCCGAGGTCCCGAGAAACGTGACGGACAGCATGCGGCCGGAAAGATCGATACCGGGGTGGGGGAGGGGTAAGGGGTGTCGGACCCTCAAAACACTTTGACGTTTACGTACCTCCCCGGCCGCTCGCGCACATCGTCCAGCAGCTTCCGCAGCGCCACCAGCGTCTCGTGCAGATCGTCGTGTAACGTGGAATCGTTGAGCGCCTTGCCCAGCACCCCTTGTCCCTGATCCATCTTCTCCAGGATCGAGCCGAGCGCCGTCGTCGCCCTCCCCAGGCCGTCACTCATTTCCTTCAAGCCCGTCGTGATCTCGTCCATCTGCTCGAGCGACTTCCCGATGTCGGGCTTGGCGAGCGTGGAGTCCATCCGGGTCGCCAACCGCTGCACCGACCCCAGCGTCTCGCGAAGCTCCCCCACCGTGGGGCCTTCGCCAAGTCGCGCGACGACGTTCAACGTGCGCTCCACCGCGACCAACGCGCGGTGGATATCCTCGGCCGTGCGCTCGGACAGGAGCGTTTGGACGCCGGCGAGCGCGTCGGCCGCACGGCCGGTCAGGTTGGTTGCCGTTTCCGTGATCGCAACTTCGCGCTGCCCGGTGATCACCTGGCCCTCACGCAACATCTCCGTGGCGTTGCCCGGGATGTAGTCCACGTATTTCTCACCGAAGAAATCCCGTGAGGCAACGATCGCCTTGGCGTCTGTGCGCGGCCGGTTGGCGCGATTCACTTCGAGATAGACCATGACGCTGCCCACGTCCTCCAGCACCACGTTCGCCACTCGACCGACCTTCACACCGGAGATCTGCACGGGGTCGCCGGGAGTCAGGCCGCTGACATTGGTGAATCTCACGGGGACGGTGATGAGGCTCCGGGGCCCGATCGTTCGACCAGACAGCCAGAAGAGGCCGAGCACCAGGACGGTCACCGCCAGGATGACCAGCACGCCGACCTTGAGTTCCTGCTTGTAGTACAGGTCCATTCCGGCCCCTAATAGGTCACGGGAATCGTGAGATCCCGCTCCAGGAACTGCTGCACCGTCGGATCCTGGCTCGCCCGCAGCTCCGCGGGGGTTCCCATCGCTCGAATCCGCCCCTCGTGCAGCAGCGCGATGCGGTCCGCAACGCGAAAGGCACCGCGCACGTCATGCGTGACCACGACGCTGGTCACGCCAAGCTCGTCGTCCAGCTTCTCCACCAGCGCATCTATGATGTCCGCGTTCACGGGATCGAGCCCCGAGGTGGGCTCGTCCCACAAGAGGTACGTCGGTTGTCCCGCGATGGCACGCGCGATGCCCACGCGCTTGCGCATCCCACCCGACAGCTCCGCCGGGAATTTCACCGCCGTTTCCTGCGGCAGGTTCACAAGATCCAGGCACTGCGCCACCCTGTCCCGGCAGTACGCCTCGTCGTCCGCACAGGCTTCGTCGGTGATGCCCAGCTTGATGTTGTCGTACACGGTGAGCGAGTCGAACAACGCGCCGTTCTGAAAGACATAGCCGATGCGACTCCGGAGCCTGGCAAGTTCCTTCCGTTTGAGTGCGTGCACGTTCATTCCGTCCACCCATGCTTCGCCGGCGTCCGGACGAATTAGGCCGTTGATATGCTTCAACAACACACTCTTCCCAACTCCGGATGGCCCCAGCAGCGCCACCGTCTCTCCCGGCCGAACCTGGAAGTCCACGCCGTTCAGCACCACGAGGTCGCCGAAACGCTTGGAGATCCCCTTCAGCTCGATCATGTCTTCAACAGCACCTTGGCCAGCGCGGCGTCGAGAAACAGGATGAGCACCGAGGCACTCACGACGGCGGCCGTGGTGGACCGGCCCACGCCCTCGGCCCCCTGCTGCGTGGTGAAGCCCACGTAGCAGGGCACGACCGTGATCGCGAGGCCGAACGCAAACGACTTGATCATGGAATACCACACGTCGTACGGCCGGAAGAAGTACTGCGCGCCGTACACGAAATCGGCGTTCGTCATTTCGAGCGCACCGCTGGATGCAAACCAACCGGCCGCAATGCCTACGAGATCCGCGAAGATTACGAGCACTGGTAACATGAATGTGCCGGCAACGACCCGCGGCAGCACGAGGTGCGAGATCGGCGAGCGTCCCAGGCTTTCCAGCGCGTCGATCTGCTCCGTCACCCGCATGGTGCCCAGCTCCGCGGCGTAGCGCGCCCCCACGCGACCCGCGAGGACGAGCGCCGTCAGCACCGGACCCAGCTCGAGGATGATGGACTCCACGATCACACCGGCAGCGAAATACACGGGGATGCTGCCGGTGAATTGATAGCCGGCCTGCAGTGACGTCACGGCTCCGGCGAACCCCGCTGTCAGCCCCACGATGAACAACGACCCATAGCCCACCGCCGCGGCTTGCTCGAACATCCGCGGGACCCAAATGCGCCACTCCGGGATTGCGCGCGCCATCTCGAGCGCGAGGTAGGACACCCGGCCAACATGACTCGTCGACCGCAGGCTGAAACGACCGACGAGTCGGCGGATGTCGAGGGTTACGCTCTGGCTCTCCACAGTCCTCCGCTCGCTCTTTGCAGAACGCCGGCGGCCCACGATGGCCGGTGTCTATCGCCCGGGCTGCGGCGGCCCCTTAGTATAGCCCCGTGCCCTCCCACGCCAACGTCCTGTCCTTTCGCCGGCGCCTCTTGCGCTGGTTTCGTCACAACGGACGAGACCTGCCCTGGCGCCGCACACGTGATCCATACCGCGTGCTGGTATCGGAGTTCATGCTCCAGCAGACCCGGGCGCCTCGCGTCGTTCACTACTACGATCGCTTTCTCCAGCGTTATCCCTCGCTCGAGGCTCTTGCCCGCGCCCGCCCCGCGGCCGTCCGAGAGGCCTGGGAGGGCCTGGGGTACTACGCCCGAGTCCGGAACCTCCACCGGCTCGCTCAAGAAATAGTCAAGGGCCGCGGCGGCCGTCTTCCGACCGAGCCGGCGGAGCTGGCTCGCCTGCCCGGGGTCGGGTTGTACACCGCCGCCGCGGTCGCCACCTTCGCGTACGAGCGCCGGGTCGTTCCCGTGGATACGAACATCGCTCGGGTGTTGTACCGCGCGTTTGGCGTTCCGCGTCACGCAACGACGAGGGCGCGCCAGCACGTGGCTCGCCTCGCCGAGCGACTCCTGCCGCGGAATCGAAAGAGCACCTGGGCGCTGAACCAGGCGTTGATGGACCTCGGCGCCCTCATCTGCACGGCGCGGAAACCGCGATGCCCCGAGTGCCCGGTGCGACGAGAGTGTATGAGGAACGGCGTCGGGCGTGAGACGTGAGGGCTATGCCGCCGAAACGCGGCCACCGCCCACGCCTTGGGCCCCGCAGCCGTTCAAAAAAGCCTTGCCCCTGCCAGTGCGATCAGGGCAAGCAGGCCGGCCACGGACGAGACCACCGCCTGGCGCTTTCGCAGCCGCTCGAACACCGGCGGAAGCTGGCCGTCCGGGCCGGGGTCCGCCGCCCGGGAAAGTGCACCCGCGGTGGGCAGCCCCACGAACAGCGCCAGCGCTCCGCCCAGCAGGCCGCAGAACTGCATCGCCGCGATCCCGGGCTCGCCCAGCTCCGCGCCTCTCCCCTGCCGCGCCATGGACATGGTGAGCCACAGCCCGGACAGCACCGTGATCAACGCGCCGGGCGCGATCACGATCGAGTGCACGCGCCCCAGCAGGCGGAATACTCCTGCCCGCAACCCGATCGTTTCCTCGCGCGAGGCGATCGCGAGCACCATCGCGGCGATCGCCCCGCCGATCCACAAGGACTGACCCAGCATGTGAAGGAAACGCGCGAACCCCATCACCGAACCCCTGGATTCGCCGGCTCTGGGATCAGCGGTCGCCGCCCCCGAAATCCGCTATCCAATTCGTGCCAGTAGCTCACTTTCTCCTCGCCAAGCCTCCAGCACAGGTACACGTCCCGACCTTCGAGCTTGCTGGGGAAGTCCACGAGCCCTTCTTCAAACCCTTTGAACAAACAACCCACCGGTGACAGCTCTTCCATGAACCCGTTGATCCGATTGGCGGATTCCTCCACCGCGGCGCGCAATCGTTGCTGCTCGGCAGTCTCGGGGTCCTCCGCCCGGCGCCCGGCTGCCGCCAGCTCGTAGCGCGCGATGTGCTCGCGCCAGCGGCGGTACTCCTCCACGATGTCGCCGACGATCTTCCGCACGAACGGCAGCGTGCGGTTCGCTTCCTCCAGCGTGAAGTATTTCGCACCGGCCGGCGCGCCCTTGGTGGCGGATGTCATGGGCGCAAAGGTGAACTGCGAGAACGCGGAACGGCAAGATGGGGAGACGCCCCGCCTGGTCTTATGCTTCGCGGGTCGTCCATTGCTCCAACGCTTCCACCCCAGCCCGGTAGCCCTCCTCGACGTACCGGATCGCGTGCTCCACGGCGAACGTTGCACGCGCCTCCAGGGCAGGCCGCACCAGGACGAGCGGCGCGCGGCCGCTCCACGCGCGAACTTCGGCCTCGGCTTGCGCGGCAATCAGGATACGCAACGAGTTGTCATGAGCACCGAGCGCGCGTAGTCGGTCCGGTCGCACCGGCGCGCGCTCGCGGAGCGACGGACCAGCGTACACCGCATACACCAGGTCCGGCTCGCCGCGCGCCGCCGCGCCCAGCGGGAGAACTGCCCGAACGCCACCATCCATGTACGCGCGGCCGTTGATGACTGCCGGGGCGTAATACATGGGGAGCGCGCACGACGCGTACAGGGCCTCATGCAGCGGCACGTCGGACCTGCCACCGGCGCCGAACAACACGAGCTCCCCGGTCTCCACGTCGGTGGCCGTGACCGTGAGCGGAATGCGGAGGTCCTCGAAGTGTCTTGCAGGCACGAGGCGGGCAATCGTGTCCCTCAGGGGGCGAGACTTGAAAATGGTCTTGCCGAACAGGCCGAGCATGGCGCCCGCGGACGGTACAGCAACGTCACGGCGCGTGAGACCCACGATGCGCTTCAAGATCGCGTCATAGTCCAGACCGCTCGCGAAGCACGACGCGATGACGGCTCCCATGGAAGTACCGACGTAGTGGCCCGGCACCAGAGCCCGCTCTGCCAGCGCCTGCAACGCACCGACGTGGCAGGCGGTCTTCGCGCCTCCACCCGAGAGGACGGCGACGACTCGAGAATACCTCAACGGCCCCGCTCTTCCATCCGCCGCTGACGGCGCCGTTGACCCGCTTCGTATCGCCGTCGTTCTACCGCGGTCTCCGGAAGCACGGGCGGCACCGGTATCGGCCGGCCGTCGTCGTCGATTGCCACAAACGTGAGATAGCAGCTGTTCGTGTGGCGGCGCTCCCCCGTGACGAGATTCTCCGCCTCGATCCTGACGCCGACTTCCATGGAGGTTCGGCCCACGAAGTTCACACTCGCCACCGCAGTGACCAGTTCGCCCACGTGAATCGGCTTGAGAAAGTCCACACGGTCCACCGAGACCGTGACGCAGGGGCGCCGTGCGTGGCGGATGGCGGCCACGGCTGCCACGCGGTCCACGAGAGAGAGGATCACGCCGCCGAACGTGTGCCCCAGGACATTGGCCATGTTCGGCATGATCAGCTCGGACATGGTGGCCTGGGATGCGCTCACGGGGCGAGGAGTGAGATCGGACATGAAGGCGTTAGGGGTGAGGAGTGAAGAGAGCGAAGGGAACGAAGGCCCCCCGCTGTCTTTCAGTAATCCACGGGCCTCAGATAGAATTCTCCAACCGCCGTCTGGCTCACCACCGCAACCGTGGGCAAGCGTCGCTTCCAGTGCGTGGAGTCCAGCCGCCGGCGAACCAGCTCGACGTCTTTCTCGCTGAACCCGCGCCGCACGATGGTGCTGTTGGGCTCACCGCGCAGCAACCGGTAGAGGATCTGATCGGCCTTGGCGTAGCTCACGCCGAGGTCTCCCTCGTCCGTCTGCCCCTGCACCAGATCAGCCGTCGGTGGTTTCGTGACGATCTCTTCGGGTACGCCGAGGTGCCTGGCGAGCTTCAGTAGCTGCGTCTTGAACAGATCACCAACCGGATTGACGGGCGGCGCATCGTCACCATGCCACGTGAAGTAGCCCAGCAGCCGCTCGGTCTTGTTCCCGGTGCCCAGCGGCAGCGCGCGATACTTCGCGGCGAGATCGAACAGTGCGATCATCCGCATGCGGGCCATGACGTTGCCGCGGCGGATGGGGTCCGCGTCCGGATCAGCGACCCCGAGATAGCCATCAACGGCTCCCGAGATGTCGATCGTTTCCAGCCGGATCCCCAGCATGTCCGCCACACGCTGCGCGTGTTCCAGACTGTCGCGCCGCGACGTCCGATAGGGAAGGCGAACGCCGATCACGTTGCCGGCTCCCAGGGCGCGGGCCGCCAGGAACGCCGTGACGGCCGAGTCCACTCCTCCCGAGAGCCCCACCACCCCCATGGTGAAGCCGCGCCGGCGCACCACTTCGTCCTTGAGGAACGCAACCAGCCACTGTTCGAGCAAGGCGGGATCGACGTCCAGCGGATCCACGTCGGCCGCTGCCCGCACGACCGGGTGCCGCGCCGGGGCCGGCGGTTTCAGCGGTCGCGGGCACGGATCCTCGCCGCCCCAGGAGGCGGGTTCACGTTCCACCCCATCACGCCCCGGGAGCGCGCGCAGCAAGTGAGGGAGCTCCGTCTCGAGATCGGCGAGCAACGGGAGATCCGCACGGGCCCGCGTGATTTCCGACAGGTCCACTTCCGCAGTGGCAACCACTTCATCGAATGCCGGCGCCCGCAGCACCACCTCACCCCGCGGGCTCACGATCGTCGAGGAGCCCTGAAAGCCTTTTCCCCCTTCGAACCCCACGAGCTGCGCCAACACCACGTACACCCCGTGCTCGTCCGCGATGTCCCGGATCAGGCGCTCCCAACGATCGACGCTGCCGGGCCGCGGAATGGGGGCCGGACGCACGCCGCGCGCGGGCGCGGCACCAAGCACGAAGATCATCTGCGCGCCGTCCAGGGCGGCCAGCGTGGGCATCAGGGAGTGCCACGCGTCCTCACATACCAGGATCGCCGCCCTGCCCCAGGCCGTGTCAAACGATCGAACGTCGTGTCCGCGCTCCACGAACCGCTCCTCATCGAACACGCCGTAGGTGGGGAGGAATACCTTGCGATGCACGTGCCGAACACCGGGGTTCGAGCCACCCAAGGTCGCGTAGAGCGCCGAGTTGTGCAGGCGGTGATTGAACTCCTCGTAGAAACCGATCACCACGTCGAGCGGGGGGGCGCCGGATAGGGCGTGCTGCGCCGCGAGATCCCTGAACAGCGTGCCGGCCGATACGGCCACCTCGCGCACGCCTCCCTCGACGAAGTACCCGGACGTCGCTGTCTCCGGAAAGACGACGATTCCGGGCGGCTCCTCCCAGCCCGCCACTTGAGCAAACACGCCCCCGACCCGCCGGAGATTTTCGGCATAGTCGCCCTTGGAGGGGCGGATTTGGCCAATCGCAACGCGAATCACGGCAGCGCGAAAAATACAAGAATTCGGCAGGCGGGGTTCAGACCGGCCCGTGGGGACCAGGCGCCGGCGGGGTACCTACCGGCCCTGATGCCGGTCAACGGATCCCGCCGGAGTGAACAGGGAGCGGCCGAACGCGCGTCTGCCGAACTCGCCAATCTGGCGCTGGATCTCGCCATCGAGCAGGAAGTCTCGAAGCCGGCGCGCCCCTGCATGGTCCAGCCATGCAAACTTCGCAGGATTCAGCAGCAGAACGTGATACGGGTTGCTGAGCGCGGTGTCGCCCTCCACGAGGATCTCCAGGTCCAGCGGCGATTTGTGCGCCAGGAACGTTCCGACGTCCGTCAGGGCGTATGCCTGCAGCTCACTCGCGATTTGCAGCGTCTGTCCCATGCCCTGCCCCGCCTCGAGATACCACGCCCCGCGTGGGGCCACGCCCGCGGCGCTCCACAGGGCGGCCTCCTTTGAGTGCGTTCCCGAGCGATCGCCCCGCGAAATGAACCGCGCGTGGCGAGCGGCGATTCGCCGGAGCGCTTCGGCCACCGCGTTGCCGCGAACCCGCGCTGGATCGCCTTTCGGCCCGACGATCACGAACGCGTTGTGCATGAGCGGAATACGCTCCACGGCTAGCCCCGCGGCCACGAACGCATGCTCCCGCTCTGGATCGTGCACGATCAGCAGGTCCGCCTCGCCCCGGCGCCCGATCTCCATCGCCTGCCCGCTCCCGACGGCCAGCACTTTCACCCGACGACCCTCCCGTCGCTCAAACAACGGGAGCAATGCGTCCAGCAGTCCTGCGTCACGGATAGACGTCGTAGTAGCGAGGATCAGATCCCGCGACGCGGTTGTCTGTTGTGCCGATCGGGGGCCCGGGAGCAGGCCGAGGAACAGGAGAGCGACGCCCGAGCGGAGTCGCCCGATCATCGGCCTACGGGCGCGCCGTGTCTGCGCCCGGAGGCGGCAAACTGCGAGTGGACGTGTCCTGATCGAAGGGTACCGGGATCGGGCGCGTGGGGCGCTCGGCTTCCGCCCCGCCAATCCAGCGACCGATGAGCACAGATAGAACGATGAGCACGCCGAACGCTCCCAGCCGTACCAGCCGCCGCCGCATGCCGGGCGTGAGGCGGGCCTTGAGTTCCACGTTTTCCTGCCGCAGGCGCGCCTTCTCGGCGGCCTTGTCCACGGCGGCCACGAGATGTCCCATGTCCACCGGCTTTGTCAGGAAGTTCTCGGCACCGAGTTTCATCGCCTGCACGGCATGCTCGACCTCTCCGTACCCGGTGAGCATGATCACCATCGCCCCTCGGTGTTTGAGCACTTCCAGTACCTCGAGACCGGACATGCCTGGCATGTGGAGGTCTAGCACCGTCACATCAGGGCGCGTCTGGTCCCAGAGCGCGATGCCTTCCTTCCCGTTCAACGCCTGATAGACCTCGTAGCCGGACTGGCGGAAGAAGTTGCCCAGCGCCTGCACGACTGATTGATCGTCATCGATGAGGAGAACTCGATAGGCGGGCAAAGGCGGGCTCCGGCGCAAAAATCCCGTCCCAATTGTAGCACGAGCGTCCCGGTTACGCGAAGGCGCCCGCTAGCGAGCTAGGAGAGCGGGCTGACGTGCTGCCGCAGGGCCTCAGGCCTTGCTGAGCCACCCAGCAAGCGCTCCAGCACCCGAACGCTGTGGGGCCCATGGCCCTCGTACTGGTTACTGAAGTAACCGAGCAGAAGATCCACCCGGTCCGACAAACGCTCGAGCACCGCCGCCCACAGGCCCATGTCGTACCGCCGGTCGATCTGGCTCCGTGAGAAATCCTCAGGCCCGCGACCGGATCCGATCCACCGGACGTACGCGAAGTCGGTGGTGGGCTGGAGGGCGAGATCGAGCATCGTGCTCCGGGGAATCCACCGACCATCGGCAAGCACGAGCGCGACCCGATGCGCGGCCAAACGGTCGAGCGTGCCGCCAACGAGCCACGCCGGATGCCGGAACTCGATGGCCCAGCGGAAGTCAGCCGGCAGGGCTGCCAGAAACGCTTCGAGCGCCTGGCGCGTGGCGAGCGACGGACGGAAATCTGGGCTCAGTTGGGCCACCAACGGTCCGAGCGCCGGACCGAGCAGCGCCGCTCGCCGGCAGAAGCGCGTGAGCACGTCCCCGCAGTCCACGAGCCGCCGTTCGTGCGTGATCTCCTGCGGGACCTTGAGCGAGAACAGGAAGCCGTCGGGCACTTGCGAGCGCCAGCCCACCATCACCGGCTCCGACGGGACTGCGTGGAAGGTGGCGCCCACTTCCACCGTCGAGAACGCGGCCCCGTACAGTGCGAGGCGATCGCGTTCCGGTGTGCGGATCGGGTAGAATGGACCTTCCCAGGACGAGTGGTTCCATCCCTGCGTCCCGAGCAATACCGTGGCAGTCAAGTCTCTGCAATCCTCACGCGACAAGCATAGGCCTTCAAGAGAGGGATCGCCAGAATCATGCTGCCGGCTGCCGAACGTCTGCGCGTGGTTATTGATACGGATCCGGGAGTGGACGACCTCGTGGCGTTGGCCCTGGCGGCGCGCTCGCCACAAATCGATCTCGTGGCCGTGACCACGACCTACGGAAACGCTCCGCTCGAAGCGACCACCCGAAACGCCCGACACGTGCTCTCCCTGGCCGGGCGGCCGGACGTCCCGGTAGTGCCAGGCTCGGCCGCACCCATGCGGCGCACCGCGCACACGGCACGGGTGCGCCACGGTCCGGAAGGAGCGGGTGACGCCCCGGTTCCTCCCGCGGAGCCTGTCACACCGACTCCCGCCGCAATCGCTGATGTGCTCGCCAAGGCTCCCAAGCCGGTGACCCTGGTTACGATGGGCCCACTGACCAATCTGGCCGCCGCAATCGAACGGGAGCCAGAGCTGTTGCGCAGCACGATTGAGCGGCACGTGGGGATGTTCGGCAACCTCGAGACGGATCTGGACGGCGTGCGGCATGCGGACTTCAACACGTGGTGCGATCCGGAGGCGGCTCACCGCGGGTTGCTTGCCCGGTTACCCACCACCATGGTCACGCTCGACGCGAGTCGCCAGGCGCTCGTGCCGGCAGACTGGGTGGAGCGGGCTCGAGCATCCCGAGATCCGCTGACCTCGTGGCTCGGAGCCGCACTCGCGTCCGCGTTGCGCTACGACCGCGAGCATCGCGGCGTCCCCGGCGTGCTGGTGCACGACGTCCTGACGATCGCGGCCCTCCTCGACCCGTCTGTGTTGGAGTGTCGCGACATCTCGATTACGGTCAGCCTTGACGAGGGCGAGGATCGCGGCCATACAAGGGAGGCGCTGGAGGGGGTTCCCGTGCGTGTCGCTGTGAGCGCGGATGCCGAACGCATGCGAGCATTGCTGAAGCGAGTTCTGTGGTGAGCTGCCCTTCACCGAACGCCTACCACTGCGGCCGAGGAGACCAATGACGTCGGGACAAGTGCGGGTAGCCGTGATTGGGGTGGGCGACATTGGCCGTGGCTGGGCATCCATGTGCGTGGCTGCGGGCTGGCCGGTCACGATGTTCGACAACTCCGCGGACGCGATCGCCGGCGCCCCCGCCATCGTGGCGGGAAGGGCTCGCGCCTTGGCAGCCCTCGAACGCGCCGATGAGGATGCGGTGGAACGCGGGATCGCCGCGCTCACGGTCGGCCGCAGCCTGCTTCAGGCCTGCGCCGACGCCCAGTGGATCATCGAGTCCATTGACGACGATCTCCAAGCCAAGCAGCGGCTGTTTGAGGCGTTCGAATCCGTGGCGCCCAAGGCACGCGCGGTCACCAGCTCCTCCAGCCGCCTCGCGGCCAAAGACATCGCGGCCCGCTGCCGGCGACCCGATAGATGCCTCATCGCACACCCGCTCAACCCCCCCGAGCTTATCCCGCTGGTGGAGCTCGTGCCTGGACCGCAAACCGACGCCGCGCTGATAGAAGTGATCAAAGGGTGGCTGCGGGCCCTCGGCCGAATCCCGGTGACCATCAAGAAACAGGTGCCGGGCTACGTCGCCGGGCGGATTGTGGCCGCCGTGTGGCGCGAGGCCATTGACCTCGTGCTGAAAGGCGTCATTGACGTCGACGACCTCGACCGAGCGGTCTCGGTAGGACCGGCACTCGTCTGGGCCGCCGGGGGACCGCATCTCACACATCACCTCGCCGCTGGCGAGCGGAAGGTGGCGCAATTCCTCCAAATGCTGTGTCACGAGCACGAAGCGTATTGGGCCGATCTCGCGGGCTGGGCCAGACTCGATCCCGATGACCAGCACCGATTGATCCGCGCGATCGAGGCGGCCTACGCCGGTCAAACGGAACAGATCCGGCGTGCCCGCAACAAGCGGGTCGCCGCTATCCTGCGCGCGGTGGAGGAGGCGCGGACGGAATGATCCCGGGGCCGCCACCGGCTGGACCCGCGCGGCCCTTTCTCACACCGGGCCACCAGTTCCACTCCCCCGCGATGTGCATGATCGCCGGCACGAGAACCATCCGGATCAGCGTAGCGTCGAGGAACACCGCCACGGCCAGGCCAAATCCGATGAGCTGAACGGCCAGCACTTTTGCCAGGCTGAACGCACCGAACACAATGATCATGATTAGTGCGGCGCTGGTGATCGTGGACGCCGTGGCGCTCAGTCCCTCCATGGTCGCTTGATCGTTCCGCCCCGTTCGATCGAACGCTTCCTTCACGCGAGACAGCAGAAAGACTTCGTAGTCCATGGACAGTCCGAACACCACCGCAAACACCAGCACCGGCACGAGCACGTAGATCGCACCCGTTCCCGAAGGCAGGTGAAACAGGCTCGCGCCCACACCGTGCTGGAACACGAGCACAATCAACCCGAACGCACCCGCCACGGACAGGCAGTTCATCACGACCGCCTTGATCGGTACGAGCACGGACTGAAACGCCACGAACAACATGACGGCCGTGGTCACCAGCACGACCGCGACGAGCAGGGGGAATCGCCGCAGCAACTGCGTCTGCAGGTCCACGCCGGATGCCACGAACCCACCGACCAGGACATCCACGGAATCCAACCCGGGGATCACTTCCCGGACGTGGCGAATGTCCCGCACCACGTCCATGGCGGTGAGCAGCGACGTCGTATCCGCGAGCTGAACGTCCAGCAGCGTGATTCGACTGTCTGGCGACAGAAAAGCGCCGAGGAACTCCGGATAGCGTTGCCGCGCCCGCGACACGTCCGAATACAGCATCGAGTACTCGAGCACCGAGGTCCCCGGCTCGAGATCCACCACACTGCGTACCCGCGCCACCCGGCCATCCGCCTGCAACGTGTCCGAGAGCCGCCGCAACCCCCTGAGGTACCGCGATGCCACGATCCGCCGACCTTCAGGTGCGCGGACAATCACGCGGATGGGCTGGACGGCCCCGCGGGCTCCCATCTCACCGAGCACGTCCGCACCGAGATCGGAGTCCGTCCCGGCGGGAAACCAGCCGGCCCGTGGCAGGCCGATCCGGATGCCGAGCAGGGGCCAGGTGATGGCCGCCACGACGACCCCGCCGATCGTAATGGCGCGCCAGGGATGGTGCCCCAGCCAGCGGGCCCACCGCTCCCATCCGAACGGCGCGTGGTACCATGCGAGCCGCCGGGCGAGCCAGCGCGGCCGATCGATGGCCCGGCCCAGAAGGGACAGGACCGCCGGCAACAGGGTGGTAGACAGGGCCACCGCCGCTGCCACGACGAACACCCCCCCGATCGCAATCGAGCGCGTCTCCGGCAGGGGGATCACGAACAGTCCGCCCAGCCCGACGACGACCGTCAGGCCGCTCGTGATGACGGCCCGGCCCGCCGTAGCGATGGTGCGGAGCGTGGCTTCCCTCGTGGGCTGGCCGCGATTCAGCTCCTCGCGGAAGCGCGTCACGATGAGCAACGAGTAGTCGATACCCACACCCAGCCCGATCATCGAGATGAGATTGAGCACGAACACGGACATGGGGTGGAACTGGGCCGCGACGTACACCAGGGCCAATGCGCAGAAAATGGCGAACACGCCCACGACGAGCGGCAGCAAGGCGGCAACCAGGGCGCCGAACGCGAGGACGAGCACCAGCGCGGCCAGCGGAACCGACCGCTGTTCCCCCCGGCGGGCATCCTGCACGCTCGTTGTTCGTACGTCGTACTCCGCCGCCGGCGCGCCCGTGACGTGGACCTCGAAACCCTCCCGCGCTGAATGCCGGGCCATCACGCGCTGCACCAGCGCCCGCACGTCCGGGGTCCGCAGCATCGCGGCCGCAGACTCCTCCGCCGTCAGCACGGCCACCACGAACGTGGAACGCCGATCGGGACTGACCAGCATCTCGTCTTCCGTATCCAGGAAGGACAACACCTGGCGGATGTACGGCTGCGCCCGTGCCTCCCGCACCAGCTCCTCGATGAGCGCGGTGAACGGCGCGGCCTCGACCGGAGTCGGCCCCTGAACCGTGATGGCGAAATACTGGGCGAGCGGCTGGTCGAACGCCTCGCGCACGAGTCGGTAGACTTGCTCCGACTCGGTTGCGGACGCTTGGCCTTCGACCCGCAACACGTTGCCGGCCCGTCGGGCGGCGGGAATGGCAAGTGCCGCCACGAGCGCCCAGAATCCGATGATGGCAAATCGAAAGCGCAGAATCGTGCGCGCCGGCAGACGGATCACACGACCCGAGCTTTCCGCTGTGCAGCTTGGGAGGTGCTGAACGGACCGCTGTGGACGACGTTCACACGCACTGATCGGTCGCGGCGCAAGAAGGGCCAATGTTAGACGGGCGCGAGCCGGGCAGCCAGGCGATTCGCCGAGGCACGATTAGCGACGCCCTCGACCGCGCCACCGCGAACGCTCTCCCCCGTCCGTCAAGTGGCGATCAAGCGCGGCCCCGATCAACCAAGCGTACTCGGCGTAGCGGGCGAGGCCGGCCAGCGGGAACACGGGCGACCATTCGTCACCCGGTTCGTGGTAGGCATCCCACTTCGCCTTCAACGCGCGGGAGCTGTCCATGGACATCCCTTCGTAGGGTCCGGGCCCCGGGATGACGAACACGGCCGGCACGCCGGCCCGAAGGAAGGGAAAGTGGTCGGAGTTGGGCGTGGCGGGCGTGACCGTGGCACTCCAGCCGCGGGCGAGCGCGACATCAACAGCCAGGTGCGCCAGCTCCGATCCCACTGTGCCGGCCAGGCGCCAACTGGACGGCGGAGCCGGCGGTGCTCCGGCGTCGAGGTTGATCACGGCCCGAGTACGATCCAGGGGCCAGAGCGGCTGCGCCGTGTAGTAGTCCGACCCGAGAAGGCCGTGCTCTTCGGCGGTGAAAAAGAGGAACAACATCGAGTGGCGCGGCGCGCGTTCGGCCCGGCGAGTGGCCGCCGCGATCCCGAGTACCATCGCCACCCCGGCGGCGTTGTCCGAGAAACCGTTGTACACCGAGTCGCCGCGTGCGTCCGGCAGGCCAACACCAAGGTGGTCGAAGTGCGCCGTGAACACGATGGCGGTGTCGCGGGCGCGCGGGTCGCTCCCAGGTTGCAGGCAGGCGACATTGCGATCCGGAGTGCTCGTGCGCACGACGTCCAGCGTCAGCTCCACACGCGCATCGCGTGGCGCACCGGGCCCCAGGATCACGGAGGCGATCGCCGGCCCGGCCACGACGGTCGGCAGGGATCGAAGCAGCGACGACCCCACCGTTCCGTCGGCCAGGGTCAGCCTGGTCTCACCACGGCTGCGCACATACAAGTCGTGCCGCCGGCCATCGGCAACCGCAAGTACCAACCCCACCGCACCGCGGGCCTCCAACGTATCCAGCGCGGCACGATCCCCGATCTCCTCCGTGACCACTACGGCACCCCGAATGTCCACCGATGGCGCGAGCGGGTTCTCCACGAAGACGGCAGGGCCGTCGAATCCCGTGAGCGAGGCCGCGCTGCCCAAGTCGGCCACGAAATCTCGCGGCGACACGAAGACCCAACGCCCCGCATTCGTGGTCACCGTGAGCGTCCCGCTCCGAATTGCGGACTCGACCAGGGGTACGGACTGGAAGTAGGAGTCCCTCACTTCCTCCAGTCCAAGGGCTTGGCACGTGGCCGCGATGTACTCGGCCGCCAATCGCGCACCGGGGCTCCCAGCCCGCCGGCCTTGCAGGAGATCGGATGCAAGGAACCGGGCGTGTGCTCCGATCGCAGCGGTGTCCATCAGTCCCCGAGGGGCGGAGACGCGCGCCTGGCCCCCGAGCGGGAGTATTGCGCACCCGGTCATGGCGCCTAACAGAGCGGTCAGAGCGCTATATCTTTGAATCATGCCCCAATTATACGAGCGCGGCACGGGTACTGAGCCTTCCACGCTCGCCGATCTGCTCGACGAGCGCAGCCAACCGGGCACGCTGGTGCTGCCGGCCGAGGAAGGCAGCGTGCGATGCGTCGCGTGCGGTCACCGTTGCCTGATTCGCCCGGGCCGCCGGGGCATCTGCAAGGTTCGGTTCAACCGCCAGGGTGTGTTGTACGTGCCCCATGGCTACGTCGCCGGCATCCAATGCGATCCAATCGAAAAGAAGCCGTTCTTCCACGTTCGCCCGGGGCGCGACGCCCTCACGTTCGGGATGCTGGGATGCGATCTGCATTGCGACTACTGCCAGAATTGGTTGACCTCCCAAGCATTGCGCGATCCGGAGGCCGGCGTGTCACCGGCCTCCGTGTCGGCGGACGATGTCGTCGCCCTGGCGCGCCGCTACGGGGCCGACGTGGTGGCGTCGTCCTACAACGAGCCGCTCATCACCGCCGAGTGGGCCGTCGAGGTGTTTCAGTCGGCTCGACGCGCAGGGCTCCTGACCGCTGTCGTCTCCAACGGCAACGCAACCCCGGAGGTTCTCGACTATCTGCGGCCGTTCACGGACTGCTATAAGATCGATCTCAAGAGCATGTCTGACCGATCGTACCGCCGACTGGGCGGCGTGCTCCAGAACATCCTTGACGGAATCCGCATGGTACATGAACGCGGATTCTGGCTCGAGATCGTGACCCTCCTCGTGCCCGGATTCAACGATGCGCCGGACGAGATCCGGCGAGCGGCTGAGTTCATCGCGTCGGTGTCGCCGGACATTCCCTGGCACGTCACGGCATTTCATCCGGACTACCGCATGAGGGACCACGCCGGGACGAGGGCCGAGCAGATCGTGCGCGCCTGCGAGATCGGCCGTGACGCGGGCCTGCGTTTCGTGTACGCGGGCAACCTTCCCGGGCGCGTGGGGCAGTGGGAGCACACGCTCTGCCCGGATTGCGGTGACGCGCTGGTGGAGCGCACCGGCTACGTCGTGCACGGCGTGCGATTGACCGCGGACGGCCGCTGCCCGACCTGCGGAGCGAGAATCCCGGGCCTGTGGCACTGACCGCCCTGGTCGCGGTCGCGCTCGCCACACAGGTCACAGCCACGGGCGAGCTTCACCGAGAGGTGCAGACGGGCATCACCG
>DATMAW010000133.1:0-9707 GCA_035559715.1 Gemmatimonadales bacterium | reverse complement strand
CGCCGTATCCGCGGCGTTCGGCATGGCCACCGGGCGTGACCTGAAGGGCGAGCGATACCACGTCGTTGCCGTGGTGGGCGACGGCGCGCTCACGTGCGGGCTGCCATACGAGGGGATGAACAACGCCGGCCACTCCGACCGTGACATCATCCTCGTCTTGAACGACAACGGCATGTCCATCGCGCCCAACGTGGGGGCCATCAACAAGTACCTCGGCTCCATCATCGCGAGCCCCGCCACGAACCGCGTGCGCGAGCGCGTGAAGCACCTGATCGAGCGAGCGTCGCATGTCGTCGGCGGGCCCGCCATGATCGAGTTCGCCAAGACGGTGGAAGAGAGCATCAAGAACCTGTGGTCGCCCGGGATGCTGTTCGAGGAACTGGGGTTCCGGTATTTCGGGCCGATTGACGGGCACAACATTGACGCGATGCTCCGCACCTTCGATCTGGTGAAGACGCTTGCCGGGCCGCGCGTGGTGCACGTGATCACGGAGAAGGGCCGCGGGTTCCCGCTCAAGGAGCCGGACCTGGAGAAGTTCCACGCGCGGAATCCGTACGATCCCGTCACCGGCGCGCTGCGGCCCGCGGGCGACAGCCGCCCCACGTGGACCAAGGTGTTCGGCCAGGCGATCACCGATCTCGCCGCCGAGCATCCGGAGCTGGTGGCGATCACCGCGGCGATGCCGTCGGGCACGGGCACGCACATCTTTCAGAAGCGCTGGCCCGATCGCTTCTTCGACGTGGGAATCGCCGAGGCGCACGCCACCACGTTTGCCGCGGGACTGGCGACGGCGGGGCTCCGGCCGGTCGTCGCCATCTATTCCACCTTCCTCCAGCGGGCCTACGACAGCCTGATCCACGACGTCGCCATTCAGCGGCTGCCGGTGATCTTCTGTCTCGATCGCGCCGGCATGGTGGGGGCTGACGGGCAGACGCACATGGGGCTGTACGACATCGCCTACATGTTGCCCGTGCCCAACCTCACCATCACGCAGCCGCGCGACGCCCGCGAGCTGATCGGCCTGCTGCGGTGTGCCCTGGGCCACACGGCCGGCCCCTTCAGCCTGCGCTATCCGCGGGACAGCGTGCCGGAGGCGCCGCCGCCGGTCTCGGATGTTCCCGCGATACCCTACGGCACCTGGGAGAGTCTGCGGCACGGTCGCGAATGCGCCCTGCTCGCCGTTGGCGTGATGTGCACCCCCGCACTCGAGGCGGCGGAGCTTCTGGGCCGGGACGGCTTCGACGTCAGCGTAATCAACTGTCGTTTCGTCAAGCCGCTCGATGAGGCGATGCTTCACGCGCTGCTCGCCGATCACCGGTTGATCGTGACGGTGGAAGACGGCGCGGCGGTCAACGGTTTCGGCGCGTTCGTCGCGGCCACGGTGGAGCGGCTCGCGCCGGACGTACGGGTGGCGGTGATCGGCGCGCCGGATCGAACGTGGGAGCACGCCGCCCGGGAGGAACAGCTCGCGGAAGCCGGGCTCACCGCCGAGGGGATCGCTGCGCGGGTGCGGGCGTGGGCCGCCGAAGGCAGCCTGTCGGTTCCATGAACGTTGGCGTCGTCGGGAACCCGCGGTTCCGCGATCTGCCCGGGCTCCTGGCGCGACTGGCTGGTGCCGCCCCGCGACTGGGATTCACGCTGTACAGCGAGCCCGAGTTGGATGGCAGCTGGGCGACCCCCGTGCCCCGCCTGGACGGCGCGGGCGCGCTGGACGTGCTGGTTACGCTCGGCGGAGACGGCACGCTGTTGCGCGGCGCTCGCATTCTCGCCGGGCGAGACGTTCCCATCCTCGGCGTCAACCTGGGTCGCGTGGGGTTTCTCACCACGGCCACGCCCGAGACGCTCGACGCCGCGCTCGAAGCCGTGTCTCGCCGCACCTACGAGCTGGAAGATCGCCGCGTCCTCGAGTCTGCCATCATGTCCGCCGACGGCACGGCGCGCCAGCGCACGCTGGCACTCAACGACGTGGTCGTGCACAAGGCCGGCGTGGCACGAGTGCTCGGCCTCCGCGTACTGCTGGGCGATGAGGAAATCGGCCGGTACAGCGCCGATGGGATCATCGTCGCCACGCCCACCGGCTCCACGGCCTACTCCCTGAGCGCGGGTGGCCCGATCGTGGTGCCGGGAGTGGATGCGCTGGTCATCACCGCCATCTGCCCGCACACGCTCGCCGTGAGACCCATCGTCGTACCGGGGACCGCGACGGTGACGCTGGAGCTGGCCGCGCCGTTCTCCGACGAGGCGTTCGTTTCCTACGACGGGCAGATCGGCACGACGCTGCGACCGGACGACCGGGTCCGGGTGCAACAGGCGGCGAGCTGCGTTCGTTTGATACGGATCGGAAAAGAAGGATTCTTCGCCCGGATGCGACAGAAGCTACAATGGGGGGACCTGACCGACCGCGAGCGAACCTAGCGTGCTGACCGAAATCCGCGTCCGCGATCTCGCGGTGATTGCGGACGTCACCCTTCACCTTCAACCCGGCCTCAACGTCCTGACGGGCGAGACCGGAGCGGGGAAATCCCTCCTCGTGGACGCGCTGGGGCTGTTGCTCGGCGAACGGGGGTCGGCCGACCTCGTTCGGCCGGGCGCGCAGCGCGCCGCCGTGGAGGCGGTGTTCGATCTTACCGCGGCGGCCGCCGGCGCCGTCCCGCCCGTCCTGCCCGCCGTCTCCGCCGCTGCCGCCGAGGCGGGCGTGGAACTGGAAGACGGACGGCTCATTGTCCGGCGAGAAATCACGACGGAAGGTCGCAGCCGGGTCTGGGTGAACGGGAGCCCCACCACGGTTGGTGTCCTCGCGGGACTGACCCGCCTGGTCGTGGATCTCCACGGCCAGCACGACGCTCAGTCCCTGCTTCGCGCGCACCGGCAGCGGGACATCCTCGACGCCTTCGGCGACGCCGAGGCCGAACGGGAGGCGGTGAGGGTGGCGCACGCGAAAGCGGCGAGCCTGGCGGAACGAGAGCGAGCGCTCGAAGCCCAGGTCCGAGAGGCGCGAAAGCAGGCGGACTACCTGCGGCACGTGGCGGCGGAGATTCGTGGCGCCGCCCCGCGCCCGGGGGAAGATGAGGATCTGGCGCTGGAGTCCCGCCGACTGGCCAACGTGGAGGAACTGAATCGCCTCGTGGCCCAGGTCGCCTCACTGGTTGACGGAGACGAGGGCTCGGCGGTGGATCGGGTGGCGCAGGCCCGGCGAGCGGCGGAGCAACTCGAACGAATAGATCCATCGGTTGCCACGTGGCGTGAGATGCTGGAACAGGCGGCTGCGAACCTGGACGAAGTCGCGCGAGCCATACGGGGCTACGAGGGCGCCGTGGAGCAGGATCCCGAGCGACTCGAGGCGGTGGAACGGCGGCGCGACACGTTGTTCCGTTTGAAGCAGAAGTACGGACCAGCAATTGACGACGTGCTGCGCCGCGGCGAAGAAGCCGAGCGGGCTCTGGCGCTGGTGGACACGGGAGACCAGGCGCTCACCGAGATCGCGGCCGAGCGCCGGGAAGCTGATCAGGTGCTGGCCGAAGCGGCGGGTCGCCTCACCGGCAAGCGGCGCCGGGCGGCCACGCGCCTGGCGCGCGCGGTGGAAGAGCTGCTCCCACGGCTGGGGATGCCGGGGGGCAAGTTCATCGTCAGCGTGACACCGGGGGCGGCGATCGGTCCAGCCGGAGCGGATGACGTGGAGTTCCTGGTCAAGCTCAACGTGGGGCTTGATGCCCGGGCCCTGGCGGACGTCGCGAGCGGCGGAGAGTTGTCTCGCCTGATGCTCGCGCTGAAGGTGGTCCTGGCTCACCACGACGCCGTGCCGACGCTCGTGTTTGACGAGGTGGATCAGGGTGTGGGTGGCGAGGTGGCGTCGCAGGTGGGTGAGGCGCTCGCCCGCGTGGCAGAGACCCGGCAGGTGCTCGTGATCACGCATTTGCCGCAGATTGCCGCCCGCGCGCGGCACCACGTGGTGATCTCGAAGCAACCCAGGGGCGGCGTTGCGACGGCGGATGCCCGCCCCATTGAGGGCGAAGAGCGGGTGGGTGAAGTCGCCCGGATGCTCGGCGACGCGGATGCCCCAACCGCGAGAAAACACGCGTCGGAGCTGCTCAGGAAGGCAGGGCTGAGGCTGGCGTAGCGGGCTTGGCGAGCCGCCGATCAGTAAATCTGGTAGTGCAGCCGCAGGTACAGATTCAGGATTGTGGACTTTGGCGTCCCCGCGCTCCCGCGATATGCCGCTTGGTAGGACAGTCCCGCCTCGACGGGCAGCGTCGCTTCCCCTCCTCCCGTGCGCTCAGCGCGGTAGTGGATCCCACCGCCCAGGTTCAACGCGCTCGGCGCGAGACCCGGGACCCCGGGCTGTGCGGGGGACGGTTCCGTTCCCAGGTAGTCGTACACGTCGCTGGATTGGCGGTAATAGTGCGCCTGCAGGAAGACCCGGAAGCCACGGTTGAGTTGGATGGAGGGGAACGCCGAGAGCTGAAGGACGTCGCCGGGGTCGCGATTATACGGGACCTCGATGGATCCAGGGCGAATTGGTACGCCGCTGCCTCCGAGTCGCAGCGAGAGGTTGTGGGCGAACTGTCGCGTGTAGATGGCGCTCGCCGAGAGGCCCAGCGCGCCCGTCTCGAGCGCACCTTCCATGCCCAGCTCGACGTCCCACTGCTTATCGCCGGTGCCGAGATCAACCAGGTGATCGCTGGAATCGAGCGTGCCGGTGGGCAAGCGAACCGTGCCGAGCAAGGCGACGCGGGCCGACGGGCGCTGGAGGAGCCCGATGCGCACTCCGACGTCGGTATCGCCAAGTTTCGAGATATCCGTGGTGGCGAGCGGTCGAAGCTGATATCCAAACGCCGAATCAGCCAACAGCGTCTGGAAATCACTGGCCGTAAGCGACTTCCCCGGAAACGCGTATGAAGCGGTGACTGCGGGCAATCCCAGGGACGGATTCTGTAGGGCAGCTTTCACGGCAGCGATCTCGGCCTGCATCGCGGTCCCGGCAGGGGACGTGCCGAGCGGCGCCACAGGCGCAGCGCCTGCGCGGCTCAAGTCCTGGAGGCCGAGGAGAAGGTTGCGGGCTCGCGTCAGCGTGGTGGTGGCCTGCGCGCATTCGGGGCTTGAAGGACAGCCGTACGAGCCTCCAGCGATCCGGCTCTCGAGGGTCTGCACCGCGGTGCCGAGCTGGCTCACGAGCGCGGCGATCTGCGCGGCGCCGGCGGCATTGTTCGCCCGGCTCGTCACCTGGTTCCACCCGACGGTGCCCTTGGTGCTGTCGAGCGCGACGACGGCCTGCATGCGGGTCTTCACGAGAGAAACGCGGGCCGTCAAAGTGAGCCAGCTCGTGAGGCCGAACGCCAGGTCCAGCGGGATGCGACGAACGTCTGCATCCAGCTGTGTGCGGATCGGGCCGAGCGTCGCCCGATAAGTCGAGTCACCGATAATTCGCCGTACCGCTTGCTCGGTGGTCCCGATTGACCACAGGATGTTGCTGCCGGCGGTATCCGACGTGAGGTCGGCGCCGAGCGGGCGCACCGTCTGGCCCGGGCCGAAGCGAGAGTCGTAGTTGGCGTAGGACGGCAGAAACCCCACGCGCAAGACGCCGGCGGGCAGCACGCGGGCATCCGCGTACTGCAGCGGGAACGTGGCCCAGGGCGAGAACTGCGCAAACGCGGACGCGGCGGTGGCGCACTTCAGCGCTCCGCCGATCGCCATGGCTTGCAGGACTCGGCGGGTGGCGCCGCGGACGGATGGTCGCATGAGTGGCGGGAATCTAGCCACACGGCTCGGAGAAACCACAGATCGGTTGTTGCGCGACCCTCGCGCGTCGGCTGGCGCCGGGGCTCGGGCTTGACCATCGGGGTACCAGAGCCAAGAATCCGTTTCCCTCACCCGCCCGCTGCATCGGAAACGGGCCGCTGTGACGGGGTAGTTCACCTTTGGAGGAATCATGCAGAGATCCGCGTGCGCGGCGTTAATGACCCTCGGAGCCATGTCACTCCCGACACTCAGCGCCGCGCAGGAGCGGGCGGCAAGCCTGGTTCTCCGCGGGGCCACGGTGATTGACGGGACAACTGCAACGCCCGTGAGCGGCGCCACCGTGGTGATCTCGCAGGGCAAGATCGAGCGCATCGCCACCGGGAGTGTCACGGTCCCGGCCGGAGCCCAGGTGCTGGACCTGTCGGGGAAGTACCTCCTTCCCGGCTTGGTTGATGGTCACGTCCACATTGCGAGCCTGGATCAAGCGCGCCGGGCGTTGATGTCGGGCGTCACCACGGCCCGAAGCGCCGGTGTCAGTTTCTTCGCGGACGTGGGGTTGCGCGAGCTTACCAGAAAGGGCTTTGCGGACGCGCCGGAGATCGTTGCCGCCGGCTACCACATCAGGCCGGATCCGGCAGAGGGATTGTTTCTGGACGAACCTTCCCTTGGGGACTTACGGACCAGCGAGCTGAAGGGGGCAGACGCCCTGCGCCGTGCCGTGCGCGCCATGCTGGCGCGTGGCGTGAACGTGATCAAGGTGAATGCGACCGAGCGGGCCGGCACACCGCAAACCGATCCCAGGAAGCCGCTGTACACCGAGGCCGAGCTGCGCGTGATCGTGGAGGAGGCGGGCGCAGCCGGCGTTCCCGTCATGGCCCACGCGCACGGCGACGAAGGGGCGCGCGCTGCCGTGGCAGCCGGCGTGCGCAGCATCGAACACGGCACGTTTCTCTCGGATGCCACGCTACGCCTCATGGTGGAGCGGGGAACGTTCTTCGCCCCCACGATCGCCGTCGTCTCCGATCTTACGCAACCCGGTGGCGACTACGACAACGCCGGCCTCCAGATCCGCGGCCGCTTCATGCTGCCGCGGATTCGGGAGACAGCGGCTCGCGCGGTGCGCGCGGGCGTGAAGGTGGTGGGGGCCACCGACACGGGGTATGGCCCCGAGAGCGTGGTCCGCCTGAGTCACGAGCTGGAGGAGCTGGTCGGCGTCGGGATGACGCCGGCACAGGCGATCCAGGCCGGCACGTCCCTCGCCGCGGAGATGGTCAAGGTGAGCGACCACACCGGGCGCATTGCCCAGGGGCTCGACGCGGACCTGATCGTGGTGGACCGCAACCCGCTGGAAGACATTCGGGCGCTGCAAGACGTGTTGCTCGTGGTGAACAATGGGAAGGTCGTGGTGAACCGGCTGGTATGGTGAGACGGGCGAGGAGCGGCGCGACACTCGTCTTCACGTCGCTGGTCTTGATCGGTTGCATCGAGTCCCGGCTGCCGGGGCGTCCCTACGACCTGCTGATCACGGGCGGGACCGTGGTGGACGGCACGGGGGCGCCTCGGTACGCAGCAGACGTCGCGGTGCGCGGCCGCCGCATCGCGCGCATCGCGCGGGAGACGATCCCGGCTGACAGCGCCGCGCAGGTGATTGACGCCACCGGCCTGGTGGTGAGCCCGGGATTCATTGACAACCACGCCCACATCGCCACGAACATCCACGAGTATCCGCTGGCGGAGAACTTCATCCGGCAGGGAATCACGACCATCCTGGCGAGCCTGCACAGCGGCGATCAGCCCTGGCCGCTGGACGAGTACGCGCGACGTCTCACCGTGGCGCCCAACGTGGGGTTTTTCGCCGGGCACTCATGGGTGCGGCGACAGGTGCTCGGGATGGCCCATCGCGACCCGAGCGCGGCCGAGCTGGAACGGATGAAGTCGCTCGTGGAGCAGACCATGCAGCAGGGCGCGCTGGGGCTTTCCACCGGACTGCTCTATGTCCCCGCGAACTACGCCCGGACCGAAGAGATCGTCGAATTGGCCAAGGTCGCGGCACGTTACGGCGGCATCTACGTCACGCACATGCGGGACGAAGGGCGTGGCTTGATCCACTCGGTGGCCGAAACGATTCGCATCGCGGCGGAGGCCGGAATCCCGGCCCAGATCAACCATCACAAGGCGGTTGGAGCGGCGCAGTGGGGCTGGAGCGCGCGCACCCTGGCCATGATTGATTCGGCGCGGGCCGCGGGACTCGACGTGACCCACGATCTCTATCCCTACACGGCATCCAGCACGGGCTCGAGCATCCTGTTCCCGGCGTGGGCACTGGCCGGTGGCCAGGACTCGCTCGTGGCGCGGCTCAACGATCCGGAGATGCGCCGCCGGATTGAGACCGAGATGAAGCCGCTCATGGAAGAGGAGCGAGGCGGGGGCGATCTGTCACGCATTCAGTTCCGCGTGGTGCCGTCGGATCGGCGGTACGACGGCAAGACGCTCGCCGACCTGGCACGCGATCGCCGGATGCCGAACACGACCGAGACGGGCATCCAGCTCGTGATCGAGTTGCAGAAACAGGGCGGGTTCAGCGCCATCTATCACAGCATTGATGAGCCGGACGTCATTCGCATCATGCGGCATCCGCTCGCCATGTTCGAGACCGATGGCGATCCCGTGGGCTACGGCGAGGGATTCCCCCATCCGCGGAGCTACGGATCGTTCCCGCGGGTGCTCGCGCGATACGTGCGGGAGCAGGGCGTCCTGACGCTGGAGGAGGCCATCCGCAAGATGTCCGCGCTGCCCGCGCGGCAGATTGGGCAGCAGGAGCGGGGTGAGCTGCGGGAGGGAGCCTACGCGGACATCGTGGTGTTCGATCCCAACACGGTACAGGACCGGGCCACATACACCGATCCGCATCAGTATCCGTTTGGCATCCCGCACGTGATCGTGAACGGCACGGTGGTGCTGCGCAACGGGGCGTTGACGGGCCAGCGGCCCGGAATGGTGCTGCGCGGCCCCGCAAGGGCGAGATGAGCATGGGACGTCGTGAGGGTGGTATTGTTGCTCGGCCCGGCGTATCCTCCGGGTACACGGATATGCACCGTCGCTACCTGCTCACCGTCCTCGGCGCCGTTTCCTGGGCGCTGACCGCGACGTCGCCCGGCTGGGCGCAGGACGCGTTACGAGCGCGGTTGCGGGATTGCTCCGGGATCACGGTTCGTGCCGAGCGGCTGCGCTGTTTTGACGCGATCGTCACGGCCATCACCGCGGGGACGTCCAGCGACTCCGCCGCGAGCCTCGAGCTGTGGCGCACGGGAGGTACGGGCGACTGGGTGGTGGACGAAGCCGTGAATCCGTTGGACGACAGCAAGCTTGTCATCGTGTCGCTCAAGGCGGCCACGGGGACCTCGCCCTCCGGCGAGCAGGTGGAGCTGGTGTTGCGGTGCTTGAGCGGCAAGACGGACGTGTACGTGAACTGGAACATTCAGCTCGGCAAGGACGGGGCGGCCGTGGCGACGCGCATGGGGAGCGGAGCGGCGCAGACGCGGCGCTGGAATCTGTCCACGGACATGCGCGAGACGTTCTATCCCGGCGATGCCGTTGCGTTCATCAAGCAACTGATCGAGGTGGACCGGTTCGTGGCGCAGGTGGTCCCTTCGGGAGAGGATCCCATCACGGCGGTGTTTCGGTTACGCGGTTTGGAGGCCGCGGCCCGGCCGCTGCGGGATGTGTGCGAGTGGTGAGCGCGATACGGCCCGGGTGGCGAAATCGGTAGACGCAAGGGACTTAAAATCCCTTTGGAGGCGACTCCAGTGCAGGTTCGAATCCTGCCCCGGGCATTGCAGCAGGAATCCACGTCTGTCATGATCACCATTCAGCAACGAGCCAGTTGAGTGCGAGCGGCCCCGTCCCGTTATCCCTCGAGGCCGCGCGTCGCTCACCGTCAATCGCCCAACGCCGGGGGCCAACCATGAACC
>DATMAW010000132.1:0-3585 GCA_035559715.1 Gemmatimonadales bacterium | reverse complement strand
CGGCTTGCGCGCGTGGGCGGAGGGGCGGCGGGCGCCGGCGTATCGGGCGTCCGGGTCCGCGTGGCTCCCGCGACCTTGGTCTTCCCCAGGATGGCCGTGGGCGCCGCGCCCGGCATGGCGGAGATGAGCTGGGTCGCCCCTTCGGTGTCCACCGCCGCCCCCTTCATTCCGGCCACGGCCGCCACCGCCTCGCGCGCGAACTCGGCGGCGCCGGCGTAGCGCTCCGACGGCATGCGCGCCAGCGCTTTGTCCATCACCTGTTGCAGTCGGTCGGGGAAGTTGGCGCCCGGCATGGCCTGATTGAGCGGCAGGGGATCGTCGGTCAACCGCTTGATCATCGTCTCCTGCGCGCTGTCGGCCTGGAACGGGAGCGTGCCGGTGAGCATGCGATAGAACACGAGCGCGAGGGAATAGGTGTCGCTGCGCCCGTCGAGCTTGTCACCGGAGAGCTGCTCCGGGCTCATGTACTCGGGTGTTCCCACCACCAGCCCGGTCTTGGTGACCTTCTGCCCTTCCTCTCCGGTCATCGCTTTGGCGATGCCGAAGTCCACGACCTTCACCACGTCGCTGCCGTCGCGGCCCTTCGTGAGCATGATGTTGTCGGGCTTCAGGTCCCGGTGCACGATGCCCAGATCGTGCGCCGCCTGGAGCGCGTCGGCCGCCTGCTTCAGGATCGCCGCCGCGCGATTCGGTGGCAGCGCGCCCTCGCGCTCGATCATCCCCGTGAGGGCCTCGCCCTCGATGAACTCCATGGCGAGGTAGATCAGTCCGTCCTTGGTCTCGCCGAAATCGTAGATCGCGCAGACGTTGGGGTGGTTGATGCGGGCGGCGTTGGCGGCTTCGCGATTGAACCGGGCGATCGCGTCCGGGTCGTTGGCCATGGACTGCGACATGACCTTGATGGCGCTCTTCCGGCCCATCTTCACGTGCTCGCCCAGGTAGACCGCCCCCATCCCGCCTTCGCCGAGCTTTTTCAGGATGTGGTAGCGGTCTGCCACCACGCTGCCGATCAGGTCGGCCGCGCCGCCGGCTGAGCGGAGCGTCGAGCCGTCGTTGGGACAGAACTTGGTCTCGTCCGGCCATTCCTTGCCGCAGGTCGTGCAGATCTTCATTTCAACTCCACCCGCAGCATCTTGTCTCCCACCAGCACGCGCGAGCCGTTCACCAGCGTCACGTCGCCGCGCGCCGCCACCGCCACGCCGTTTCGACTGCCGGCATCCACCAGCACGAAATCCGCGTCCTCGGAGCGCACCTGCGCGTGCGTACCGCTCATGGACGGATCATACGGGAACAACCAGTCACCCCGGTCCCGTCCGATCGTGATGTGGCGGCCCGGCGAGAGGTGAACGATGTCCCGCGCGCTGCCGTCGGCGCGAAGCTGCGTGAGACAGGCGATGTCGGCGCTCGGGATCAACGAGCCCATCCGTCGCGTCGCGTCGCGCTCGGGCGGGTGCGGCCCCGGATAGCCGAGCCGGCGGAAGCGGATGATCTGTGACCCGATGAGCATGAGGTCACCGTCCAGCAGGCGATGCGGCTCCGAGGTGAAGACCCAGGTCCCGTTGCGGCTGCCCAGGTCCCGCACGGTCATTTCACCGTCGCGGATGGTGATCTGGGCGTGGAGCGGCGAGAGGAACGTATCGTCGGCGAACGAAACGTCCGCATCCTGGCGGCCAATCGTGGTTTCCACTCGGGCCAGCGGGAACTGCTTCACGGTCTGGCCGGCTTCGTCGAGCTGACTGAGCAGGGCGCGGATGGCGGGAGCGGCTCCCGAAGGGATCCCGCCGGTGAGCGAGCGCCCGCAGGCGGCGCAGAACTTCGCGCCCGCCACAACCGGCGTGCCGCAGGTGGGGCACCCACCGGCGGCGGTGCGGGGCAACACGCGGCTGCCGCAGGCGGGACAGAATGGCAACCCCGACACGACCGCGCCGCCGCACGTGGGGCACCGGAGTGTGGGCGCCTGAGCGATCGGGACTCCCGTCACCCCTCCTCCGACTGTGGGTTCACGATGCGCTGCGAGCCGCCGGAGCCCGCGCGGCCGCACGCGCCCGCATCGCCTTGTGGAACACGAGACTGCGCTACAGGGTGGCCGCCCAATCTACATGCCCGCCCGAAGGGCGGTCAACCAAAGGCTAAAATTGACGGAGCTTCTTGAAATTGTGTAGGTTCCGCGCCCATGTCGCAAGCGCGTGCGGCCGCTCGCTGGAGCGGCATCCTGCTGGCGGCCACGGCCTGCGGCAGCCAGGGGAGAGGGCCGGCGCCGTTGGCTCCCATCACCCCGGAGGTGGCGCGCGGGGTGCTGGAGATTCGCATCTCGTACCCCCGCGAAGGCGCGCGATCGTTTACCGGCGATCGCTGGATCATCTCGGCCGATTCCACAGCCCGCATTCAGGCAAGAGACTCCTCGTTCATTCTTGGCTCCGTTGGTCGAGGCGACGCGCGCCTCTGGGTGAACGGCGTCGCGGTGCCCGTCTATCCCACGGGCGGCTGGATCGCCTGGCTTGCCCTGCCCGCTCCGCCGGACACCACTGTCTCGTTCGACATGCTCGCGATCGCCGGCCCGGACACCGCGCGAGCCACGTTCACGGTGGCGCTGGATCGCGGGTTCGTGCCGCCGGACGTGGCGGTGTGGGTGGACACGACCTCCATGTCCCCCACCGGCGCGCTGTGGGTGATGCCGGACGAGGAGGTACGGCTCGCCGTGCGTGCGGCTCCCGGCGCCAGCGTGCGCCTCGTCAGTCGTGCGGGTGAAGTCACGTTCTTTCCGGACGCGCGGCCCGACGCCGCGCCGTGGGGAGAGCTGGCGTTCGGCACCACGCGCCCGTCAGGACCGCGCCCCCCGGCCGCGTCCCGCTACACGGCGGCGTGGCGGGGGCCGCTCGGTCCGGATCCCGGGGAGCCGTTCGCCTGGCTCGCCGCACCGGATGCCACCGACTCCACCTGGGCGTGGCTCGAGGCCAGCCGCGGGCCGGATACGGTGCGCGTGCGCTGGCCACTCAGAGCCCGCACGCTGGATCCCGCGCGCCTGCCCGTGGTGCGCGTGGACGACGACACCGCCGGCACGGGCCGCACCGATTCGCTGCTCGCGGGTCGCCCGGTCCCCTACGGTGTTTACCACTGGTTCTTCCCCACGGGAACCGTGGCCGCGGTGAGCGGGCGGTGGAACGATCAGGTCCGGCTGCGGCTCTCCCGCGCGAGCGTGGCCTGGGTGGACGCCGTGGACGTGCACGCGCTGGACGCGCTTCCACCGCGCGGCGCCGTGGGGTCCCTGCGCCTGTTCAGCGAACCCGAGCACGTCACGCTGCGCGTCCCGCTCCCCGGAAGAGTTCCATACGCCGTCGAGGAATCAGAGCGCGAGCTGCGCCTCAGGCTGTATGGCGTGGCCGGTGACATGGATTGGATTCAGTACGGCCCGGAAGATCCCCTGGTGAAGCTGGTGTCTTTCTCCCAGCCCGCCGACGACGAAACGGTACTCACGCTGACGCTGGCGGAACCCGTGTGGGGATATCGCAGCGCGTGGGTGGGGAACGATCTGCACTTCATGGTGCGGCGCCGGCCCGCGATTGATCACCGCCGCCCCCTGGCGGG